>JAJTDF010000168.1 GCA_021294835.1 Planctomycetaceae bacterium
GAGTTTGCGGCCAGGGGAGTGAAGGCGGTGGAGAGGTCAAAGGACCACGCGCCGGGCTGGGCGAGGGTCAGTGCGCCGGCGGTGCCGGCGTTGGCGCTGGTGATGCGGAGGTAGTTTGCGACCGTGGCGGTGACTGCCGCGCCTGCGGGGTTGGCGCTGAGGTTTGTCGAGTCCAGGATGATGTTGCCGACGGTGCCTGTGGTGAGCAGGGTCGCGTTGATGGTCTGGGCGGGGGTGCGTAGGGTGATGTTGGCGCCGTTGGGCGAGCCGCCAGCGTTGGTGGTGTCGATGGTGCCGGCGGACATGGCGCTGCTGCTGAAGAGTGTCAGGGCCTGGCCTGAGGAGCGGAGCGTGCCCGTGGGCATCGCGGCGGTGCCGGTGCCGGTGAGGGTCATGGCGCCGGCGGTTGTTGAGAATGTGGTGTTCAGGCCCGACAAGGGCGTGAAGGCGGTGGCGAGGTTGATGGACCAGGGGCCTGCCTGGCGGACCGTGAGTGTGCCGGTGGTGCCGGCGTTGGCGGTGCTCAGGCGTGTGTAGTCGGTGAAGGTGGCGTTGATGTTCGCGCCGGCGGGGTTCGCACCGCTGTTGGTTGAGTCGACGATGACGTTGCCGGCGGTGCCGCTGTTGATGGTTCCGGTGGTGATGATGCCGCCTGCGGAGCGGAGCGTTACGTTTGCGCCGGCAGGTGTGCCGCCGGCGTTGGTGGTGTCGAGCTGGCCGATGGTGAGGACACCGCCGGAGGTCATGGCGATGGCGCCCCCGTTGGTGCGGAGGGTGTTGGCGGTATTGACCATCGTGATGCCGCCGGCGCCGGCGGTGAGCGTGAGGCTGCGGCCGGCGGCGAGGGCGAGGATGCCTGTGCCGGAGTTGGCCGTCAGGTCGTTGATGACGATGGAGTTGGTGGCAACGAGGCTGATGTTGGCGGAGATGGAGAGGCGCTGGAGGTAGGGGGCGTGGAAGACGCTGTAGCCGTCGGAGGCCATGGCGCGTGCGGCCTCGGTGCCGCCTGTGCCCGGTGGTGTGAGGGTGATGGCCCAGCGTGAGGCCATGTATTGTTCGAGGAGGTTCTGGTTGTTCAGCGAGAGCGCGGCGTTGTAGGCGACGGTCTCGTAGAGGGTCGGGTTGAGTGGGTCGACGGTGTTGAGGAACGAGCCGCCGCCGATCCAGCGGCTGCCGGTCGTTGCGCTGCCGGCGACGGGCGTGCCGGCGACAGAGTTGAGGAATCCTGAGTAGTTGACGCCGTTGTAGTTCAGGACGTTGATGGCGTTGGTGCCGCTGCTGGTGGAGGGGTTGACGACGCCGGTGGGTCCGCCGGAGGAGTCCCAGTTGTCGGCGTAGTTGAGCTGCCCGACGCCGAACTGCCGCCCCTGGCTGGGGAAGCTGGCCTGGGAGCCGTGCTGGAAGGCGTGGAAGAGTGTCAGCGCGGTCGTCGCGGGCATGATGTTGCCGGCGGTGGAGAGGTTCTCGGTGTTGCCGTCAAAGACGATGGTGCCGAGGTTGTTCTGGCCGTTGGATATCCACAGGGGCATATTGGCCTGCGTGGCCTGTGTGGAGTTGTTGCCGACTGCGCTGCGGTCGTTGAGGGCGCTGACAAGGCCGCGGAAGAAGGAGGTGCCGGCCGAGTAGGTCGAGGTGAGCGTCTCGACGGTGGTGATGGTGGTGCCGGCGATGGCGGCGATGGTGTAGGTGTTGGCCCCGAGCGTTGAGGCGGCGGTTACGGCGCCGGCGCCAGTGAGGCGGATGCGTGCGCCGACGGCCAGCGCGGCCGAGACGTCGGCGCTTGTGGTGATGGTGTTGGTGCCGATGGTGCCGCTGGCGGTGGTCGGGACGCTGTCGGTGGAGTAGGTGAGGAAGACGCGTGTGGTATCGCTGGCGTCGAGCCAGAGGCGCAGGTTGGCCGAGACGCTGGCGTCGTTGGGTGCGAAGTTGCTAACGACGATGTCAGTCGGGTCGAGCAGGAGCGTGCCGCGGGCGCCGGTGGTGCTTTGTGGGAGCAGGTCGGCCTCGCCACGGAAGTCGAGCTGCCCGTGGCCTGAGACCTCTGCGAAGCCGCCGTTGCCCGAAGCGAGGCCGCCGCGAGCCTGGATGGTGCCGCCAAAGCTTGTCAGGCCGTCGGACCAGGTGATGAGTTGCCCGCCGTGACCGCGTTCGATGGCGTTGCCGCGGAGGAGGACGTCGGCGGCGACGAAGGTGGACTGTGCGTTGGGCGTGGCAAGGTTGGGGACAAAGAGGCCCGGGACGGGCTGGATGCTCTGCCCGCCGAGGTACTCGCCACCGAGGCGGAGTTGCCCGCCGCCGTCGCGGCCTGAGACGTCGATGAGCGCGCGCTCGACCCAGGTGGTGCCGCCGGTAACGCGGATGGTGCCGCCGGTCATGGTTGCTGCGGTGGTGCCGCTGGTGCCGTAGCCACTTGCATCGAGCACACCAGACACGGCTGCAAAACCCGTGGTCTGCCCCTGGCCGTTGGTTGCGAGCAGCTCGATGCTGCCGCGTGCGCCGTCGGGAGCTGTTTGCGTGGCGATCACGCCGGTGCTGATGACGGTTGGGTTGGTTCCCGTGGCCTGCA
>JAJTDF010000095.1 GCA_021294835.1 Planctomycetaceae bacterium
CCCGGGCGTCATCGCCCCGCTTCGTCGCGCTTCGCACCCACCCGCTTCCCACCCCGCGCCGGGCCACCGCCCCGCGAACCGGAGATTCGCCCCCATGCTCCCCAAGCCCCCGCCCCGCGAGCAGAGCCTCGGCTTCCTCTACATCCCCCCCTTCCGCGTCGTCGGCACCTCCGTCGCCGGCGAGATCACCACCGTGATGATCCCCGAGCTGGACATCACCTTCGACATGGGCTCCTGCCCGCGTCCCATGCTCGCCAGCAAGTACGTCGCCATCTCCCACGGCCATATGGACCACGTCGGCGGCCTGGCCTACTTCTGCTCCCAGCGATACTTCCAAGGCATGGGCCCCGCGAACCTCATCGTCCCCGAGGCCATCGCCCCCGCGGTCCAGAAGATGATGGAGGGCTACATCGAGCTTGAGCGCCAGAAGACGCCCTTCAACCTCATCCCCGTCAAGGCCGATCAGCCCGTCGAGATCAAGAACAACATCTTCATCCGCGGCTTCCCGCTCGAGCACACCACCCCCACCTTCGGCTACGTGGTCTACGAGCGCCGCTCCAAACTCCGGCCCGACCTTGTCGGCATGCCGCAAGAGAAGCTCATGGAGCTCAAGGAGCGGGGCGAAGAGATCACCAAGATCCACGAGATCCCGCTCATCGCCTACGTGATGGACACCGTCCCCGGCCCCGCGCTGCTCCGCGATGACGTCCGCAAGGCCCAGATCCTCATCACCGAGTGCACCTTCTTCGAGAGCGACCACAAGGAACGCGCCCGCACCGGCATGCACATGCACATCGACGACATCGTCGAGTGGCTCCGCGTCGTCGAGTGCCAGAAGGTCATCCTCGGCCACATCTCCCGCCGCACCAACCTGCTGGTGGCCCGGCAGGAACTCAAGGCCAAGCTCGGCAAGACCGCCGACCGCATCGAGCTGCTGATGGACTTCAAGACCAACAAGGAGCGCTACGAGCGCCAGCAGCTCGACGCCGGCGAACACCCGACCCAGACCGGCGCCGGCCGCCGCCCCGGTGGTGGGGGTGGCGGGGGGGGTGGCGGTGGTGGGTTCCGGCCCCGTCCCGGTGGCGGGCCCGGTGGTCCTGGCGGACCCAGCGGACCCGGCGGGGCAGGTTTCCGCCCGCGCCCCGGCCAGGCCGCACCGCCCAACATCTCCGGCCCGCGCGCTGCCTCCGGTTCCGCCGGCACCCCCGGCACCCCCGGCCCCTTCGGCCCCAAGGCCCGCCCCGCCGGCCCCGCCGCCTCGCCCCCGCGCGATGACGACGAGCACCGCCCCTGATCGCCCGCACGATCACCACCTGAGGCTCTGACCTGAGCCACCTCCGTCCCGCCATCCTGCTCGTCCTCCTCCTCGCCCTGGCGCGAACGCTGTACCTCGCCTGGTTCTCCCCCTATGGCCTGGCCGAGGACGAAGCCTTCTACTCCCTCTGGTCGCAGCACCCCGCGTGGAGCTACAACACCAAAGGCCCCGGCATCGCCTGGGCCATGTTCGCCTCCACCTCCGTCTTCGGCCACTCCGCCTTCGGCGTCCGCATGGTCGCCGTCCTCGCCTGCGCCGTCGGCGCGCTCGCCACCGCCGCGCTCTGCCGCGACCTCACCGCGTCCGTCGCCCACAAGGCCCGCGCTGCGTTCCTCGGCGCCGCCATCTACAACCTCATCCCCGCCGCCCAGGCCCTCGGCCTGCTCGCCACCATTGATGGCCCCTACCTCGCCTGCTGGGCCCTGGCCGCGCTCGGCGCCTGGTGGTCACTCACGGCACGCCGCGCTTCTGGCCCGTTGCTGCTCGCCCTCGGCCTCGGCCTCGGCTTCCTCTTCAAGTACACGATCCTCCTGTTCCTCCCCGGCGTCCTGGTGCTGCTGCTCGCCGCCCTCCGCCGCAACCGCGCAGGCCTCCCGCGCCCGCTCGCGTTCCTCGCCTCCGCCGCCCTCTTCGCCCTCTTCCTCGCGCCCGTGTTCATCTGGAACGCCCAGCACGACTGGGCCACCGTCAAGCACCTCCTCGGCCACCTCGGCCTCGCCCCTGATCTCTCCCGCCTGCCCGCACCTCCAACAACCCCCGGCACCGCCACACCCACCACCTTCCCCCTCAAGTACACCTTCGAACTCCTCGGCACCCAACTGGCCACCGTCGGCCCGCTCACCGTCGCCGCCTTCTTCGCCTGGCGCGCCCGCAAGCGCCTCACCACGCTGCACGCCGCCGCCCCCGCCTTCTGCCTTGCCCTCGCGGCACCCATCCTGCTGTTCTACCTCGCCGTCTCCTTCAACTCCTCCGTCGAAGGCAACTGGCCCCTGGCCGGCTGGCTGGCGTTCATCCCGCTGGTGATCGCCTGGTGGCAATCCGCCCAGCCCATCGCCCCCCCTGCCGCCAACGCCAACGCGACCACACCAGCCAACCCGCCGCCCATCCGCTTTGCCACCCTCGCCCCGCCGCACGGCACGCTCCGCTTCTTCTTCAACGCCATCGCCATCTACGGCCTGGTGGCCGGCCTGGCCATGCTGAGGCTTGATCTCCTCCGTGCTGCCCTCGAGCCGGTTGCGCCCGCCATCGCCCGCGCCATCCCCATCGGCCGCCTCATCGGTGCTGATGCCATGACCGCCCACGTCCTCCGCCTCGCTGGCGAGCACCACGCCTCCAACCCGGCCCGCCCCGCACCCTTCATCCTCTGCCAGCACTACGGCCGGGGCAGCCAGCTCGAATTCGCCCTCCGCAGCGGCAGCGTCCCCATCCCGCCCTTGCTGCTCGCCGCGGGCTTCACGCCCACGGTCTACATCTCACAAAGCCGCATGGGCGGCCGCCAGGTGCAGCACGACTTCTGGCCCGGCCACAGCCTGGATCAACCCGCCCTGCTCGGCAAAGACGCCATCATCATCGCCGACTCGCCCGACCCCGCCGTCTGGTGGCCCTTCTTCGACTCCGTCACGCCCATCAACCAGCCCGACCCCACGCTCGACGGCGGCCTGCGGGGCACCCGCTTCGGCCTGATCGGCCGGGGCTTCAAGGGCTTCCCGCCAGCGCAGCCAAATCGATTTTGAGCCGCAGCCGAACCGCTTCTAAGCCGCAGCACCACGCCCCTCGCCGCCGTTGTCGCGCCGTTTCGCCCTCTCGTCACTTGGCCAATCGGCCGCGTCGCTCCGCGCGCTCACACCTCACAAGGCCACCTCGCGAACCCGCACGCCTCCCGGATCCGCCCCAGCACCTCTGGGCCCCGGTCCTCCGGCTTTGGCCAGAACGCCCGCAGCAATTCCTCGGTCACCGGCTCTCCCGCCCACACCCGCGCCCGCAAGCCCCGCATCCGAGGCTCCAACCCATACGCACGATCAAGCTGCGCCGGCGGCTTAGACATGTACGCGGTCATCCGCTTTGGCGTGGGCAACTCTGCAAGCTCCTCGCCGCTCACCACGTCACGCACTACGCCATCATCCGTCGCCATCGCCGCGATGCAGTACTTCGGCGGCACACCGCATAGATATCTGTGATACTCCCCAGCCGCCGACCAGGGGTCAGCGGACGACGGCATCGCAGGCAGCCGCAGCGCCCCGGCCATCCGCTCCCGCAGCACCCGGTCACTCAGCCTGTTGACCCTCGCCAAAGGCGTGTCGTACACGTACATGTACGTCCCGTACGACGACCGGTATGACTTGAAGCACCACGAACCGCCAGAGATCTGCAGAGCCTCCACCACGCCCTCGCTCGAGCGGAAGAATGTCGATCCGTAGTACTCAGCGGACGCCATCACCAGTCGGAAAAACACAAACTCCTTCCGCACAAAGGCCTCGTAACGCTCAACCATCGCCACAAAGTCCTGAACTTGCACGCATTGCCCTCCATGCCCCTCGCCCGGGCCCTCCGTCCCCCTCAACCATTGTTGCTCATCTCTCGCCGCCCTCCCACCGCCGCTTCAGGCTCCGTCCGTCGGCTTCTCAAGCCGAACGACGACGCCGTCATGCGTGATCACGATGATCCAGCCACCATCCGCCGCCACCACGATGCACGCATCCTCTCTGCGACAAGCATCAATCAGCGCGCCCGTGAGATCGCTGGCCCTCATCCGCTCGCACCCGCCGCATCCCACCGGCCCCGCATTGATCAGTACGAACACCTCATCGCACGCCCGCACGCCAACGCGCCGGCATTCATCATCCAACGTGTACGCTCCGTCCGCGAACGGAAAGTCCCGCACGATCAAATGCGATACGTCCGGGTCATTGAACACCAAGAAGTACGCGCGTTCAACCGACGGCACGATCCGGCCGCTCAGCACGCTGACGGCAGCCACCAGCAGCACATCCCCGTCAAGAGGCCGTCGGGGTTCCCGCGCCTTCCCCGCGCCGCCTTGGCCCTTGCTGCCAGCGGCCGCCGGGCTCTCAGATCGCTCGGCCGACGAGTAGTACGCTGTCCCCGGCCAGTACAGCCGCCCGTCCTGCTGCTCGCCTCTCGCCCAGTCCTCGACCAGCCCTCGCTCCGCCGCATGCTCGGACGCCAGCACTTCCGCGCGCAGGCGATCAGCATCCAGATACTTCACGGCCAGCCACTCCAGCACGGCCTCGACCGCCAACCGCACCTCGTCCTCGCTTTGCAAGTACTCCAATTCACTACTCAGCCGACGAATCACCTCCGCCTGCGTCGGCACCGCTTTGTCTGCCCTTTGCTGGTGGCCCCACATGTGCGCCGGGGGCGGGTATGGCCGAACCACCAGAGCGTTCGGCAACACGCCCACGTTCAGATACACATCCCGTGACCACTGGCTCCGCTGCACCTGCAGCATCGCCGTCGTCTCCGCGCCGGCCTTCCACACCACCGCCCCGCGCCGCCGAAAGCCCTTGCCCTTGGCAACCTCCGCCACAATCTCAATCACCCGCTCGGGAGTCATTCGTGCCGCCCTCTCACTGATCAAGCACCCGCACTCATCCAGCCTGCCGCGAGCGCATGATACAGCCCTCCCGATGCCCACCGATCCACAGCAAGACCCCCGCGGCCTGTTCGTCGCCCCTCACTCCACCCAATGCGCCGGCTTCGGCACGTCCTCGCTGATCTTCTGCCGACTGATCCCCTCATCCGCCCCTCCGCTGCCCGCCCCTCCACCCCCCGCCGCCGCACACGTGAACAAACACATGTCCTCCCGATACCGCGCCTGCAGGTGCACCGGCCTCCCCCAGATCATCCGCACCGCCCGCAGCACCTCCGCCGCCTTGGCCGCGTCGATCTCCAGACCCGTGAACCGGTGCGCCAGATACAACTCGCCCCGGTTGAGGTAGTTCCCATCCGCCACATACACAAACGGCTCGCCCCGGTTGGTCAGGTGGTGCAGCAGCGTCTGCTTCACCCGCTCAAAGTCGCGGCTGGCGATCCGCACCTCGCCGCTGGCCGAGTCCCGCCGCGTCTGGAACATCCTGTGCTGCTCCACGAAATCCGGCGTGAGGAACTCCTCGATGAACGTCACGTCGTTGTACACCCGCCGCACTTCAAAGATCTTCTCGCGCCCGCGCTTGCTGCCGTCGTCGAAGCGCTCGCGCTCGCCCAGCCCGCCCAGGTCCTCCCAGCGCGGGCCGTGCTGCCCGGTGTTCCACCGCCGCTCGATGTCGCGGAACAACTCCAGCCCGATCTTGTACGGGTTGAAGCCCCCCGCCGGCATGTGAATGACCCCCGCGTGCTGATCGCAGTAGTGCACGATCTCGCTCGCCTCGGCGAAGTGCTGCGTCATCAGCTTGCTGTGCCAGTAGCTCGCCCACCCCTCGTTCATGATCTTGGTCATCGCCTGCGGCGCGAAGTAGTACGCCTCGCTCCGCACGATCCCCAGCACGTCCTGCTGCCACGGCTCCAGCCGCGCGTGCGAAAGCAGGAACGCCAGCAGGTCCCGCATCGGCCGCTCCGGCACGCGCCCCTTCCGCGCCGCCTCCGCCTCCGCCCGCGCCCGCCGCTGCCGCGCCATCTCCTCCGGCGGGTTGATGAACTTCTCCATGTACCCCTTGCTCGGCAGCCGATGGTCCTCATCCTCGCCCGGCACCGCTCCCCCCGCTTCCCCCGCGCTCTCCGCCCCGCCGCCGAACTGCGCATACGGGTCAATCAGCCCCTCGATCGACAAGCACGCATCCAGGAACCGCTCCACCGTCTCCGCCCCGTGCGCGTCGGCATACCGCCGCACCCGCGTCGCGTGGTTGGCCATCTCGTCGAGCATCTTGCGGTTGGTCTGGCTGAACCAGAAGTTGTTCTTGAAAAAGTCCGCATGCCCGAACACGTGCGACATCACCAGCTTCTGGTCCACCGCCGCGTTGCTCTCCTGCAAATAGGCGTACACCGGGTTGGTGTTGATCACCATCTCGTAGATGCGGCCCATCCCGTAGGCGTCGCGCTTGGAGAGCTTCTCGTACTCCATCCCCCACCGCCAGTGCGGGTACCGCACCGGAAAGCCCTGGTAGGCCGCGAACTGGTTCATCACATCAAACGGAATGACCTCGAAGATCACCGGGTAGAAGTCCAGCCCGTACGACCGCGCCGTCGCCTCGATCTGCTCGCGCTTGGCCCGCAACTCCGGCGAGAGCTCCGTCCGCGGCATCCCTGAAGGCATCGCTGGCATGGTCGAGACTCCGTTCCACCCCCACCCTCCCCCGCCATCCCCTCCCGCTGTGTCGCCGCCCACTCCGCCCCCCCACTGCGCCCCCCCACTCCCTGCGCACCCCACGCCGCCCCGGTTCGCGCGATCTGCCCTTTGTGTATCGGCTCGTGCCGTCCCCGCCCGCCGCCCCGTCACTCGGCAACCCCCGCCGGTGTACGAACAGCCACCGGACGGTCCTCGCGCACCCCTGCCCCTTCGCTCGCCGGCGGTCGCCGCCCCCGCCCGATGGACCCCCTCCCTCGCCATCGGTGACCAATCCCCGTCCACGCGAATCCAAAGCCAGCCGCGGCGGCCGCCGCCCCCCGCTCTCCCAACCACCCACCGCACCATCCACCAGCAACTGTTCGGCGACGGTTCGACTCCGGGTTCCGTCTTCCAGTTCGCCCGAGGAGTCCGTGACTTGGCCGCCACGCCGGACGCGGCCGGGGCGGACCGGGCGTGTTCTTCGATCCTGTCACCGTTCAGCCACTCGACCTCACGTCCGATGCACCAACCCTCACATCCCAAGGCGTGCGGGCCAGCGTCGCCATCCCGTGCGCTGTCTTTGCACGGGCCAATCAAGCACGAATGATCAAGCGGTGTGCAAGGGATTACACTTCTGTTGTGCACGCAGTCCGTGCAACTCTCAGACTTGCACTGCAAGCCTGCGATGGCACGGTGAGCACCCAGTGAGCAGGTGGAGCATGAAGCCATCCACGTGGACGCAGCAGCCCCGGCACTTCAACCGAGTTCTTCTGTGGTCGTCGCTCTTCGTTGCCTTCTGTCCTCTGGTCGGTTCGCTGACGCTTGACGCACTGGGCTGGATGTACCCGGCGCTCGACAATCTGCCCCATGCGTTGGTGATCGCGATAGCCATCTTCGTGGGGTTCCCTTGGCTTTGGTACCGCCACCGCGCACTCAAGCGCAAACTCCAAGCCACCGACGGCCGCCTCTGTGTAGACTGCGGCTACAACCTCACCGGCACCGACGACGGCCAACCCTGCCCCGAGTGCGGTCGCACCTATCAAGCCCAGGCCGATCGAGCAGCCTGGAAACGCAGCATCAATTGGTGACCCATCCACGGCCGCCTCTCTCACCGCCCGGTCATCCCTCAGCACGCTGAAGGCGTGTCACGCCCAGAGCCGGGGCATGGAGCGAGACCGCGAGCGACACCCCCGGCGAGCCCGCACACCACCACGGCATCTCTCTCACTCTCTCTTGCCCTGCCCATCACCCCGCCCCGCTCCGCCCTGATTCACCCCGACGCACGAACAGTCATCGCACGCTCGATCCCCCGGCCGAGATCGTCCCGGCTCCGGCGGGCCGAGCAGCCGCCCGCAGGGCGCGCGGACCTCCAGGCGCCCCGTGGTAAACTCCCCCATGGCGGCATACGACCCAGCCAGCAGGTTCCTCCAGCCCCCGGCGGTCGTGTTGGCCGCCGCGGCACGCGACCGCGACTGGCGGTCGATCCCGTGGCTTCTCCAGTATCTCGCGCAGGACGATGCCGGTCTGCGCCGCACGGCCGTGTCGGTGATCGACACGCTGGTGGCATCGACCCCCACAAGTGCCCTGCCGGGCCTTGACTTCCTCGTTCGTGAGTCGACCTGGTACACCTACCACTGGGACGCCATTGAGCATCAGTGGGTTGTGGCACAGAAGTGGCCGCCGTACATCTGGGCCCTGTTCACCATGCATACGTCCGGATACGTCCGCGAGGCGGCCCTGCGTCGCCTGGTGGACGAGCAGCCAGCCGCCATCGCCCTGCCGTTCATCCTGCTTCGGATCAACGACTGGGTGGATCAGGTGCGCACGCCCGCCATCCAGGCGGCCAGGGCTCTGCTGCTCCCCACGCACGCCGGCCTCTGGCTCTCACTCATCGGGCTGGTCAATCAGGTCAGTCGCCGCAAGCGGGCCGATCACGCATGGCTGACCGACGCCCTCACATCCGTCCTGATCGATCCGGGTTCGCGCGACGTACTCACCGCCGCCCTCGCCTCGCCCGACCGCACGGCGGCGCGCTTCGCATTCCGTGCCGCCATCCAGTTGCCCGAGAGCGATCGCGCCGCATACATCCACTTGGCCCTCGGCAGCGAGGACCCGCTGGTCCGCTTGCAGGCCGCCAAGGCGGTGTGTGCCTGGAAGGGCTGCCCGGACCGCGAGCGGTGGTTGCTCGCCATGACCCGCGACCGCGTCATGCCGATCCGTCGCCAAGCCCTCTACGCAGCGCTCGACGCCCCTGCGGAGCGCCGCCGCGCCGCACTGAACGCTGCGCTGCTTGACCGGCACGCCTCCGTGCGCCACGCCGCCCGGTTCTACCTGCGCAACGACACCGAGGCCGCCAACCACCAGCCCGACCTCCGCTCTTTCTACCTGAGCGCGATCGCCCACGTGAACCCGTCCACGCGAGCGGCCGCGGTGCTCGGCCTGGGCGAATGCGGCGCGCCGTCCGATGCCGCCACCCTCGCGAGCCTCGTCTCCCAGGAGTCGGCACCTGTTGCCGCCGCCGCCGTTCGGGCCGTCGCTGCACTCAACCGCGAGCAGTCGCTTGACTGGTTCGTTGACCTGCTCCGCGATCATCGTCCGGCGGTTTCCAGGGAGGCGGGCCGCGCACTTGCGCCGGTTGCCAGAACCACTCCGGCCGAACCCCTGCGTCGCATCTTGCAGGCTGACCAGCGCGAGCACTGCCGCCGCGCCGCCTTGCGCGTGCTGCTCCGGCGAGATGCTCATGATGCCATGGTCGACGCGTTGACCGCGATCCAGACCGGGCACCCCGCGCTGGTTCGCGCCGGCACGGGCTTCATCCGCGCCGCCAAACCCTGGCGGAGCGCCAATGGCCCGAGCCCAACGCAGCAGGCCACCGTCCGGGCGATTATCAACTCCATGGACCCACCGCTGCCCGATGACCTGCGTCGATCGGTGTGCGAGTTCATGGGCATCGTCGAAGGCTGACGCGGCTCTGCATCCGCTACGCCCGCCCCAGCGGTCTGGTGAGTCGCCCCGTGTCTACTCCGCACCCTTCGTCCGCTTCTCGCCCGGCTTGGGCTTGGGCTCGGACTTTCCGCCAAGCTCTTTGGCCCGCTCCACCACCCGGTCAAAGTCACTGCTCGGCTCGCTCGCTTCGCGCTGCAGCCGCTGGCGGTCGAACTTCTCGAACTCCCGCGCTGCGTGCTCCTCGGCCAACGCCGCTGACACTTTGCCGGCGTGCCGAAGGATGTTCCGCTCATTGAAGGCCAGAAACGCATCCAGCTTTCTGATCCAGTCGGCCATGTGCATCGGCACCTGCCGCGCCGCCTGGTCTTCGGCGTAGTCCAGATACATGGTCACGATCCGGTTCAGCGCAGCAATCTCCTGCTCGCTGAGGTAGTTCTTGGCCACCCCCGCGTCGGCGCGGCGCACGGGGCCGGCCGGCGCGTTCTTCCACGTCGTCAGGCCCATGTTGGGCTTGGTCGCATCCGCGCGCGAAACAACCGTCTCCGCGGCCGTGTGCCCGGTGATCGCCCAGTGCAGCTTGTTCTGCACGGTGGCGTAGAACTCGCGAGTGATCGGCGCGTTCGGGTCATAATCCACGCTCAGCGCGTAAATGTCGGTGATCTTCTGGTAGAAGCGCCGCTCGCTGGCGCGAATGTCGCGGATGCGGGCGAGCAGCTCGTCGAAGTAGTCCGCGCCCCAGTTCCTTCCCTCCTTCAATCGCACATCGTCGATCGCGAAGCCCTTGGTCAGGTACTCCGCCAGCGTCGCCGTCGCCCATTGGCGAAACTGAACGCCCCGCCCCGACCGCACGCGGTAGCCCACGGCGATGACCATGTCCAGCGAGTAGTGCTTGGTGGAGTACGACTTACCGTCGGCGGCAGTTGTCAAGTATTCCTTGACAACTGAGTCCTCAGGCAGTTCCCGATCCTCCAGCACATTCTGCACGTGCAGGCTGATGTTCTGCTTGCTGGTCTGGAACAGCTCCGCCATCTGTGCCTGCGTCAGCCACAGCGTCTCCCCCTCCAGCCGCACCGACAGCCGCGACCGCCCATCGGGCGTGTGATACAAGACAAAGCTGGTGGTGCCGGGAGTGCTGGGGGGGCCGGAGCCGGGGGGGCCGGAGCTGGGGGGGCCGGAGCTGGTGGGGCGTTCATCGTCACTCATGATCACCTCGCGCTGGTCCGACCTGGGCCTGAATCCCGTTGCGTGCCACAAGTGCTGCACCCCACCCCGTCGTGGGCCGTCCCCCTGCCCCGGCGTCTCGCGAGCATACCCCACCGAACTCGTACCGCACAAGGCGGCCCGCCCGCCCCGGGTGCGCCCACTCGCACCCACCACAGCATATCCAAACAAAAACCAATCCACCCCCTTGCACTTCGGACCATCTTGTGGTAAGGTGACTGTACGGATGCACCCGACCCCCCGCCCACTCCGCGCGCCCACCATCCACCCACCCCCACCCCTTCGGCCCCTCCCACCCGACTTATCCACACACACCCCCCCCACGCAACTTCTTGGCGAAGCCCGCCCACGCACTCCGCCGTCCCTGTTCATGGCCAGCACATG
>JAJTDF010000096.1 GCA_021294835.1 Planctomycetaceae bacterium
GGGGATCTGTGCCGTCCCCAGCGTGCCGGAGGTGATCTTCGAGGCGTCCAGGTTGGGGATCTGTGCCGTCCCCAGCGTGCCAGTGGTGATCTTCGAGGCGTCCAGGTTGGGGATCTGTGCCGTCCCCAGCGTGCCGGATGAGATGTTCGAGGCGTTGATGTTCGTCAGCCCCGCACCCGAACCGGAGAACGAGGCTGCACTCACGGCACCCGCCACGCTCAGACCGTTGATGGCCGGCGGGGGAGCATTCCGTCCGATGCTGACCCCCGACTCCGACACGGCCAAGGCCGAACCGGCGGGCCTCACGAGGGTCTCAAACACAGCGTCCCAGCTCGAATTGAACGACATACGCCCGCCCGCATAGGGATTCGCGGTACTGAGATGCACCCACGCGATGGGTACTGTCGGTGCTGAAAACCGAATGGTGTACACCGATCCCGCAGTGACATCGACCGGTGCGCTGAAGTCAAACTGCCGAAGCGCCACCCCTACCGGATAGGTCACCTGCTGTGTGGCCAGAAGTTGTCCAGACGTACCCTCGCCTGCGTAGATCTGAATAGTGCCGGGTGACTCGACGTTGCCCTGCGGCGAACTAACACGCAGGCGGACGCCGCTCAGACGCCCGGTCAACCCGGCGGTAAACGACTGCCACTGATCAGTACTTCCAGCAGCGCCTTGGCTGTCGAGCTGGCTCTGGTCCACAACAGCAGCGTCGTATCCGATCACCTGAAGCCGGGCTCCGCCGGTCGGCGCAATCCCGATTCCCACTGCGCCGGCAAACTGGGATGGACCGACATTGCTCAGCAACACAACGTTGGGCGAAAGCCGGGCATCGGCCAGCGTGCCAGTGAGGTTCGCGGCGTTGGTGTAGAACGATGCGGGCTGGCCATTGAGCTGCGTGGCGTTGGTTGCGTTGGTTGCGTTGGTCGCGCTGGTCGCCGTGGCCGCGTTGCCGTTGAGGTTCGCCGTGATGGTACCGGCGCTGAAGTTGCCCGAGGCGTCGCGCAGCACCAGGGTGCTTGGGGTGTTGAGGTTGGTGCCGCTCGTGCGGGCGTTGGCCAGCGTGCGAGGTTGGCGGCGTCGGTGTAGAACGACGCGGGCTGACCGTTAAGCTGCGTGGCGTTGGTCGCGTTGGTCGCGTTGGTCGCGGTTGTGGCCGTGGCCGCATTGCCGTTGAGGTTCGCCGTGATGGTGCCGGCGCTGAAGTTGCCCGAGTCGTCGCGCAGCACCAGGGTGCTTGGGGTGTTGAGGTTGGTGCCGCTTGTGCGGGCGTTGTCCAGCGTGCCGGTGGTGATCTTCGAGGCATCAAGGTCGGGGATCTGCGCCGTCCCGAGTGCGCCACTGGTGATCTTCGAGGCATCCA
The DNA here is from genome assembly GCA_021294835.1 of Planctomycetaceae bacterium. Lineage (GTDB taxonomy): Bacteria > Planctomycetota > Phycisphaerae > Phycisphaerales > UBA1924 > CAILKP01. The sequence continues at coordinate 1,364 of JAJTDF010000096.1, forward strand.
GGTTGGGAATCCGGTCAGCCGCCAGCGTGCCGGTGAGGTTGGCCGCGTTCAGGTTCGTCAGCGCTGCGCCCGAACCGACGAAGGACGACGCCGCGACGGCGAGCGGAGAGGAAAGCCGCGGGGGGCTCACCGCGCTCCGCAGGGCGAGGCTGTGGTACTCGCCCCCCGCCACGGCGGTGTACGTCACCCCACTGGGCAACGCGGGGACGGTCGTCTGGCCGTAGTCGTTGCCTCCCCACGCGACGACCGTGCCGTCGCTCCGCAGGGCGAGGCTGTGGTACCCGCCCCCCGCCACGGCGGTGTACGTCACCCCACTGGGCAACGCAGGGACGTTCGTCTGGCCGCTGCGGTTGTCTCCCCACGCGACGACCGTGCCGTCGCTCCGCAGGGCGAGGCTGTGGAACACGCCCCCCGCCACGGCGGTGTACGTCACCCCACCGGGCAACGCGGGGACGTTCGTCTGGCCGTAGTTGTTGTCTCCCCACGCGACGGCCGTGCCGTCGCTCCGCAGGGCGAGGCTGTGGAACACGCCCCCCGCCACGGCGGTGTACGTCACCCCACTGGGCAACGCGGGGACGTTCGTCTGGCCAAAGCTGTTGAATCCCCACGCGACGGCCGTGCCGTCGCTCCGAAGGGCGAGGCTGTGCGCGCCGCCCCCCGCCACGGCGGTGTACGTCACCCCACTGGGCAACGCGGGAACGTTCGTCTGGCCGGCGTTGTTGAATCCCCACGCGACGACCGTGCCGTCGCTCCGAAGGGCGAGGCTGTGCGAGCCGCCCCCCGCCACGGCGGTGTACGTCACCCCACTGGGCAACGCGGGGACGTTCGTCTGGCCGAAGCCGTTGAATCCCCACGCGACGACCGTGCCGTCGCTCCGAAGGGCGAGGCTGTGATTGCCGCCCCCCGCCACGGCGGTGTACGTCACGCCACTGGGCAACGCGGGGACGTTCGTCTGGTTTATTAGGTTGAATCCCCACGCGATCGCGTCAAGTGGGGCCGCGGTCGGCGGCACACTCGTCCACTGCGACAGCACGCTCTCAACATCCGCCCCCATGCGGCTGCGCGTGATCGTCCCCGCCGCGATGCTTGCGCCGTTGAGGTTCAGCAACCCCGCACCGTTGCCGCTGAAGATGCCGCTGAAGGTGTTGGCCGGATTGGAGAAGCTTGTCTGGCCCGTGAAGGTCTGGCTGCCGTCCAGGCGTGCGACGTTGCTCGAGAGCCGCGCGTCGGCCAGCGTGCCGGTCAGGTTCGCGGCGTTGGCAAAGAACGACGCCGGCTGGCCGTTCAGGCTCGTCGCGTTGCTCGCCGTCTGCGCCGCAATCGCCGTTCCCGCCGTCTGCGCGAAAGTCGCGTTCGGCACCGCCGTCAACTCCTGCCTCGGCGAGAGCACCGTGTACCCGCTCTCATCACCGCAACCCAGCCCAGTGTCCGCCCGCACCTCAATCTCCAGGAACCGCTTCTGCCCGGTGAACACCGCGCCAAAGTCCAGCGACGCGCTGAACCGCCCCGCCTCCACCGCCAGGTTGTCCGAACACACCGTGCCCCCGATCTGCACGCCGCCGGTCACCGCGTCATACAGCCGGAAGCGGATGTCGTACGTGCCGCTGGCCGGTGCACCAGCACTGCCAAGCTCACCCTGGTAGGTGAAGGCGGAGGTGAGGGGCTGCAGGCCGACCGCCCCTGCCGGGCAGCCGATGATCGCGGCCATCAACAACGCGGGTGTGGCCATCCGGCTGAGAGACATCGGGCGGAACATGGGTGCAAACTCCAAAGGTGCCAACGGGGTGATCCAATCCTGAGCCCTTGCCGACGAATGCAGTGAAACGATCCGAACGAAGGGCGGCTCGCAAGACTGAGCGCATGTCATCGGCACCAGGCGCACGGATTTCGCACGCCCACCGCACAAAGTCGCCCCGTCTCATGGACCGAGAACCCGGACCCTCCCGCGCCGCGGGCCCTCCAACCCGAACGCCGCCGTCTACCCTTTCCATCCGGTTCGTTCCGCAGGTTCGCCTCCCCCCCGGTCCCGAGCCCCGCCTCGCCATGGCTGATCCGCAGCCCGACATCACCCTTCTGCTCCAGCAGGTTGCCGCCGGCGATCCCGCCGCCACCGGTCGTCTGCTCAACGCCGCCTACGCCGACCTGCGCCAACTCGCCTCCAGCCTGTTCACCGGCCGCGATCATGGGCACACCCTCCAGCACACCGCCCTGGTCAACGAGGTCTGCCTGCGGATCCTCAAGGCCCCCGCCCCCAACTGGCAGGACCGCAACCACTTCTTCCGCTTCGCCGCTCGCGCCATGCGCAACGTCCTCACCGACTACGCGCGGGCCCGCAAGGCCGAACGCCGAGGCGGCGGCCGCCAGCCCGTCTCCCTGGACTCGCTCAACCTCGATGGCTTCGCCCCGCACCAACAGGCACCATCCCGCCCGGCCGATTCGTCCGTCGATCTCGTCACCCTCCACGAGACCCTCGAACGGATGGCCGCCGTTGACCCGCAGATCGGCGACATTTTCGAACTCCGCTTCCTCGCCGGGCTGAGCGTCAGCCAGACCGCCGCAGTGCTGGAGATCTCCGACCGTTCCGTCGAACGCGACAGCCGCTTCATCCGCGCCTGGCTGCAGCGGGAGTTGTCCTCGTGAATCACTCCGATCAGCCCCCACCCACCGTCGGCCACATGGCACGCGTGAGGGAACTGTTCCACCTCGCGCTCCAATCCGGCCTGGTCGGCCCCGAGCGCGAGCAGTGGCTGACCCGTCATTGCGCCGACGATCCGGTCATTCTGTCGCACCTGCGCGAGTTGCTCGAGGCCGACGCGGCCGCTGACGCCGCGACGCGATGGAGCAACGACTCCGGCGGGCTGCTGGGCGTCGCCGACGACCTCCGTGATCAGCCCGCCCACACCGGCGATCCGGTGCCCGCAACCCTGGGCCGATACACCGTCGGCAAGCTGCTCGGCCGGGGCGGCATGGGCGCCGTCTACCTCGCCACGCAGACCAACCCCGACCGCCAGGTCGCCCTGAAGGTCCTCCGCACCCGCGGCTCCTCCTCCTCGCTCCGCGCCCGCTTTGACCGCGAAATCCGCGCCCTCGGCCGGCTCGAGCACCCCGCCATCGCCCGCATCTACGACGCCGGCCAGGACACCGCCGCCGAGGGCGAGTTCACCTTCTTCGCCATGGAGCTCGTCCGTGGGCCGAACCTCATCGACTTCGCGCAGAACCGCCGACTCGGCCTCGCCGAGCGCGTCGCCCTGCTCGCCCGCGTCGCCGACGGCGTGCAGCACGCCCACGCCCGGGGCGTGCTCCACCGCGATCTCAAGCCCGCCAACGTGCTGGTCACCGACGACGCCCCCCCCGCCCTCCCCCGATCCCCTCACTCAACCCCGCACCGCCGCCTCCGCGGCCGACGCGCCCGAGCGGGGACCGCTGCCCAAGGTGCTCGACTTCGGCGTCGCCCGCATGATCGAGCCGGACACCTCGCACACCACACTCACCCACCACGGCCTGCTCGTCGGCACAGTCGCCTACATGAGCCCCGAGCAGCTCTCCGGCGACCCCGACGCGGTCGACACCCGCTCGGATATCTACGCCCTCGGCGTGATGCTCCACGAACTGATCACCGGGTCCCTCCCGTTCGACGTCGCCGGCAAGCCCCTGGCCGAGGCCGCACGCACCATCACCCACGGCGAGCCGGCGCCGATCCGCACCCATCCCGGCATCCGCAACGCCCGCATCGATCACGACCTGGTCACCATCGTCCGCAAGGCCATGGCACGCGACAAAGAGTCCCGCTACGCCTCCGCCGGCGAACTGGCCGACGACCTCCGCCGCCTCCTGCACAACCAGCCCATCACCGCCCGCCCCCCCACCGCGCTCTACCACCTCACCCGCTTCGCACGCCGCAACAAGCCCCTGGCCCTCTCCGCCGTCGCCACCCTCCTGGCCGTCCTCGTCGGCCTGGTCGTCAGTTCCACCCTCTACTTCCGCGAGCAACGCGCCGCCCGCGAGGCCCAGCGCCAGTCCGCCCTCAGCAACGCCGTCCGCGAGTACCTCATCAAGGACCTCCTGCTGGCCGCCTCGCCCAAGCGCCAGGGCTGGGAAGTCAAAATGCTCGACGTGCTCACCCGCGCCGCCTCCGGCCTGTCAGACCGCTTCAAGGACTACCCCGAGATCGAGGCCGAGGTCCGCATGGACCTCGCCGCCGCCTTCAACGACCTTGGCAAGCCCGCCGACTCCCTCCTCCACGCCGCCCGCGCCCGCGATCTGCTCCGCACACTCGCCGGGCCCGATGCCGACCGCACCATCCAGGCCGTCATCCGCATGGCCCAGGCCCAGTCCCTCCAACACGACGCCCCCGCCGCCATCGCCCTCGCTTCCGAAGCCGTCCAACGCGCCGACCGCGCCCTGCCCGCCGGCCACACCACCAGGGCCTGGGCCCACAGCGCCCTGGGCGCCGCCCTCCTCCAGAGCGGCCGCACCGCCGATGCCATCGCCCCGCTCAGATTGGCCATCGCCATCTGGGATACCGGCGACGCCTCCGTCCCCGATGCCATCGCCACGCGAACCTGGCTGGCCTCCGCCCTCCTCCAGACCGGCGATACCGACGCCTCGCTTGACCTCTCGCGACAACTCCTCACTCAACTTGAGCAAGCCGGCGGACCCGCCACCCCCGAAGCCCTCGCCGCCCGCAACAACCTCATCAACGTCCTGCTCGCCGCCCAGCGCTGGGCCGAGGCCGCCGACGTCGCCGCGCCCCTGCCCGACCTGCTCGTCCGCACCTTCCCTCCCGGCGATCAGTCCATCATCTTCGGATGCCTCACCGCCGCCGCGGCCATGCTGCGGGTCGAACGCTTCGCCGACGCCGAACGCCTCGCCCTCCAGACCCACCAACTCGCCCTCACCGGCTTCGACGACCTCCACTGGTTCACCGAGAAGGCCACCACCGCCCTCCGCCACATCTGCGCCCGTTGGCCCGATCGCCGCGAGAACCTCTGGTCCTGGCAGCAGCAGGGGCTCCGCATCCGCCTCATGGTCGCCACCCCCGACGAACGCGAGGCAACCGCCAACCTGCTCGGCGAAGTCCTCACCCTCCAGCGACAGGCCGGTCAGGAACTCACCGGCCCCGACGTCGTTCGACGCCTCTGGGAACTCCGCGACCAGATCGCCCCGCAAGGGCACGGCCGACGCGCGGTCTTCTTCGCCAACCTCGCGGCACTCGCCGCTGAGCAGCCTCTGCCTTCCATCGCCGCCGAGGCCCTGGACTTCGCCCGCCAAAGCGCTCCATCCGCCGCCGACCCCGCCGCCGCGCAGGCCTCCATCCGGGCCGCCCAAGCCGCAGTCCACACCGGCCGCTGACCGGCCCCCGATCACTTCAGCCCATACTCCTTGAGCTTGCGGTACAGCGTCCGCTCCCCGATCCCCAGCAGCTTCGCCGCCGCCTCCCGGTTCCCCGCCGTCAGCCGCAGCGTCTCCCGGATCGCCCGCTTCTCCAGTTGCTCCAGGCTCGCCCCCGCCAGGCTCCCCACCGGCTCCTCGTTCACCGCCGCCGCCGGCATGCCCTCTTCCGCATCCTCCACCCGCACCTCATCAGGGATGTGCCGCACATCCACCGTGATCGCCAGATTCGGGTTCTCGCTCTCACCCAGCGCCGTCACCACCATCATCTGCACCACGTTGATCAGCTGCCGCACGTTGCCCGGCCAGTTGAAGCTCGTCAGCCGCATCAGCGCCGCATCGGTGATGTTCGGCACCGGACGCGCCGCCCCGCCCGGCAGCGGCCCCAGCTTCGCCACGCTCTTGGCCAAGGCGTGCGTCACAATCCGCGGAATGTCCTCGCGCCTCGCCCGCAGCGGAGGCAGATTGATCTGGCTCCCCTTGATCCGGAAGTACAGGTCCTCGCGGAACTCGCCCCGCCGGATCAACTCCGGCAGGTCCTTGTTGGTCGCTGAAACCAGCCGCACGTCCGTCTGCCTGGGCTCGTTGCTCCCCACCCGCACCACCGTCCCCGTCTCCAGAACCCGCAGCAGCTTCGCCTGCATCTTCAGCGGCATGTCCCCGATCTCATCCAGGAACAGCGTCCCTCCGCTGGCATACTCGAACACCCCTTCGCGGTCCTTCTCCGCACCCGTAAACGCCCCGCGCACGTGCCCGAAGAGCTGATCTTCAAGCAGCGTCTCGGTCTCCGCCGCGCAGTTCAGCGGCACATACCGCTTGTTCGCCCGCGGGCTGGTGCGGTGCACCGCCTGCGCGATCAGTTCCTTGCCCGTCCCGCTCTCGCCGATGATCAGCACCGGCAGCGTGCTCGCCGCCACCGACCGCACCGTCCGCAGGATCTTCCGCATCGGCTCGCTGCCGGCGATGATCCCTTCAAACCCCTCGTGCTGCACCAGGTCACCAAGCCCCCCGCCCTGCGCCTCGTGCCGCAGCAGCACGTTCTCCGCCGCCCGGTTGATCAGCTCGCGAAACACCACCAGGTCCAGCGGCTTCTCCACAAAGTCAAACACGCCCTCCTTGAACGCCGCCCGCGCCGTCGCCACATCCCCGTGCGCCGTCACCATCACGCACTCGGCATTAGGCTGCAGCCGCCGGGCCTGACGCAGAACCACCAGCCCCGCGTCACCCCCGTCGCCCGCCACCTGGTCCTTCCCGCCGCTGGCCGGCATCCGCAGATCGGTCACGATCACGTCAAACGTCCCGTGCCTGAGCTCGTCCAGCGCCGCCGCCACGCCCCCCACGATCGTGCACACATGCCCCGGACGCCGCAGCGCCTCGGCCATCACCTCCGCGTGCTCCAGCTCGTCCTCCACGATCAAGACCTGGGCCCGCGCGTTGTTGCTCGCCGCTTCCAATGACATCGTCGCCCAGTGTAGATCACGCCCTCACACCCACGCCCCGCTTCACCGATCCAGCCGGCGACCCGGCACAAACCCGCCGCCCCCCGGCTTTGCCTCCGCCGCCGCCCCCGACGGCAACCCCGGCAACCCCTCCGGACGCAGCACCGGACGGCTCACCCGCCCCGACCGCAGACCCGCCGTCGATGCCCCCGATGCCCCCGATGCCCCCGATGCCCCCGATGCCGCAGCCGTGCCCGGCCTCGCCCCTCCCCACGTGGCATCACCCCCACCACCCCCCGGGCCGCTGCCCGTGCCGGCCCCCGGTGTCGCAAACCCCAACTCCGCAAACGGATCCACCGCGTCCACCTTCCCGCCCGATGGCAATCCCGCCTCCGTCGGCGCCAACCTCCCGGCCCCGCCAACCACCGGTTCAGCCGACCCGCTCCCGCACCTGCATCCGCCCAGCACCGCGCACAGGGCCCCCGCAGCCACCCACACCATCCGCCCGCTCGAAGATGAATCGCCGTTTCGTCCGTGCATGTCTCATCTTTGCCCCCTTCGCCGCTGCTCCCCGCCGCCAACCCCGCCATCCCCTCTGTGGGGTCCATCCAGCCCCCTCAGCTTCGGCTCGACACCCACCTGACAACGTGCCTACAAAATTCGTCCTCATGACACACCCCCTAGGCACAGACCTAGGGACTGTGACAGGGAGAGTTTTGAACAAAAACCAAACAAAATCGGCGTTTTCCCCGCTGTTTCCCCGCTGAAGCTGGTGGAATCTCACCGCTTGCCCATCATTTCCCTAGGTTCCCATTTTGGCTCACCCCGTTTTGTGGTATAGTTGACATGTAGGTAATCAAACGCACCGCCGCAGTGTTCTCCCCTGAACTGGCTTGGACTCAACCTCACGCACGCCCCCTCCCACCACCTCAAGGTGTGCCGCCCGGTGACCCCCCCAAGACCCCCGACCGCGTGGTAAGCGGCCGCTACGCATCAGGTGACTGTCAACGGTGCGGAACTCGTCTCTGGAGAGTGCTCATGAAGGTCGCCGCCGTTCTCACATCCCGCGTCATGGAAGCCGTCTGCCGCCTCCCCGGTGTCGCCACCTTGGACTGGTGCGACCGGGCCGCCGCCGCCCTCTGCCGCCTGCACCACCCGTGCTCGGCCGCGGTGCTGCTGGCGACGGTCGACAACAAGGGCTTCCTCGCCGACATCGAAGTGGCCGGCGCCGCCGCCAGCGTCCCCGAAGCCGTCGGCACCAGCATCTTCGTCAACAAGCCCCTTCAGCGTCGCAGCCCGCAGGACAGCCCCGAGTTGGTCGCCCTTCGCGACTCGCTCCGCGTCGGCGACTGGATCGGCTGGAACATCGGCCAGATGCACGAAAACCTCTGGTACGTCTCCACCGCCTCCAGCCAGGGCCTGCTGCAGATCCGGGGCGAGAGCCCGCTGACCCGCCGCTGGGATCCGTTCCAGCCCAGCGAGATTCTCCTCGCCGCCATCAACATCCCCGGCCAGACCCCCGGCCGCATGCTGCTCTGCGAAATCGCCTCCAGCGACCCCGCCTTCCGCGACACCTCGCGCGAACAGGTCGTCCTGGCCGCCTCGCTGCCCATGCTCGCCCAACGCATCTTCTCCGCCGTCGGACCCGAGGCCGCCGACAAGCACCGCTGGCTCACCCCGCGTGAAGAGATGATCCTCTGGCAGCTCGTCGCCGGCAAGAAGGTCCCCCAGATCGCCGCCGAACTGCACCGCTCCATCTACACCGTCCACGACCACGTCAAGAGCCTCCACCGCAAGCTCGGCGCCTCCAACCGCGGCCAGCTCGTCGCCCGCGCTCTGGGCCACCTCGGCCCGCTGACCGCCGAAGGCCACGTGCAGGGCATCGACCCCGGCAGCAAGGACGACGAAGTGCTCACACGCGCCGGCCGCAACGGCCACGCCCGCACCCGCTAAGTCGGCCCCGGCCCAACACGCGCAGCAATTCCGCAAAGGCTCGCCCCCGGTGGGCGGGCCTTTTTCATGGCTCGGTGCCTGCTCCGCCCGCCCCTCCCAACGCCCCCACCCGTCCGCGGCTCATCCGCCGCCAAGTCGCGCCGCCACCACCGCCCGCAGCCGCTCGGCCAACGCCTCATCCTCACCCGCCGGCACCGTGTACACCGGCGCCAGCCCCCGCTTGGTCAACTCCGGGTCGCTCGTCCGCGTCGCCAGACGCACGCTCGAGGTCGGCACCCGCCACCCCGGCCGGTGGATGTCCTCCACCCGCACCGTCAGCCGCAGCCGCGTCGCCTGCGGTCCGCTCCGCAGGTCCCCCGCCGGGTCCGCACGCTCCTGCCCTTCAGGCACAAACTCCGCCCGCACCTGCCGCTGCCGCCTTGAGATCACATCCCCCAGTTCCGTCGCCCGTGTGGAACGCTGCGTGGTGATCACCCCCGCCGCCGCGTCCACCCGCTCCAGCAAGAACCCCTCATCCCGCAGGGCCTCCCCCACCGCTTCAAACGCCGCCGCATACCCCGCCGCCGACACCCCGATCTCCGTCTGCACATCCGCACCACCGTCCACCACCGCCGCCGGTGTCCCCGCACCATCCGCCGAAGCCGCACCATCTGACGCGCAGCCCGCCATCGCCGCAGCGCACGCCATCACCCCGCCCACGCCCCACAGCGCCAGCCGCACGCTCACAGAGTTCCGCCTGCTCATGTCCGACGGTAGCCCCCACCCCCCCCACCCCCCGCAACCGACCCGCACGCAGCCTCAGGGGCCCCCGCCCTCACCCCCCGCCCTCACCCCCGCGCCGCCCGCACCGCTTCCTCCAGATGGGCCACCGACGTCGTCCCTACCACCGCGCACCCCACCCCCGGCGTCCCCAGCACCATCCGCAGCGCCCCCTCCACATCTGCACCACCCCCACCACCACCCACCACCGCATGCCCCGACGCCAGCGCCTTCTTCACCAGCACCCCCACGCCCCGCGCCCCCGCCTCCGCCGCCGCCCCCGCGTCCGCCATGCTCAGCCGGTTCAGCGTCAGCATCACCACATCGCACGCCCCGCCCCGCACCGCCTCCAGCCCGCCCGCCACGCTCCCCGTGCTCGCCCCGATCGCCCGCACCAGCCCCACCCGCTTCGCCTCCGCCAGCGCCCCCATCGCCTCCCCCGCCTTCAGCACCGCCACATCATCCACGCTTGACGAAAAGTGCAGCAGCGCCACGTCCAGGTGGTCCGTCCCCAGCCGCCGCACGCTCGCCTCCAAACTGGCGCGAATGAACTTCGCCGAAAAGTCATACCGCGACCGCCCCCCCACACCCCCCGCACCATCCGCACCATCCGCATCCGCCTCAAACACCTCCCGCGTCAGCACCGCCAGCGCCCGCTCATCGCTGGGCAACTCCGCCGGCCTGGCCAGCTTCAGCCCCGCCGTCCGCCCGAACTTCACCGTCCCCAGCCCGATCACCCCCACCTCCGGCCCCGCCGTGCCCAGCCTGCGCTTCTCCAGCATCACACCGCCCTCCATTCCACCCCGCCATCCTCCCACGGCAGCGGCGCCGCCCTCGCCACATCCAACCCCAGCGCCGCCCGCGCCGCCTCCGCGCCCCCCGCACCGGCCCCACCGCTCGGCACCACCCCGCGCCCGCGCACATGCTCGCCGCACATCGCCGCCAGCCGCGGCGCAAACGCCAGCTTCGTCGGCCACCCCATCACCACCAAGCCGCCCGCCCCACCGCCCGCGCCCGCCTCCACCAGCACCGGCACATCCGGCCGCGACCCGTCCTTCGTCGCCGCTTCCGCCCTTTCCCAGCGGCACGTTCCCCACTCCGCACCACGCACATCCACCCACGGCACGCACTGCGCCATCACCGCCTTGGCCGCGCTGATCTGCTCCGCAGCATCCCGCTTGACCCCCTGCTCGGCCACCTCTCCGCCCAGATACATCACCCGCCGCCCGCCCGAGTCCGTCGCGCTGGTGATCGTCAACTTCGGCAGGTTCGACGGCCCCACGCAGTGCCCGAACACCTCCGCCGGAGCCGACACCCCCTTCGGCCACCGCACCATCACCATGTGCAGCGGCCGCGTCTGCGCCGCCGGCAAGCCCTGCCCATTGCCCCCGCCCGCCCCCAGCGCCCGCGCTGCATCCACATTCCCCGCCCCCGCCAGCAACAACACCTGCTTCGCCCGCACCACACCGCCAGCCCCGCCAACACCGCCACCCCCATCCGCCCGCCGCAGCACCACCTCGCCCCGCGCTGCATCCACCTCGCCCACCACTTCTCCGCCCAACCTGCCCGCCGCCACCACCCCGGCCTGCCGGTGCAGCGCCGCCATCACCCCGTCCACCGCCAGCACCGGCTCTTCCACGCGATACACCGAAATGCCCTTGCTCGCCCCCGCCAGCCCCGCAGGCCACGCCCCGCGATCCAGCCCGCTCACCGCCGTCCGCAGCACCCGGCTGGCCGCGAACCCCGCCAACTTCGACAGCACCCCCGGCGTCGTCCACAAATACGTGCACGGCGACAGCACCCGCACCCCGCCCCCATCACGCAGGTCCACCCCGTCCGCACTCCGCCCCGCCAGCGCCGCCTCCCACGCCGCCGGCATCCCCGCAATCGCCCGCGCCGCCGCCGAAGCCTCGCCCGTCAGCGCGTACTTCATCCCCCCGTGGATGATCCCCTGCGCCCCGATGCTCTGACCCGGCACCCCGCTGCCCCCGCCTCCACCACCGCGCCCCTCCAGCACCAGCACGCTGTACCCCGCATGCCGCAACGCCGCCGCCGTCCACAGCCCGGCCACACCGCCGCCCGCCACCACCACATCCACCATCACCTCCGCCCCGCTCATGCCCCACCCCCCACGCCCCGCTCCGCCAGCGCATACCCGCCCACCGCCAGCCCCAGCCCCACCACGTTGCTCACCACCACATACACCCCCGCCGCGCCCCACCGCCCCGCCCGCACCATCTCCGTCACCTCCAGCGCGAACGACGAGAACGTCGTGAACCCGCCCAGCACGCCCACAAACAAGAACAACCGCACCTGCTCACGCTGTCCGCCCGCCGCGCCGGTGCCCCCGATGCCTCCCATCAGCCACCCCGCCAGCAGCCCGATCGCCGCGCACCCCGCCAGGTTCGCCAGCAGCGTCCCGGTCGGAAACCCCGGCGACATCGGCCGCACCAGCCCCACCAGCGCATACCGCATGCACGCCCCGATCGCCCCGCCCAGCGCCACCAGCAGCACGTTGATCACGCACCATCCTTGCCCGCTTGGGGTGGCGGCGGTGCTCCCTCCTCGCTCAGCGCCGCCGCAATCGCCACTTCATGCAGCGGCATGCTCACCCGGTCCAGCGTCTCCTTGGCGCGATGAAACGCCCCCGCGTCCACGCTCCTCCAGTCCGCCTCCGCCGCCGCCACCAGCCCCGCCAAGGTCGCCTGCGCCCCCTCAATCGCCCCCCGCACCGCCGGCTCCAGCCGACCCGCATACCGCGTCATCTGCTTGCCGATCCACCCCAGATCCAGCTTGCTGTTGGCCACCAGGTCCACCACCCGATGCCGCGTCATGTCCTCCCGCGCGTGCAGCAGGCTCTCCCGCTCCAGCCGCTCCACCTCTTCGGCGCTCAGCCCATAGCTCGGCACAATCTGCACCGCCAGCCGCTTGCCCGACCGCTGCTCCACCGCCGTCACCGACAGAATGCCGTTGCTGTCAACGAAGAACTCCACCTTCAACTGCGGAATCCCCGCCGGCATCGGCGGAATCCCCTTCAGGTGATACGTCCCCAGACTCCGGCAGTCCGCCGCCATCTCCCGCTCCCCCTGCAGCACGTGCAGCTTGATGCTGCTCTGCCCGTCCACCGACGTGCTGAACATCTCACTCGCCCGAGCCGGCAGCGTGCTGTTCCGCATGATCAGTTTCGCCATCGCCCCGCCCACCGTCTCCAGCCCCAACGACAGCGGCACCACATCCAGCAGCATCATCCCGCCAGCCCCCCCCACGCCACCTCCGCCACCGCCCCGCTCCTTCGCCTCCAGCACCGCCGCCTGCACCGCCGCACCCAGCCCCACCGCCAGATCCGGATCAATCGCCGTGTACGGCTCGCAGCCAAACAGCTCCGCCACCTTCCGCCGCACCAATGGCACCCGCGTGCTCCCCCCCACCAGCACCACCGCCCCCACCGTCTCCCCCGCGCTCTCCATCGCCCGCTTGGCGTCCCGCAACGCCCGCCGGCACGCCGTCAGCGTCTTCTCCACCAGCGGCATCGCCAAAGCCTCAAGCTCCGCCCGCGTCACCGTCCGCTCATACACCCGCGCTCCCCCCTCGCCCCCGCCCGCATCAATCCGCACCGACGCGCTCTCCGCATCACTCAGCCGGATCTTCGTCCGCTCCGCCAACTCCGCAATCGCCCTTCGCGTCGCCGCCGGCAACTCGCTCACCTCGCCGATGCCCCACCGCTCGCGCATCTCCTTCGCGAACACCTCCGCAATCGCCCGGTCCAGATCATCCCCGCCCAGCCGCGTGTCCCCCGCCACCGCCAGCACCTCAAACGCATCCGCGCCCTCAGCGCCCTCGCCCGCACCCCCCGCACCCCCACCACCCGGCGTCACCCGCAGCACGCTCACATCGAACGTCCCGCCCCCCAGGTCATACACCACCACCACCTGCCCCGCCATCGCACCGCCACCACCCCCACCACCCCCGCCCCGCCGCAGCCCCAGCCCATACGCCAGCGCCGCCGCCGTCGGCTCGGCCACCATCCGCACCACCTCCAGCCCCGCCAGCCGACCCGCATCCCGCGTCGCCTGCCGCTGCGCATCATCGAAGTACGCCGGCACCGTCACCACCGCCCGCTTCACCTCCACACCCAGCGCCGCACTCGCCCGCTCCTTCAGCGCCCGCAACACCTCCGCTGACACTTCCTCCGGCGACACCAGCCGCGCCCCGCCGTCCTGGTTGATCACCACCCGCGCCGGCCCCTCGCCGCCCTCCCGCGCCCCCACCACCTTGTACGGCACAAACGCGCCCCCCGCCATCGCCTCACCCGCCGACCGCCCCATCAGCCGCTTGACGCTGTGGATCGTCCGCTCCGCCGCCTCCATCGCCCCCGCTCCCCCCGCCCCCCCAACCTTCGCCGCCCGACCCACCACCACCCGCCCATCCGCTTCATACCGCACCACGCTCGGCACCAGCAGCCCGCCCCGATCCTCCCCCTCACCGCCCGCGCCTCCACCCCCCGCGCCACCACCGCCCAGCACCCTCGGCTGCCGCTCCGCCGGCGTTCCGCCCGCCGGCCACCCCGCCACCGCCACCACGCTGTTGGTCGTCCCCAAATCAATGCCCACAATCGGCCCCGCCGCCGCCGCTCTCCCCGCTCCCTGCCCGGTTGCCGCCTGCCCGTCGCCCATCGGCCGCGCCCTTTCCTTCCCCCACGCCCGCCCCGCCCCCCAAAACGACCACAGCCAGCCACGCCCTCCCGGACGTCGCCGCCGCACGAATCTTCCGCTGTTCACGCCGTCCGGCGACCGCCGCCCCGCTCCGGGGCGGCATGGCCTGTCTGCCGAATCAAAAAGTGGGCCTGGCTGGACTCGAACCAGCGACCTCACGCTTATCAAGCGTGCGCTCTAACCAGCTGAGCTACAAGCCCGGTTGTCAATCGCCGCCGCCCGCTTCCGGGTCCCGCGGCCAAGGGGCGAAGTATACCCGCCAACCGCCCGCCCGCAACCCCGAGACCCACCCAACCGCAACTGGGGAATCCACCTAACATCCCGCAAACCCTTCAGTCACAGCTTCCACCTCCCCTAGCCGAAACTCATCTGCCCGCCCATCCCCCATGCCCCTCCGCGTCGCCCTCATCCAGCCGTCCCTCCCCAAGTACCGCGTCCCGGTCTTCCGCGAACTGGCCAACCGCCCGGGTATCGATCTGCACGTCTATTACGGCACCGTCCCCGGCCTGCCCAACGCCCAGCCCGACGGCTTCGCCGCCACCCCCGCCCGCACCCGCATCCTGAAAATCCCCTTCGGCGGAGCCGAGATCCACAGCCCGCCCCCCGGCGTCATCTCCCGCAACACCTGCGATGTCGCCGTTTTCGGCTGGAACCTCCGTTTCCTCAATGTCCCGCCGACCCTTGTCAAGGCCCGGTTGCTCCGCATCCCCACCGTCGTCTGGGGCCACGGCTACAGCAAGCACGAACGCCCCATCAAACGCAAGCTCCGCATCGCCATGGTCCGCCTGGCCGATACCGCCGTGCTCTACAACTACACCGTCGCCGACGAACTCGTCCGCGCGGGCCTCCCCCGCCAGCGCGTCTTCGTCGCCCAGAACACCGTCGACCAGACCCCCATCCAGGCCGCCCGCGAACGCTGGCTCGCCGACCCCGCACGCCTTGACGACTTCCGCCGCCGCCACAACCTCACCTCCGGCCCCAACCTCCTGTTCGTCTCCCGACTCACCGGCCACAACGGCACCGACAAACTCATCGAAGCCGCTGCCCTCCTCCGCCCCCGCCACCCCGGCCTCCGCGTCATCATCGTCGGCGACGGCGTCGAACGCCCCGACCTCGAACGCCTCATCAAGGCCCGCAACCTCCAGGACTGCGCCACCCTCACCGGCGCCATCTACAACGAGGACGACCTCGCCCCCTGGTTCCTCACCAGCCACGCCTTCGTCTATCCCGAGAACATCGGCCTGAGCCTCATCCACGCCCAGTCCTACGGCCTCCCCGCCATCACTTCAGACCGCATCGAGGCCCAGAACCCCGAGATCGAAGCCCTCGTCCCCGAGGACAACGGCCTGCTCTACCGCCACGGCAGCATCCCCGATCTCGCCGCCGTCATCGAACGCCTCTGGACCGATCAGGCCCTCCGCACCCGCCTCTCAGAGAGCGCCGCCGTCAACGCCCGCCACCGCTACACCGTCCCCCGCATGGTCGACGGCCTGGAAGCCGCCATCCGCATGGCCGCCATGCGCTACAGCCACGTCCGGGGCCACCTGGTCAACGCCTGACCACATCCACACCCCCACACACGCCCGCCGCCCCCGCGATAAACTCCGCCGTGGACATCGTCCTTCTCGCTGAGCGCCTCCCCCGCGCCCCCTGGCTGGCCGGTCACCTCGTCCACGGTGTCGCCATCCAACTCGCCGCCCGGGGCCACCGCGTCACCCTCTGCGCCGAGGCCGTCGAAGACCCCACCGAACTCCTCGCCGCCGGCGTCACCCTCCGCACCCGCGCCCCCTTCTGCCACCGCCGCCGCCACGTCGGCGGGCCCTACTACCGCTGGATCCGCCGCGAACTCCACGCCGCGCCCACGCCCGCCGTCGCCTCCTTCTCCCGCCTGGTCATCGCCCCCGTCTGGGCGCCCCTCTCAGGTTCCGCCTTCCGCGAGGCCGGTCGCGCCCTGGCACGCTTCGCCCCGCACGGCCCCGTCTGCACCGAAGCCGCCTTCGCCGATGCCAAGGCCGCACCCGCCCTGCTCTGGCGCGGCATCCTCGAACTCCTCGCCCGCTCCCACGGCGAACGCCTCGGCCGCCTCCGTCGCGCCGTCGTCTTCGGCGGCCTCGCCCGTGAGGACCTCGCCCGCGCCGTCGGACTCCCCGCCCACGTCATCGCCGACGCCACCGCCGCCGGCGCCGCCCCCGCACCGCCCCCGCCCGCCGTCCGCGCCGCCGACGCCGAGCTCGCCCGCCGCCTCCTCGCCCTCCCGCCCCACCGCACACTCATCCTCCTCAGCCTCTCCTGGCGCGTCGATGCCCGCGTCCCCTCCCTCTTCGCCGGCCTCCACCATGCACGCCGCACACTCGGCGACAACGCACCCCTCCTCGCCGTCGTCTCACCCGATCCCTTCGCCGTCCTCCGCTTGGCCGCCCAGGCCGGCGTCGCCGATCTGGTCATCCCCGTCGCACCCACCTCAGACTACACCGCACTCCTCGCCGCCGCCGACGCCGTCGCCGTCGCCGGTCCCATGATCGCCCCTCGCCTCCTCCCTGCCATCCGCGCCCCGCGGCCCATTCCCCTGCAAGAACCCGGCCCCGAGCACGTCGCCGCCTCCAACGGCCCCCTGGGCACACCCGCCCGCGCCACCGCCGACGCCCTGCTTTGGTCCAAGCCCCTCCTCCTCGCCCGCGGAGCCCCCGGAGACTGGATGCTCACCGGCCCCGGCGCCGCCGCCGGCGCCCTGGTCGCCGCCGACCAGCCGCACAGCTGGGCCGACGCCTTCTCCCTGGCCGCTTCGCCCGACTGGCGGGCCAGCGCCGCACGCGCCGCACGCGCCCTGGTTGATGTCCTCCACCCCACCGTCGACGCCTTCGTCGACCGCCTGGAAAGCGAACTGGCCCTCGCCGCACGCGACCCCGCCGCCTGACCGCCACCCCACCCGCGCCGGCCCCTCACCCCCTCCGCACGCGCTGCACGCGCTGCACGCGCCGCACGCGCCGCACGCGCCGCACGCGCTTGGTTCGCCGGCACGCTCGCTGTTATCGGAATCGCCACGCACCCCACTGCCGAATGCTCCGGCGACCCGACGCCGACCCTTCACCCCCGCAAACGCCCCCCGCAAACGCCGCTCCCCCGAGGACCGATCCCTCCACCACCTCCGCGACGGCCCCCGCTTCCCCCGGACGCTCCGCCGCTTCCCGAGGCACCTCCTGATCAGGAGCCCGTCGTGCTGTCTTCTCTGCCGCTGCGTTACCGCTTCTCACTGCTCACCGGCATCCCCGTCGTCGGCGTGCTCATCGTCCTTTGGTTCGGTCTCAAGACCATGGACGCAACCAGCATCGGCAGCGACACCCACAACCGCCTCGCCGAAGCCAAACACCTGGTCATCGAGGCCGCGCCGCCACCGCTGTTCCTCGCCGAGGCCTACGCCCTGATCCTCAGGCTCGAGTCTGAGGCCGGCAGCGAGCAGGCCGCCTCGCTCATCCAGCGCCTCGACCAGCTCCGTGACGAGTTCGAAACCGCCTGCTCGTACTGGATGCAGCGTCTTCAAGCAGGCGAGCCGGAAGTGCGGCACCTCGACGATGTCCAAGCCACCGGCCGCCGCCTCTTCAGCCTCTATCAGCACGACTTCCTCCCCGCGCTCAACCGCCAGGACTTCCGGGCCGCCGCCCTCGCCGCCCATGTCGACATGGCCGCCGTCTACGCCGAGCACCGCACCGCCGTCGAGCACCTCATCCACGCCGCCGGACAGCGCGCCCAGATCATCGTCCGCGAGGCTCGACTCGGCGTCGCTTTCGGCGAACTGGTCGTCGTTCTGGCCGCCTCGCTCACCGCCCTCCTGGTCACCGCCGCCGCCTTTATCATCTCGCGCAGCATCAACCGCCCCGTCGCCCGCCTCGCAGAAGGCCTCCGACGCCTCCGCGCCGGAGACCGCTCCATCCGACTGACCGTCACCGGTCGGGGCGAACTGGCCGCCCTCACCGCCGACTTCAACGCCATGGCCGATGCCATCGCCGCCTCCGAGTCCCGCCTCCGCGAGGCCGTCACCCTCGCCAACTCCCAGCGCGACGAACTCCAGGCCGCCAAAACCACCGCCGAGACCGCCTCCAACGCCAAGAGCGAGTTCCTCGCCAAAATGAGCCACGAGCTCCGCACGCCCCTCAACGGCGTCAGCGGCATGGCCGAACTCCTCCTCCGCACACCCCTCGACGACCGACAGCGCCGCTACACCATGCTCGCCCGGCAGAGCGCCTCGGCCCTCCTCGCCCTCATCAACGACATCCTCGACTTCTCCAAAATCGAGGCCGGAAAGCTCGAACTGGAACAGATCCAGTTCAACCCCGTCGCCGTCGCCCAGGACGCCGCCGACATCATCTGCGTCAAGGCCGCCGAGAAAAAGCTCCACGTCGCCTGCATCGTTCAACGCGACGTCCCCGTCGCCATCATCGGCGACCCCACCCGCTACCGCCAGATCATCCTCAACTTCGCCACCAACGCCGTCAAGTTCACCGAGTCCGGTTCCATCATCATCCGCCTCAACGCCGAGGTCCGCCCCTCCGGCGCACGCGCACTCCGCTGCGAAATCCACGACACCGGTGCGGGCATCCCGCCCGACCAGCTCGAACGCCTCTTCCAGCGATTCACACAGGCCGACAACTCCACCACTCGCAAGCACGGCGGCACCGGCCTGGGCCTCGCCATCAGCCGCGAACTCGCTCACCTCATGCACGGCGATGTCTTCGTCTCCAGCACACCAGCAAAGGGCTCCGTCTTCGGCTTCTGGATCCCGCTCCCCGACGCCCCGTCCGTCGCGCCTTCACACTTGCCCGAGCCCGCCCAGATCAACGTTCTGCTCTTCCACCGCCCCGGCCCGCCACGCCAGACCCTCCTCGAGCAGCTCGCCATCGAGGGCTTCAACACCGCGATCGCCCAGACCATCGACCAATACCGCGACGCCCTGACGCGCCTCGCCGCCGACCCCCGACCCCTCGCCCTGCTCATCGATGCCGAACTGGACGATGGACAGGCCCGCCTCGCTGCCCTCCAGACCTCCGGCACCCGACGCGACAAGTTCCTCGCCACCCTGCTCATCCAGCCCGCCGACATCTCCGCCGACGACTCCATCTCCTTCTGCTTCGACAACGTCATCCACCAGCCGATCCGCCAGGATCAGTTCGCCGAGACCATCTTCCGATCCGTTCAGGTCTGCCGCCTCGGCCCCCCTTCACCGGTCATCCGCCGCGCGCTGCCCGCCGACACCCCCGACACGCCCTCGCCCGCCCCCGCCCACCAACCCCACCAACACCCCGCACAGGCCGATCTCCCCGCACCGGTCCACCTCCTCGTCGCCGAGGACAACGACGTCAACCAGATCCTCATCCAGGAACTGCTCACCCAGCTCGGCTTCGCCTGCACCATCGCCTCCAACGGCCGACTCGCCGTCGAACTGGCCGCCCAAGGCGACTACGCCGCCATCCTCATGGACTGCCACATGCCCGAGATGGACGGCTTCGAGGCCACCCGCGCCATCCGCAGCCAAGAGGCCGCCACCGGCCGCCGCCGAGTCCCCATCATCGCCCTCACCGCCGACAGCATCAAGGGCGACGACGAGCTCTGCTCCAAGGCCGGCATGGACGACTACCTCACCAAGCCCATCGACTGCTCCCGACTGGTCGCACGCCTCAACCGCTGGGCCGGCCCCGCCTCCCCTCCCCCAGCTCGCAACGCCGCCTGAGCCCGCGCCTCACCGGCCCGCCCACGCGAACACCGCCGCGATCACCTCGTTGCTCTCCCCCGGCACACGCCCCAGCCGCGCCACCGCCATCGCCACCTTCCGCTCCGCCTCGCTCCGCTGCTCCCCCAGCCGCACCAGCGCCCCCACCGCGTCCTGCTCCACCGCCGACATCGCCCCCGCCGCCGCCACACCCGCCGCCGCCACACCCCCCGCCACGCCGCCCGCCGCATCCGGGTCGCTCACCCCCGCGTCCGCAAAGCGGTCCGCCTTCCCCTTCAGTTCCGCAATCACCGTGTCCGCCATCCGCTTGCCGATCTCCGGCAGCTTCGTCAGCCACTTCGCATCCCCCCGCGCAATCGCCGCTGCGATCGCACCCGCCGGCTCCGCCATCGCCCGCAACGCCCGCCGGTTGCCGATCCCCTTCACCGTCGTGAACAACTCAAAGAACTCCCGCTCGGTCTCGCCGGCAAACCCAATCAGCCGAGGCACAAACGTCGCCCCCTGGTTCGGCGACTCCAGATACGCCAAGGTCGACAGGGTGACCACCTGCCCCTCACGCCCCGCCAAAGCCGCCGCCGTCGCCGCCGGCAGCAGCACCTCGATGCTCACCGCCTCCAGCCCCACAGGCGCAACTGCTGCGCGATGCTCCTCCACCCGCTCCAGCGTGCCCTTCAGCCGCGTGATCATGCCCCAAGTAAAGCCCCCCCGCACCGCCCGCGCCCGGGGCTTTCCCCCCTCACCGCCTCCGCCCCCCACCTCCCCCACGCCCGATCGCCGATCCCTTGCCCCATGGCGACCGCCCTCTCCAACCCTGCCGACCTCGCCTCCAGCCTCACCCCGCATGAGGCCCCGCCGCCCCGCGCCGCCGAGCCCCCCCTGCTCCCCGCCACCGGACTGGTCCTCATCGGCACCCCCCACACCGTCCGTGCCCTGGCCGCCCAGGTCGCCGCCCTCGACACCGGCGCCTCCCCCTGCATCCCCGTCGGCTGCGTCCTGGTCGGCCGACTCCCCGACCCCCACACCCCCCACGCCCCCCACGCCCCCCACAGCCCCCTCGCCGCCAGCGACCCCATGGTCCTCCCCCCCGTCCTCGGCCATGACGATGAACTGATCTCCCTCC
>JAJTDF010000024.1 GCA_021294835.1 Planctomycetaceae bacterium
GACCTCACCCCCGCCACAATGCGGCCATGGCGGACGCACCAAACGGACCACCCTGTGCCGGTGAGCGGCTCCCAAGCCTCGACAAGTTGCTTGCCGATCCTGCTGGGATGCGCCTCGCTCCACCCCACCCAGCCGTCGCTGCGGCCGATCTGGCGTCTCCGCAATCGCCGATATCCGGAGGCCACCAATGACCATCGGCGTCCTGGGCGGCGGCCAACTCGGCCGCATGCTCGCCATCGCTGGCCTGCCCCTGGGCCTGAAATTCCGCTTCTTGGACCCCTCGCGCGACGCTGTCGCCGGGCACGCCGGAAAGCTCATCTGCGACGACTTCAACGACCCAAAGCACCTTGACGCCTTCTGCGCCGGGCTGGATGTCTGCACCTACGAGTTCGAGAACGTGCCGCTCGACCTCGCCCGCCGCGTCGCCGAACGCTGCCCGCTCCGACCCGGGCTTGAGCCGCTTCGCCGATCCCAGGACAGATTGCTCGAGAAGACCCTGTTCACCGAACTGGGCATCCCCACGCCCGCTTTCCGCCCCGCCGACTCGCTTGCATCGCTCACCCAGGCCGTCGCTGCTGTCGGCTATCCGTGCGTCGTCAAGACCCGCCGCCTCGGCTACGACGGCAAGGGCCAGGCTGTCATCCGACGGCCCGAGGACGTCCCCGCAGCATGGACCGATCTCCAGCGGGGGGCGGCGGCAGACCAGCCCGCTGCCCTCATCGTTGAGGCTTTCGTTCACTTCACCCGCGAACTGTCGGTGATCGCCGCCCGCTCCACCACTGGCCAAACAGTCATCTACCCCCTCAACCAGAACACCCACGCCGGCGGCATCCTGCGAACCACCCTCGCCCCCGCTCCAAACACCTCAGCGGAGCTCATCCGCCGCGCCCACGCTCTGATCACCTCGCTGCTGGACAGCCTGGCGTACGTCGGCGTCCTGACCGTCGAGCTCTTTGACACCCCCGATGGGCTGCTGGCCAACGAAATGGCCCCGCGCGTACACAACTCAGGGCACTGGACCATCGACGCCGCACGCACCAGCCAGTTTCAGAACCACCTGCGGGCCATCCTCGGATGGCCTCTCGGGCCGACGGATGTCTCCGGCGGCGGGCATGCCGCCATGATCAACCTCATTGGCGCCGCGCCGCCTGTCGCCGAGATGCTCGCCATCCCCCACGCCGCCGTGCACTGGTACGGCAAACAGCCCCGCGCCGGCCGGAAGACCGGCCACATCAACCTCTCCGCGGCCACCGCACAGGACCGCGACGCGCTCCTCCATGCGACGCTCCAGAGAGTCAACGCCGGCACCGTCATGAATGCCTGATCAGGCCGCGACGCCGCTCTGGCCGGTTGGCTCCATCACGCCGCCGCCGTCAGCCGGCCGCAAAGCCGGAATCGCGCCCTCCGCTTCAGCGACCACAGCCATTCGCACCAGATCGGCGAAGGTCTGGGCGTGCATTTTCCGCATCACGCCGGCGCGATGAATCTCCACCGTCTTGGCCGACAGTTTCAACTCCGCCGCGACTTCGCGATTGGCCCGGCCGGCAACCACCTGAAGGAACACTTCCCGCTCCCGACGAGTCAGCGAGGACATCCGGCTCAGCACCGCCGTCCGCTCCGCCGCCTCACGGGCCGCCGTCGCCGCATGGCCCCGGGCGCGGCTCACCGCATCCAGAAGATCCTGAGGCCGGAAAGGCTTTTCCAGAAAGTCCACCGCGCCGCTCTTCAGGGCGCGAACCGCCATGCTCACATCCGCATGGCCGCTCATCACCACCACCCGCAGCGGCGACCGCATGGCCGCCAGTTCATCCACGATCTCCAGACCGCTTCGCTCCGGCATCCGCACATCCGTCAGCAGCACGCCAGCCTGCTCCATCCGCCCTGAGCGGACAAAGTCCGCCACCCGCTCGAACGACTCCACTGAATAGCCCACACTGCCCAGAAGCGTCCGACACAGTCTTGTAATGTCGGCATCGTCATCCAGCACGGACACGTGAAAGGGTTCACCAAACATTCAGCCGGCTCCTTGGCCGGGCCCGCGGCCGCACAAGTCCGCAGGCCCTTGCCCGAGAACAATCATCGGGTGATTCCGGGAGAAACTGTACTTATCTCCCGCTTCAGCACCCCGCGCCGCTGCACACTGGGGCGTTCACCCGTCAAGTCTCGCCCGACGCACGGAATCCGGCACCGGTGGTTGCCCGGTTCGCCCGTCCGGTTGACGCACGATCAGTTGACCCGCTCGTAACTGTCCCGGCGGCTCTGGCACACCGGACAACGCTCAAAGTCGAGTTTGTCCACCAGCCGCCCGCAGGTACGGTCCACGAAAAACTCTCGCTTCTCCCCCTTCCACTTCTCCCCGCCCTCCGCGGCGTCTTCCAGCCACCGTACCAGTTCGGTGGAGGACTCGCGGGCAAACCGCAACACGCGCACCGCGTCACGGTTGCGCTCGGCATTGGCCTGGGTTGTTCCGTCAGCCACGGGACCATCACGCAGCGACCGCACCCGGGCCGCTGCCGCCTTGAGGTTGTCCTTGGTGCCCTTGACATCCACCGGCTTGGGCTCGGGCTTCGCCTCCGGCTTCCCGCCGGCCTGACGGATCTGCTCCGCGATCAGATTCGCGCTCAACTGGCTCGATCTGGCCGCTGCCCGCAGCAGGCTGCCGATACGGAAATCCTTCTCCTCGTCAGCCTTGGTCGCGAACGCTGCCAACTCCGATGCCTGATTGGTCAGCCGCGAGTACACGACCTGGAGGCGGTCGGTGACTGTCGGCTTCTTCTCAGCCTGCCCACCGCCCGCCGGCGCAGCCACCCCGGCCCGCTCATCCCCAACGCCCTGCGCCCACCCGCCGCATGCCAACAGCGAGAACACGCAGGCCGCCAGACCCAGCCGCAAAGTTCGCTTACCCGACATCGCCAGGCTCCTTCACCCCGCCCGCTGTGGCATTCGCACAGGCCCCGAAGCGGATGCAGCAGTTATAGGACTATTTTGATTGCAACCCGAGTCCATCTTCGGCGGTTCTACGCTCCGCCGCTCCTCCCCTCATGACGCACACCTTGGCATCTTGGTTCCACACCCTCGACCCCAACGTCTTCCGTATTTCGGGCGACCTGTCGGTCAAGTGGTATGGCTTGTCCTACGTCGCCGGCTTTCTCCTGGCGTGGCTGCTGCTCCACGTGCTTGCCACGCGGAGGCTCGTCGCCATCCCGGTTCATCGCGTGCCCGACGCCATGACTTGGCTGTTCTTTGGCGTCGTTGCCGGGGGTCGCCTCCTTTATGTCCTCGTCTACGACCGCTCACTGCTCACCTCGTTCACCTCAACCCCCCCCTGGTGGGGGCTGCTCGCTGTGCACAAGGGCGGCATGGCCAGTCATGGTGCCATGATCGGGTGCGTTCTGGCCGCCTGGCGCATCAGCCGTGGATGGCCCGATGGCCCGGACGGCACGCGCGTCGGCCGCTGCAGCACGCTGCATGTGATGGACTTCCTCGCGCTCGCCTCACCCTTGGGCCTGCTGCTCGGCCGTCTGGCCAACTTCATCAACGGTGAACTGCTCGGCAAAGTCGTCGCCCCTGCCGGCCAGAAAGGCCCTTGGTGGTCCGTGCAGTTCCCACAAGAACTGCTGGGCTGGACAGGCCCCGGCACCAAAGAAGTCCTCAGTCACACCCCGGACCTGTCGCCCGCCCAACTCGCCGCCCTCAACCAACTGGTCACCAGCCAGATCAAGCCCGGAGAGTCATGGCAGCAGGCCTTGCGATACGTGGTGTCGCGGGCCGAGCAGTATCGCCCACAGCTTGAGCCCCTCGTCAGCGCCCGCCACCCCTCACAGCTCTATCAGGCCCTCGCCGAAGGCCTTGTGCTCGGGCTGGTGGTCTGGACGCTCTGGGCCAGGCCTCGCAAGGCTGGGCTGATCGCCGCCGCCTGGCTGATCGTCTACGGGGTGCTCCGGGTGATCACCGAACTCTGGCGACTCCCCGACGCTCAGTTCGGATCGCAGGGCAAGCTGCTGCTGGACCTCAGCCGGGGCCAATGGCTCAGTGTCGGCATGGTCGCGGTGGGTGTCGCTCTGCTGGTCTGGTCAGCCAAACGCCCCGGCCAGCCGATCGGGGGCTGGGCCACCCCCAAGAACGACCGATAACAATACCCTCCGCACGAAGACCGACTTTCGCTCACTTGCGCTCCCTAATGAGGGCTGCCCGCCGATCTGCTGCTGACTCTTCAGAAATTCTGGCCAAATCGCTATCTAGTTATAGAATATGTCTGCCGGGGTTCACCCGGAACGCCCCCAGCCAGAGATCTGTGGGCGTTCACCATGCGGATCGTGCCTTGTGCTGAGTGACCCGCTCTTTCAGGTTTCGCAATGCTGCGACCGGAGCTCCGCCACCCAGCCGGCACACAGAGAGATTTCAGGAGAGAGCAAGATGAACAGCACCGTGGCCATTCTGGCCGTCGCCGGCATTGCCGGTGCGGCCTCCGCTCAGGTTCAGTTGGACCTGCGCGCCGTCGTCGACCTGTCGAGCATCAGCAACGTGAACACCGGCATCGGCACCAACCCGTCAGCAGTCGCCTGGAACGGCACCGATGCCTGGGTCGCGGGCTACAACAGCTCCGGAGCCACCAACAGCACGGCCGTCGTCCGCGTCAGCAACGTGCTCTCGGCCCCCGCGTTCGGCGCCCGCTTCGGCGCCTTTGCCACCACCAACAACCGCGGCATCACCAGCCTGGCCATCCAGGGCGATCGCCTCGCCGTGGGCCTGGACAACGGCGCCGGCTCCGGCGACTCCGTTCGCCAGTTCAGCGCCAGCGCCGGGACCCTCAACTGGCGCATCGGTGATCCGGCCGCCGGCAACGACTCCACCCGCCGCGGTAACGGCGTCGCCTTCGACCCCGGCTTCAACGGGGGCGGCACCAACCAGGGCGTCGCGTATCTCTCCATTGGCGGCGGCCGCCGCCACCTGCTGAACACCACCACCGGCCAGTACATCAACGGCCAAAACGCGGGTGCCATCATCAACTTTGCCCCCACCGCCACTACCTGGCGCGATCTCGCCTTTGACCCCGCCACCGGCGACCTCTACACCCGCGAGGCCAACCGCATCGGCCGCGCCGTGCGCAGCGGTGACAACGCCTTCACCGGCTCTGCCTCCACCGCCATCGGCGGGTTGACCGCGGTCACTACCGTCGACAGCCAGAACATCGCCTTCGTGAACAGCTCTACCGCCGGCAATCTGCTGATCGTCAACGATCGCACTGTTGTGAACCCCGGCCAGGCCTTCGGCACCGTGGTCCGTGCTTTCACGACCACCGGCACGTCCGTTCCGCTGCAGTTCCTGCTCAACGGTTCCGCGTGGTCCGCTCCGACGGGCAACGGCGCGTACGACTTCTCGTACGACGCCGCGACCAACTCGCTGGCCGTGGTTGACTTCGCCAACCGCAACCTCTACGTCTTCCAGATTCCCACGCCGGGCGCCGCCGCCCTTCTGGGTCTGGGCTCCCTGGCGGCCTTCCGCCGCCGTCGATAATGCATCATCCAACCGCCGCGACGCCTAAGGGCGTCACGGCGGCTTGCCAATGAAGAGCGTGGCCCTCAAGCCGATCCATCCCGAACCCGGACGCCCGCTTTACGTCTGCGTGAAGGAGGCCGTGCGTGAAGCGATTGATCTGCAGGTTTACGCGGTAGGCGAACGACTCCCCAGCACCAAGGCGCTCGCCGAGCAACTTGGTGTGTCTCTGGTGACCGTGCACCGGGCCCTCCAGGAACTCGTCGGCCAGGGGGTGCTGCGTCGGGGCCAGGGCCGGGGCACCTTCGTTCACGAGGCGTATCTCGAGCGTGCCGCCGTCACCGAGGGCCTCCGCTTCGGATTGGTCTTCCACGGCGAATGCTCGCTCGCCGACGCCTACCACGGCCAGGTTCTCGAGGGCGTCCGCCGCGGAGCTGCCGAAGCCGGCGGCGATCTGGTGCTGCTGCGTTTCGGGGAGGACTGGCGCAACGAGTGCCACGGCTACCTGTACGTCAACCCGTTCGTTGACCAACTCTCCAAGCCCCCGCGATTCACCGGATTCCGGCCCGACGAAGCGTCCATCGCCAAGCTCCCTCCGATCGTTGTGGTCGGAGCCAGTTGGGAACGCCCCGGGATCCAGACCGTCGACACCGACAATCTGGACATCTCCCGGCAGGCCGTCGCCCATCTCGCCTCGCTCGGCCACCGCCGCATCGCCTACATCGGCGGCGACGACCGCATCAGCAACTCCGGAGACCGCTTCCGGGGCTTCCGCGCCGCCATCGCCGAACGCAGGCTCGACAGCGACGCGGATTTGATCTTCCCCGCCAAAGGCTGGAAACTTGAGCGTACCGAGGGCGAGCGCCTGGTCGCACTGCTGAGCTCCGTACACAGGCCCACAGCGGTTTTCGCTGGCGGATTCACGCTTGCCTTGGACACCTATGAGGCCGCCCGCACGGCGGGGGTCCGCATCCCCGATGACTTGTCCGTCGTCGGCGTGGACGATGCCCGCACCGCCTCCTATCTCTCCCCTCCGCTGACGGCACTCCGTCAGCCCCTGATCGATATGGGCAGCACCGCCGTTCGCCGACTGGTGGAACTGCTTCGCGATCCTTCACGAACCGCTACCCATACGCTCCTTCGCGCTCAACTGATCGTCCGAGGCTCCACCAGCCGTCCCGGCCTCCCCGCCGACCGTTCCCACCCCGCCCACTCGGGCACGGCCCTGAACGGCCATCCCCAGGATTCCGATGCCGGCGACGCAGAGCCGGCCGTTCACGTCACCACAAAAGGTGTTCCCGCCACTCGGCATTTCGCAGGAGCATGATCATGGTTGCCACAACCCCCGCCCCCATCCAACGCACCCGCGCATTCACGCTTATCGAACTGCTCGTGGTGATCGCCATCATCGCCCTGCTGGTCGGCATCCTCCTGCCCGCCCTCGGCAAGGCCCGCGACTCGGCCCGCGCCGTGGTCTGCTCCACGAACCTCAAGAACACCACCACCGCCCTCATCCTCTACTCCAACGAGTGGAAGGGCAAGTTCCCGCCCAACGCCAACGACCGCAACGACCCCTCCAACCCCACCGCCCAAGGCATCTACTGGTACGACGTCCAGCGCCTCGGCAACTTCCTCCCGCAGGTCAACCGCAACGACACCAGCGCCTCGATCAACGAAACTGTCGGCGGCGGCGTCATGGCCTGCCCCAACCACGTTGAGGGCGCCCGCTCGTACTCCATGAACTTCAACGGCTCGAGCATCATCGACGGCAACCGCCGCCCCACCAACGGCTTCGATGCCAACGCCGACTTCTCCTCCAACCTCATGCTCCTCGGTGAGGCCTGGGGCATCGCACCCGCCGGCTCCACCGCCGGCGGCCCCGCCTCCGAGTTCGGTCGCCGCTGGTTCACCGTCTCCACCATCGGCGCCCAAGGCACCCCCGGCCAGCGCTTCGGCGGCTCCACCAACAACTCCCCCGGCGGCAACCCGCTCAACCTCCCCTTCGGCACCCCGCCCGAGCTCGCCGGCATCCCCGTCAACCGCGACCGGATTGCCGACATCCCCTACTACCGCCACCCCAACCGCACCACCGACCGCTGGGTCGCCCGGGGCAGCGCCCACTTCGGCTTCGTCGACGGGCACGTGCAGCTCTGGAACGCGACCGAACTTTTCCGGGCCCCGCCGTCCGGCCGAAGCACCTACAAGGTGCTGTGGTCCACTCGCGATTTCCAGATCGAGAACCCGTAAGCCCTCCAGCCCCGCGTGCATCCCCGGCCCCAACGCCACGCCCACACCATGCGCGCGTTTGATCGCCTGACCCAACCTGCGATCGCCGCCGTGCTCGCGCTCCTCGCGACGCTCGGCGGTGTTGCTGCTTGCTCACGCAGTGACGGACCGACCCAAGGCTCGGGCTCCGCCTCTCGCGTCGAACTGCAGTTCTGGACCCTCGCCCTCGCCCCCTTTGAAGACTACATCCGCGAACGCATCGCCGCGTTCGAAGCGGAGAACCCCGGGGTCAAGGTCGTCTGGTCCGACGTCCCCTACGAGGCCATCGACCGCAAGCTCATGGCCGCCGCCGCCGCCGGTCGGGCCCCTGATCTGGTCAACATGGCCGATCGCACCTTCGCCCGCTTTGTCGCCATGGACGCCATGGTCGACCTCAAGCCCCTTCTCCCCGGCGACGTGTCCGCCACCTACCTCTCCGGCGCCCTCCGCCTGCCCAGCCTGGGCGACCGCCTCCTCGGCCTGCCGTGGTACCTCACCACCCAAACCGTGCTCCTCAACGAACCGGTGCTCACCGCCGGCGGCCTCACCCGCCAGAGCCTCGGGCGCGACTGGAAGTCTCTCCAACGGCAGGCACTGGACTTCCACCAGCGCACCGGCAATTACCTCTTCTCCATCCCCCTGGGCTTCGAGGCCGACCTGCCCTTCATGATGCTCGCCGACGGCGTCGTCCCCTTCACCGAGGACCGCTCCGGCCCGCAACCCAGGCTCCGCGCCAACCTGCTCGATCCGGCCGTGATCGCCTTCCTTGAAGGCTGGGTCGCCACCTTCCGCTCCGGCGCCATGCCCGCCGAGGCCGTCACCGGCGGCAACAGCCACCAGCCGCAGCTCTACAAGGAACGCCGACTCGCGCTCATCAACACCGGTCCCAACTTCCTCAAGCAGATCCAGCGTGACAGCCCGACCGTCTTCCAGGGCACCCAGGTTGAGCCCGCCATCACCGGCTCGCTGAACCGCGCCCACATCGCCGTCATGGTGCTCAGCGTCACCAACCAAAGTCGCAACCCCGAACTGGCCGCCCGTCTGGCTTGGTTCATGACCAGCGCCCAAAGCCAGTTGCTCCTCTGCCGGCGGGCCGTCGTCCTGCCCAGCGTCACCGCCGCCCTGGACGACCCCCTGTTCGCCTTCCCTTCCGCCGAGCCCCTGTCCGACCCGGCCGCCGAGGCCGAACGCCGCATCCAGTACGCCCGCGCCCTCTCCGCCCGCGCCCTGCGTGACGCCGTCGCCTTCACCCCCTCGCTGGAGGCCTGGCCCGACCTTCGCCGCGCCTTTGAGGACGGCTTCAAGCGCGTCCTGCTCGACGGCCGCGATCTGCGGGTGACCCTGCAGGACATCCAGACCACCTGGGACGGCATCCTCGCCCTGGTGCCCGGCACCATGGACGCCGTCCCCCGCCCGGCGGCCGTGCCCGCCAGGCAGCCGCCCCCGTCCGGCCAGCCGTCCACCCAACGTTCCACCCCGGCCTCCACCACCGGGCAAGGATCTCCGGCGTGAGAGGCTCGCTTCGCCACCGCTGGTTCACCCCCTACGCGTTCATCGCCCCCGCGATGCTCGTGCTGGGTGTGTTCTTCCTCTGGGCCATGGTGCAGGTGGTCTGGTTCAGCTTCACCCGCTACACGCCCTTCCAGCCCCCCACCTTCATCGGCCTGGCCAACTACCAGCAACTTCTCTCCAGCGAGCGGTTCTGGTCCTGCATGCTCAACAGCGCCGTCTACCTGCTGGTCACCCCGGCGCTGATCTTCCTCAGCCTCTCCGCCGCCATGATCGTCGAGTCGGGCATCCGCGCCGGCAAGTGGCTCCGCCTGCTCCTGTTCCTCCCCGTCGTCACCCCCACCATCGTCGCCGCCGTCGGCTGGCGGCTGGTGCTCAACCCCGATCAGGGCCTGGTCAACACGGTCCTCACCGGCGTCGGCCTGCCCCGCATCGCGTGGCTCACCGACTACCCGTGGACGCTCATCAGCGCCATGCTCGTCACCCTCTGGAAGGGCTTCGGCTTCTACATGATGGTCTTCCTCGCCGGGCTGCTCGCCGTCCCGCGTGAACTGCGCGAAGCCGCCGCCATCGACGGCGCCGGCCGCTGGGGCGTGTTCCGCCTGGTCGTCCTGCCCTCCATCTGGCCGGTCATCACGCTGGTGTTCATCATCTCCTCCATCTCCGCCCTGAAGGTCTTTGACGAGTTGTTCGTCACCGTCAAGGGCGTGCCCATCGAGCACCAGACCGCCGTCCCGCTGATCTACGAAGAGGCCTTCGGCCGGGGCAACTTCGGCCTCGCCTCCGCCATGGGCATCACGCTGTTTGTCATCATCCTCGCCTTCAGCCTGGTGAACCTGCGCATCAGCCGCGCCAACCAAGCCAACCAGGGAGCGGCCTGATGCTCGAACGCCGCCCGCCCCTGCTCACCGCCCTGCTCTGGCTGGCCGCGCTGGCTCTGGTCGTGCTGGCCATCGGCCCGGCCCTCTGGCTGCTGCTCATCGCCCTCCAGCCGCCCGGCACCGACCTCTCCTCGGTCACCGGCCGCCCGACCCTGGCCAACTTCTCCGCCGCCGTTGACAGCGGCACGCTCTCCTGGCCCCTGGTCAACAGCGTGCTGGTCACCTTCGGCCGAGCGGTGCTCAACGTCGTGCTCGCCGCCCTGGCCGCCTATCCGCTGGCCAAGATGTCCTTCCCCGGCCGCAACCTGATCTTCGTCCTCATGCTCGCCACCATGATGATCCCCGAACAGGTCATCGTGGTGCCCATGTTCATCTCCATCGTCAACATGGGGCTGTACGACACCCTGCTGGCGGTCATCATCCCCTTCTCGGTCTCCGCCTTTGGCATCTTCCTCTGCCGCCAGGCCTTCGCCGCCATCCCCGACAGCCTGGAAGAAGCAGCCCGCATCGACGGCGCCACCAGCCTGCAGATCTGGTGGCACGTGATGCTCCCGCTGTCCGCACCCACGCTGGCCACCCTCGCCCTCTTCTCGGTCATCGGCGCCTGGAGCGAACTGCTCTGGCCGCTGATCGTCCTCCAGCAGCGAGAGAACTTCACCCTCCCCGTCGCGGTCAACGAACTCATCGGCCAGTTCGCCTCCAGCCCCCGCACCTACTACGCCGCCTCCGTGCTCGCTCTGATCCCCATTCTCATCGGCTTTGTCGCCATGCAGCGCTGGCTCAAGCCGCAGATGTTCGCCGGCGCCGTCAAGGGCTGATTCCGCCGTCCCTTCGCCACACCCGTTACCCGCCCGCCCCTCCCTCCCACCGTCATGCACACCGAGCTCTCCACCGACGTCCTGATCATCGGCGGCACCGCCGGCGGCACCGCCGCCGCCCTCGTCCTGGCCGAGAAGCGCGTCCCCTTCCTGGTCTTTGAATCCACCGACTGGCTCGGCGGCCAGCTCACCGCGCAGGCCGTCCCGCCCGATGAGAACCGCTGGGTCGAGGAGTACGGCTGCACCCGCCGCTATGCGGATCTCCGCCGCATGGTCCGCGCCGCCTACCTCGGCCGCCCCATCCGCGACGGCTTCCGCACCGATCCTCGCCTCAACCCCGGCGGCGGCTGGGTCTCTCGCCTTTGCGCCGAGCCCCGCATCTGGATGCAGTGCCTCCACCAGCAACTCGCCTCCCTGTTGGGCGACCCCGACCTCAAGCCCGTCCACTTCGGCTTCACGCCCGTCTCCGCCACCGCCGATGGCGACCGCGTCCGATCGGTGACCTTCTCCCACGCCGACGGCCGGACCATCACCGTCACCGCCAAGTACATCCTCGACGCCTCCGACCTGGGCGACCTCTATAACCTGGCCGGCATCGAGCACCGCATCGGCGCCGAGCACACCTCCGTCCACGGCGAACTGCACGGCCACCCCGACAAGACCGACCCCGCCGACCAGCAGGCCGTCTCCTGGTGCTTCGCCCTTGAGCACCGACCCGGCGAGGACCACACCATCCCCCGCCCGAAGAACTACGACTTCTGGCGCAGCTACGTCCCCCAGATGACCCCGCCGTGGGCCGGCGGCGAGCGGCTGTTCAGTTGGACGGTCCCCAGCCACAACGTCGAAGGCCGCCGCACTTTCCGCCTGGTCCCCTGGCCCGATCAACCCGACAAGGGCGAACTGGAGATGTGGCGCTACCGCCGCATCTCCATGCGTCGGCTCTACCAGGACTCCGCCGCCGACCAGTACCCCGACGTGACGCTGATCAACATGGTGCAGATGGACTACTGGCAGCGTCCGCTGCTTGGGGTCAGCCCCGCCGATCGCGCCGCCGCCCTCGCCGGCGCCCGCGAGCAGTCCCTGAATCTGATCCACTGGATGCAGACCGAGGCGCCCCGTCACGATTCGGACAGCAAACTCGGGTACCCCGGCCTGAAGCTCCGGGGCAACGAACTCGGCACCGCCGACGGCTTCGCCAAGGCCTGCTACATCCGCGAACCCCGCCGCCTGGAAGCCCTGACCATCGTGCACGAAGGCCACGTGGGCACCGAGCAGCGCCAGAAGGCCGGCCTGAACACCAAGGCCCTGAACTGGGAGGCCACCCCCTTCGGCACCGGCGAACGCTTCCCCGATTCCGTCGGCATCGGCCACTACATGATCGACCTGCACCCCAGCACCGCCGGCCGCAACAACGTCTACGTCAACTGCGCCCCCTTCCGCATCCCCATGGGCGCGCTGATCCCCAAGCGCGTCCGCAACGTCGTGTGCGCCGGCAAGGCCATGGGCGTCACCCACGTCACCAACGGCGCGTACCGCATGCACCCCACCGAGTGGAACGCCGGCGAGGCCGCCGCCACCCTGGCCGCCTGGTGTCTCGCCCACGACCTTGAGCCGCACGCCGTGCACGAGTACGCCGATCATGTCCGCCACGTGCAGGATGTGCTCGCCGCCGACGGCGTCCGCTTCGCCTGGCCGTGGGAAGTCTGATCCTTCCGGCCAGTCCGCACGCCCCCCGCGGCTACCGTCGCGATGCCCTTCGTCCGACCCTCGAACCTCAGCCGTCACCACCATGCCCACGCCCCTGCTCATCGCTGTTGAAGGCCTCGAGGTCTTCTGCCGCGAGGTCATCGCGCCCGCCGTCGCCGCCGCCTCCGTTCCCCTCTCCGCCGCCGCCTGGCAAACGCCCGACCCCGTCCCCGCCGCCGTCGCCCGCGGCCAACGCTTCAAGCCCGTCAAGCCCGGCTGGCAATGGGGCCCCTCCTGGTCCACCGCGTGGTTCCGCCTGCAGGGCCGCGTCCCCGCCGCTTTGGCCGGCCGCCGCCTGCACCTGTCCTTCTCGTCTGATACCGAAGCCCTGCTCTTCCTTGGCGACGTCCCCCACGCCGGGTTTGACGCCAACCGCGACCTGGCCCCCCTTCCCCCCGCCGCCCTCCGCGCCGGCCGGGTGGACTTCTTCGTCGAGGCCGCCTGCAACCACCTCTTCGGCGCCCGGGGCCTGCAGTGGGAAGGCCCCGAGATCCATGCCCGCTGGAACAGCCGCACCCCCGGCCGCTTCCTGCACGCAAGCCTCGTCGCCGTTGACCAGCCCACCGCGGATCTCCGCGACACCTTCACCTTCGCCTGCCAGCTCCTCCGCGAACTCGACCCCGGCTCTCCGCCCGCTCACACCCCCACCGCGCCGTGGATGCCCAACCAGCCGCTGATCCAGAACGGCCGCGCCGAAGAGCTCCACACCGCCCTCCGCCAGGCCCGCGCCGCCATCACCTCGGATGACCCCGCCGCCGTCCGCGCCGCCGCGCCCGCAGCGCTGCGCATCCTCATGCAGGCCCTCCGCCGCCCCGCCGGCGCATCGGCAACCGTCTGCCACGCCGTCGGCCACGCCCACATCGACACCGCGTGGCTCTGGCCCCTGCGCGAAACCCGCCGCAAGTGCCAACGCACCTTCTCCAACGTGCTGCGGCTGATGGAGTCCCACCCGGACTTTGTCTTCATGGCCAGCCAGCCCCAGCAGTACGCGTTCATCGAGCAGGACGCCCCCGAGCTCTTCCGGCAGATCCGCCGCCGCGTCACCGAACGCCGCTGGCAGCCCGTCGGCGGCATGTGGATCGAGCCCGACTGCAACGTCCCCTCCGGCGAGTCCCTCGCCCGCCAGTTGCTCCACGGCATCCGCTACTTCACCGACCGCTTCGGCCCCGAAGGCCGCCAGCGCATGCTCTACCTGCCCGACACCTTCGGTTTCCCCCCCTGCCTCCCCCAGCTCATGGCCGCCGCCGGACTGGACACCTTCGTCACCAACAAACTCAGTTGGAACGACACCAACCCCTTCCCCTTCACCACCTTCCGCTGGCAGGGCCTCAGCCGCCACACGGTGCTCGCCCACTCCACCCCCGGCTGCGACTACAACGCCGTCAACACCCCGCGTGAACTGCTTCGGGGCGACCGCTGCCACCGCTCCAAGCACATCCCGTCGCTCCCTTCCATCCCCAACCGCCCCGCCAACCTCGCCGGCGGAGCCCGCTGGCTCCAGCCCTTCGGATTCGGCGACGGCGGCGGCGGCCCCACCGCCTGGTCCATCCGCAACATTGATCTCGCCTCCGACTGCGACGGCCTGCCCCGCACCCTTCACGACGACGCCCACCACTTCTGCCAGGCTCTGCACGACGACGTCGCCGCCGCCCGGCGTGCCGGCATCCCCATCGACCAGCACACCGGTGAACTCTACCTGGAACTGCACCGGGGCGTTCTCAGCACCCACACCCGCTTCAAGCAACTCCACCGCCGCTGCGAGCACGCCCTCCGCACCGCCGAGACCATGCTCGTCTACGCCCGCCACATCTTCCGCACCGCCCCCGAAGGTTCGGCCGTGCTGAGCGCCGACCGCGAGGCCCTGGACCGCGCCTGGAAGCTCCTGCTGCTCAACCAGTTCCACGACATCCTCCCCGGCTCCTCGATTCCCCAGGTCTACACCGACGGTTTCGCCCAACTCAGCGAAGTGCTCGCCACCGCCCAGCGGATCATCGATCAGGGCCTGCTGCACGCCACAAAGCACCTGCCGGCATCCAGCGCCGCCTTCAACCCCGCCGCCGCCCTGCAGGCCGGCGCACCGCCACTGGGCTTCACACCGTCCGCCGCGCCGGCCCCCGCCACCCCCGCCACCCCCGCGCCCGCCGTCACCATCACCCGCGCCCGCAACGCCGTCACCCTCACCAGCGGCACCACCTCGGCCATCATTGATTCCGCCGGCCGCATCACCCGCCTCTCCGTCGCCGGCCACACCCTCTCCGGCCCGCTCAACGACCTCCACGTCCACCGCGACCGCCCCCGCATGTGGGACGCCTGGGATATCGACGCCGCCCACACCGACTCCGTCAACCCGATCACCGCCGCCGGAACGGTCCGCGTCACAACGGCCCCTTCCGGAGCGGTCACCATCACCATCGGCCCGGTCACCCAGCACGGCATCCGCGTCACCCGCGCCCTCACCCTCGTCCCCGGCGAGAACGTCATCCGCTGCACCTCCACGCTGCACGCCCTCCAGCGCCGCCAACTCGTCCGCGCTGTCTTCCCCGCTGCCCCCGCCGCCGCCCCACTTCGCCTCATCCACGGCACCCAGCACGGCTGGCTCACCCGCCCCACTCACGCCAACACGCCCCAGCAGCGGGCCGCGTTCGAGTTCCCCGCCCACGGCTTTGCCGCCCTGGGCGATTCAGCCTCGCGCCTGCTGGTCATGGCCGACGGCCTCTATGGCTGGTCCTGCCCGCGCGGCACCGCCATCGGCCTCACCCTGCTCCGCACCCCCAACTACCCCGACCCCGGGGCCGACGACGGCCCCATCACCTTCACCTACGCCGTCGGCATCGACACCGGCCCCGAAGCACCCGGCCGCCTCGCCCTGCAGGCCGATGCCTTCGCCCGCCCCATCCTCCCGCTGCCCGCGTCCCCCGCCCGCCAGGCCGCCGCGTCCGCCCCGGAGCCAACCGCCACCGGCCGACCGCTGGAAGGCCTCGTCGAAGTCCTCACCCCGCACCCAATCAGCATCGAGGCCATCAAACTCGCCGAGGACGACGACCGCGTCATCATCCGGCTCTGCGAACTCTCCGGCGCCCCCCAAACCGCCCGCCTCTGTCTGGCCGGCCTGCGCGCATTGCAGGTCCACCGCTGCGATCTGCTTGAGTCCCCGCTCGGCCCGCCCCTGCGGCCCACCCGCGAGGGTGAACTGCCCCTTAAGCTCGATGCCTTCGAACTGGTCACCCTCGCCGTCGATGTCGCCCGGCCGCCCGCCACGCGTGCGACCCCGGCCCGACGCGCCGCCGGCTCGAAGCGCCGCCGACCCGCCAAGCGCTAAAGACTCCTCCGCATCGCGCTGCCCGCCCGCCGTGCAGCCCGCCTTACTGCTGTGATTTCGCCGGCTTGCCCGGTCCGCTGCCATCCCGCGGCGTCCGCTTGGCCACCAGTTCCCGCGCCCCGTTCACCACATACTCCCAATCGAACGCCGGCCCCGGGTCCGCCTTGTCCTCCTGAATGTGGTAATGCCCGATCACCCCCGTAAAGGCCTTGAGCTGCTCGTCCGGCAGCTTTCTCGGCAGCACCTTGCCGTCCTCCCCACGCGGGTAGTCCAGCCGGATCTTCGGCAACGCCACATGCAACGCCGCCGTCAGTTTGATCAGCGAGTCGTACTGCTCCGGCGTCAGGTCATACATCCGCCGCTCCACCCCTTGAATCACCCCCAGCACCGGGGCATCAAACCGCGGCCGCCCCACAAACCCCGGCGTCCGCACGCCCCCGTCGCCCAGTTCCGGCGGAATGGTGATCACCGTCCGGCCATTGGCGTCTTTCTTGTACCACTTGTCCAGCGGGTCCTTCTCGTTGACCGCATACGCCCCCATATTGGCGATCTCAATGCCCACCGAGCGGTCGTTGCTCGTGGTCGCGTGCCACGCCCGCTCCTTCACATCCAGCGTCTGGTAGATCGTCCCGTCGATGTCCAGCAGAAAGTGCACCGACAGCCCACGCGCATCGTGCAGCACCCGGAAGCACACCTTCGCCGTCCCGCACACGTCATAGTGCAGCACGAACTGGTCCACCACCTCTCGCAGGCTCTCCAAGTCCCAGCCGCCCCCCCGGAACTTGGCGATCTGCTGCTCGCTGAGCTTGTGCCCCGGCCACGGCTCCGGCTGCTTCTCGGCAAACCGGAAGAACCGCGGGTTGTACCGCGCCGGCTCCTTCGGCCCCCGTCCTTCCTTCGCCACCGCCTCCCAGCCCGACCGCTCCAGCGGTCCAAACCGCTTCTCCACCCGATACGCGTCGTACCCGCCCGGGTCCGTCCACAACACCACCGGAGCCCCCGTGTGGAACAGCCGCCCCGCCACCATGATCTCATCCCCCCGCCGCTGCACCTGGTCCCCCACCAGCGGGCCGGTCCCGGCCGTCCGCTGCTGGGTGCACCCGCCCATCAGGACGCCCGCCGCCAGACCCGCACCCGCCACCGCCACAACCGCTCGACGCAACATCACCTGCTTCATGCCGCAGCATAGCGGCACAGCGCCGCTACGCTGCAGCGTTCCGCACCCGCGCACGGAGTTTTCGCGTGACGACTGCCACACTCGCCCTGCTGACGCAACTCAAACCAGGGGATTACATAGTCCTTGCCGCCTATTTCGGCATCCTTCTGCTCGCCGGCTGGTGGACCAACCGCCGCCCCTCCACCTCCACCGAAGACTACTTCCTCGCCTCCCGCTCCATGCCCGTCTGGGCCGTTGTCCTCTCCATCCTCTCCACCGCCCAGTCCGCCGCCACCTATGTCGGCGTCCCCCAATCCGCCTACACCGGCAACCTCACCTACCTCGCCGCCAACATCGGCGGCATCCTTGCCGCCATTCTGCTGGCCACCGTCTTCATCCCCGCGTATTACCGCCACAACGTCACCACGCCCTACCAACTCCTCGAACGCCGCTTCGGCTCCACCGGCCGCGTCGCCGCCGCCTCCGCCTATCTCGTCGGCCGCGTCTTCGCCAGCGGCGCCCGTGTGTTCATCGCCGCCATCCCCGCCGCACTGGTCCTCTTCGGCGACAAGGACAACCAGTGGGCCCAGGCCGGCTGCGTGCTGGCCTTCTGCACTCTGGGCATCGCCCTGTGCTTTTTCGGGGGCGTCCGCTCGGTCATCTGGATCGATGTCCTTCAGGTCACCGTCTACATCGGCGCCGCCGTCGCCGCCATCTTTTTCCTGCTCAGCCGCATCCCCGCCGACATCCCCACCATCACCCACGCCCTGGCCAACCCCCCGCCAATCAACAACGTCACCCCGCCCAGCAAACTCACCGTCATCTCCACCAGTTTCGATCCCTCTGCGCAATTCACCCTCTGGACGGCCCTCACCGGCTTCGTCCTGCTCTCGGTCGCCTCTCACGGCGCCGATCAGGATCTCGTCCAGCGCATGCTCACCTGCAAGAGCCCCGCCAAGGGCGCCTGGTCGGTCATCAGCGGCATCCTCGTGGGCGTCCCCGCCGTCCTCATCTTCCTCATCCTCGGCCTGTTGCTCTACATCTTCTACCAGCGGCCCGACATCATGGGCGTTGCCCACGCCGCTCCCGCCACCTCCGACAGCGTCTTCCAGGCCTTTGCGCTCAACCACATGTCCGGAGGGCTGGCCGGGCTGGTCATCGCCGGTCTGTTCGCCTGCGGTCCCGCCGGCATCAACTCCGGCCTGAACGCCATGTCCAGCACCTTCGTCAGCGACATCTACTCCCGCCTCCGCCCGAGCGCCTCACCCCAGCAGCAACTGCGCATCGGTCGCATGGGCACCGTCGGCGCCGGCGCCGCCCTGGCCGGCATGGGCCTTCTCTGCGTGATCTGGTACGACCCGAAGGAGAGCACCGTCCTGGATTTCGTTCTGGCGGTCATGAACTTCGCCTACGCCGGCCTGCTCGGGGTCTTCTTCACCGCCCTGTTCACCCGCCGGGGCAACGGCCGCAGCGTCATCGCCGCAC
Organism: Planctomycetaceae bacterium; assembly: GCA_021294835.1. Lineage (GTDB taxonomy): Bacteria > Planctomycetota > Phycisphaerae > Phycisphaerales > UBA1924 > CAILKP01. Next base: position 18,676 of record JAJTDF010000024.1, read on the forward strand.
TGATCGTCGGCTTCCTGGTCATCCTCGCCTGCCAGGTCTCCGCCTTCAGCCTGCTCGGCCGCGTCTTCCCCGGCCTGCTCGGCTTCGCCTCCGCCGCCGAGGTCACCCCCGCCGCCCTCCGCAACCAGTTCCCCTGGCTGGCGTGGGCCTTCCCCTGGCACCTCTGCCTTGGCGCCGGCGCCGCCTTTGTCACCTGCGCTCTTGGGACGCCGCCCACCTCGGCCACCCTGCCCCCGGCCCCGCCCGCCCCAGCCCCACGCTAAACTCCTCCAGGTTTTCCCTCTCCGCATTCCTGACAAGGCACAGTCGCATGTACCGCATCCTCCACGTCGGCCTCGGTCCCCTCGGTGTCCGCTTCGTCAACGACTACGCCGAACGCGGCTTCGGCCGCGTCATCGCTGCCGTCGACGTCGCCTCCGACATCGCCGACAAGCCCCTCTCCCAGACCGCCAAGCTCGGCCCCAAGGACGTCATCGTCTCCCCCGAACTTGAATCCGTCCCCAACATCGCCGAGGCCCAGATCGCCGTCGTCACCACCTCCTCCGACTTCCGCAACTGCGCCCCCACCTTCCGCTACCTCCTCGAACGCGGCATGTCCGTCATCACCACCTGCGAGGAGGCCACCTGGCCCTTCCTCCGCCACCCCAAACTCGCCGAGGAACTCCACAACCTCGCCGTCCGCAACGGCGGCCGCCTGCTGGGCACCGGCGTCAACCCCGGCTTCCTCATGGACGCCGTCCCCGTCTTCGCCACCACCGCCTGCAAGAGCGTCAAGTCCGTCGAGATCCACCGCTTCCAGGACGCCACCACCCGCCGCATCCCCTTCCAGAAGAAGATCGGCGCCACCCTGGACGACAAGGCCTTCAAGGCCGGCGTCAAGCAGGGCTGGCTCCGCCACGTCGGCCTCGGCGAGAGCCTCCACTTCGTCGCCGCCGCCCTCGGCTGGGAGATCGAGAAGTGGAGCGAGACCATCAAGCCCGTCAAGGCCGCCAAGGCCATGCGCTGCGGCCTCGGCCCCATCCCCAAGGGCTGCGCCGCCGGCGTCCTGCAGACCGCCACCGGCGTGTGCAAGGGCAAGAAGGTCCTCAAGTTCGTCTTCCAGGCCGCCATCGGCCAGAAGAACCCCATGCCGCACGACCGCGTCATCGTCAACGGCGAGCCGGCTATTGATCTGGTCTTCAACGGCGGCGTCCACGGCGACATCGCCACCAGTTCCATCACCATCAACGCCATCCCCAGCCTGCTCGCAGCGCCCCCCGGCCTGCACACCATGATGAGCATCCCCCTCGTCCACTTCGCCCGCGGCAGCAAGTGACCCGCCCCCACAGCCCCGATTCCCCCACCGCACCCTCAGCCGGCCCCGCCGACCAGTCCGGGGTCCTGCGTCGTGCGCTGGCCGATCCTGATTCGCTCCCCGATCACCCGCCGGCCGAACCGCCACCCCTGCCCGACTCACCCCTGCTCGGCCAGTTGCTGCAAGCCGCCACCGGCCCGCTGGCTGAAGCCATGCGCACCCCGCACGCGTTCCGCCTGCAGATCCTCCTCGGTCTGGTCGTGCCCGGCCCCGGCGGCCGCCCCGTGCTCCAGCAGCACGGCTTCCGGGTTGACGCCGAGTACATCTACCCCGCCAGCACCGTCAAACTCTGCGCCGCCGCCGGTGCGCTGCTGTTCCTCCGCCACCTTGCCGCGGCCACCGGCCGGCCGATCACCCGCCGCACGCCGCTGCGCTTCCACCCATGCTTCCCCGATCAGTCCGTGATCGATCACGACCCTGACAATCTGGACGGCCAGACCATCACCGTCGAATCCGACATCCGCAAGATCGCCCTGGTCTCCGACAATCCCGCCCACAACCGGCTGTACACGCTCCTCGGCCACCGCCGCATCAACCACCTCATGTGGGGTCTGGGCCTGCCCTCGGTCCGGATCAACCACCGCCTGAGCGAGTTCCGCCCGCGTGACGAGCAGCGCCGCACCGGCGCCGTCGATCTGCTCATCCCCGACGGTTCCGCACCGCTCACCCTGCCACAGCAACACAGCGACCTGCTGCTCGACAACGCCGGCGTGCCCCGCACCGGCATCGGCACCGCCCACGTTCCGCCCGGCGGAACACTGGCCGACCGCATCGATCAGCCCTTGGACTGCTCCTGGCGCAACCGCTTCGGCCTGGCCGACATGCAGCGCCTGCTCGCCCTGCTGGTCCGGCCTGATCTTGTCCCGGACAACCCGATTGCGGCGGACCTGCTGCCGACTGACGACCGCAAGGCCCTGCTCGCCGCCATGACGCAGTTCCCCGGCGATTCGCCCAGTCCCGTCTACTCGCGTGATCGCTGGCCCGATCACTGCTGCAAGTTCTTCCTCCCCGGGCTGCGTCGCGTCCTGCCGGCTGATCGCGTCCGCGTCATCAACAAGGTCGGCCGGGCGTACGGCTTCTCCATCGAGAACGCCTACTGCTTCGACACTGTCACCGGCCGCCCGTTCTTCCTGGCCGCGGCGCTCGAGGCCAACCCCGCGGGCCTTGTCGGGTTCGATGGCTATGCCGACGCCGCCTTCGCCGACCCCCTGCTGGCCGACCTTGGCGAACTCGTCGCCCGCAAGGTCTGGGCCTGACACCCCTGCCTCCCGTCCGCCCCCCGCTGATCCCGCAACAAACAAGCCCCGGAGCGTCTGGCCCAGGGGCCTGTGGAGTGTCTTTCGCCGCCATCTCGACCGAATCAGCCGGGCCCCTCTCTCCCGGTCAGCCCTGGCCTCTCCGGCTTCATGGCGGCCACCCTTCCCCTTCCGCACACACGCTCGTTCACCGGCGAAACTCAGTCCGCCGTGCCGCCCTCCTCAGCTTCCTTCTTCTCCTGCTCGCTGACCGCCGCCGCCTTCACCGGCTGCACCGCCTTGGCCTTCAGCGACGCCCGCCGGATCTCCATGAACAGGTCCGGGTTCTCCTTCAGGAACCGCTTGGCGTTCTCACGCCCCTGGCCCAGCCGCACCGAGCCATAGTTGAACCAGGCGCCGCTCTTGTCCACCACGTTGCACTCCACCGCCATATCCAACAGGTCGCCCGTGGTCGAGATGCCCTCGTCGAACATGATGTCAAACTCGGCCTCGCGGAACGGCGGGGCCACCTTGTTCTTCACCACGCGGGCACGCGTGCGGTTGCCCATGTTCATGTCGCCCTCCTTGATCGCGCCGATGCGCCGCACGTCGATCCGCACCGAGGCGTAGAACTTCAGCGCCCGTCCGCCCGGGGTTGTCTCCGGCGAGCCGTACATCACGCCGATCTTCTCGCGGATCTGGTTGATGAACACCACCGTGCAGTTGCTCCGGGCCACCACACCGGTCAGCTTCCGCATCGCCTGGCTCATCAGCCGGGCCTGAATACCCACCACGCTGTCGCCCATCTCCCCTTCGATTTCCGCCCGCGGAATCAACGCCGCCACCGAGTCCACCACGATCAGGTCCACCGCGCTGGACCTGGCCAGCATCTCGGCGATCTCCAGCGCCTGCTCGCCGCAGTCCGGCTGGCTCACCAGCAATTGGTCGATGTTCACGCCCAGCCGCCTCGCCCATGACGGGTCCAGCGCGTGCTCAGCGTCGATGAACGCCGCCACCCCGCCCTCACGCTGCGCCGAGGCCGCCACCGTCAGCGCCAGCGTCGTCTTACCGCTGCTTTCCGGCCCGAAGATCTCGATGATGCGGCCACGCGGAATGCCCTTGCCGCCCAGGGCCAGGTCCAGCGAGATGGCCCCGGTGCTCAGGCCGGGAATCGCCAGATAGGCGTTCTCGTCCAGCTTCATCACCGAGCCCTTGCCGAAGGTCTTCTCGATCTGCAACACCGCCGAGGTCAGCGCCGCCATCTTCTCCTTGCTCGGAGCCGGCGCCGGCGTCGCCGGCTTGGGCGATGTCGCCGCGGGGGTGCCCGCAGCCGCAGCCGCGGCCGCCTTGGCCGCCCCCTTCGCTTCGTTGTTCTTCACATCCCCCTTGCCGTCCGCCTTCACTTCCACCGGAGCCTTGGGCTTGAGAATGACCGAAGGCGAGCCATTGGACGCGGGCGCAGAACCAGAGCCAGAACGAGACATACAAACCACCTTTCTTGCCGTCCGGGGCCACCAGACCCGCTCAGCTGCACTGGGCAGCCCGAGCCGGTGGGCGGAACGGGGACCCTGGCGATACGACCCGAGCGCTCCTTCGCTCACTTTGCTCGCCCCTGCTGGCCGCTGCCCGGAAGCATGCGGAACACAGGGGACTGAACAACCAAGGCCGGTCGGGGGCGGTCAGGGACGCGGGCCCGACGCCATGACGTTACCAGAACTTCGCCCATCTGTCAATGTTCAGTATCCACTCGGGCAACTTTTCACTGACAACAGGATGTCAGTGGGTTTTGTTAGGTATTAGTTATCCACATTGATGCCGAATCCCGCTTGCTCGGCCCCTGCCTGCCAAGCGACCGACCAGTTGCGCCTCTGCTGACCGTCTCGCCGGCCTTCACCACTGCCCTGCAAGGCACACACCCCAGGTGCGCAAGTCCCGCCGCACCCCGACCTGCAGCCAACCGATCCACGCTTCCGGTGTCCGTGCCGTCCTCACCTCCGCCCGGATCATGCGCGTGCACTGCACCTTCACCGGAGCCTTCATGTCCACACCCAATGCCAACTCCGCCCCGCACGCCCTCCCCGGCTCTCTCACCGAGCCGCCCCGCCTGCTGCTGGTTGGTGGCAAGGGCGGCGTCGGCAAAACCACCTTCGCCACCGCCTCGGCCATTCGGCTCGCTGACACCTTCCCGACCGAGAAGTTCCTGCTGGTCTCCACCGACCCCGCCCACTCCGTCGCCGACTGCCTGCGGCCGGCCCCGACCGATCCCGAACCCATAGCCGACGTGCCCGCCAACCTGCAGATCGTCGAATTCGACGCCGGACAGTCCCACAAGCGCTTCATGGACGAGCACATGGCCCGCTTCAAGGAACTCGCCCAGCGGGGCACCTTCCTTGACGGCGAGGACATCGACGGCTTCCTCAAACTCTCGCTGCCCGGGCTTGACGAACTCATGGCCTTCCTGCAGATCGCCGTCTGGGCCTATGACGGCCGGTACCGCACCATCATCGTCGACACCGCCCCCACCGGGCACACGCTCCGCCTGCTGCAGATGCCCGAGTTCTTCCAGCAGTGGATGGGCGCCATCGACGCCATGATGGCCAAGCACCGCTACATGGCCCAACTCTTCTCCCGCCGCAACCGCACCCCCGATGAGCTTGAGCAGTTCCTCGCCGGCCTGCAGGAGACGTTCACCTCCGCCCACGAGCTGCTCACCGACCCGGCACGCTGTCGCTTCGTGCCCGTCTTTCTCGCCGAGGCCATGAGCATCGCCGAGACCGACGACCTGGTCCGCAAGCTCTCTGAACTGGGCGTGCCCCATCGCGAAACCTTCTGCAACCGCGTCATCCCCGCCGCCTCCGGCCCTCTGCTGCAGGCCGTCGCTGCCCGCCAGCTCAGCCTCCTGGCCGACCTCCCGCCGGCCCTCCGCCCGGCCCCCGGCAAGGCCGAAATCTGGTACCTGCCGCTGCAGGAGAATGAGCCCACCGGCGTCACCCGCCTGCGTCGCGTCTGGTCGGATCTGCAACCGCCCGACGCCCTGACCGCTCGCCTTGCCGCGCGCGTGCCGGCCGACGCACTCCCCCCCCTGCCCGAGCCGCCTTCGCTGGTGCACGGCGCCATTCCCCTGCCCGATGACCGCGCCCGTCTGATCCTCCTGGCCGGCAAAGGAGGCGTCGGCAAGACCACCATCGCCTGCAGCCTCGCACACCGCCTGGCCTCCGGCGACGGCAACCAACCCCCGCGTCGCGTCCTGCTGGTCAGCGTTGATCCCGCCCACTCCATGGCCGACTGCCTCGCCGGTCCCGTCGGCCCCGCGCCCCGCAAACTCGCCGACAACCTCTGGGGCATGGAGCTCGACGCCGCCGCCGAGTTCGAACAACTCCGGGATCTCTACCGCGAGGAACTCCAGGAGTTCCTGGAGAACCTCATGGGCGGAGCCGACCTGGCCATGGACCGCGAGGCCATGGAAAGCCTGCTCGACCTCGCTCCGCCCGGCATCGACGAGGTCATGGCCATGGTCCGCGTCGTCGAACTCCTCGACGGAAACGCTTACGACACCGTGGTTCTTGACACCGCCCCCACCGGCCATCTGCTCCGCCTGCTGGAACTGCCCGAACTGGCCGACCAGTGGCTGGCGACCATCTTCAAGATCCTCCTGAAGTACAAGAACATCCTCAAGCTGCCCACCGCCACCGCCAAGCTCATCCAGATCTCCAAGGGCGCCAAACGTCTCCGCTCCATGCTCACCGACGGAGCCTCCGCCCACCTGATTCCCGTCTCCATCCCCACAGAAATGGCCCTCTCTGAGTGCCGCGACCTTGTGCAGGCCTGCAACAACGCCCACGTCTCCGTGCCCGCCCTGGTGCTCAATCAGGTGGCCTGGGTTGAAATCGGCGTCCGGCCCTCCGCGCTGCTCTCGGCACTCATGGAACGCGAAGGCTCCGCCATCGTCGAATACAGCCACAGCTTCCCGGCCCTGCCCATGGCCGTCGTGCTCCGCCATGGGCCGCCCCGCGGCCTGCAGGCGCTCGGCCGGCTCGGCGCCGCCTTGTTCTCCGCCCGCCTGCCCCACTCCGCCGGCACCACCGGAGAGGCCGCATGACCACCCCCCCGCCGCCCCACCTGCCGACGCCGCCGGCCTTCGCACCACCCCCCGCCCTCGCCCTGCCTGAGATCAAGCTCCCCGCCCCCAAGGCCCCTGAGGTCGACCCCGACCAAGCAGACGCCCACCTCACCCTCTGTGAGGCCCTGGACCGCCTGCTGACCACAGGCGTTGTCCTCCGTGGTGAGGTCTGCATCGCCGTCGCCAACGTCGAACTGGTCTACCTCGGCCTGCACGTTCTCCTGGCCAGCGTCCCCACCGCCCGACGCTATCTGCAGGGTGATTGCCCTTCTGTCGGCACCGCCCGGTCCGGCACGGTGCTTGCTCCCATCTCCCACGCGTGACCAGTGCCCCGTCCATCCTGACCGCTGAACCGGCCGATTGTGCGAGCCACCGCGCACATTCTGCACCGGTCGCCCCTGCCGAACCAGGCAGGCCCGAATTGGCCGCCGCCCTTTCCGCGCTGGCCCCCCTCCTTGACGACCACATCGCCGCCGGCGCCGATACCGCCCGGCAGGCCCACCAACGCCTCAACGTCGACCCCGCCGACGTCCGCAAGGGCCTCGGCCAGCTCGTCCTCACCCTCGTTCAGCTCATCCACGAACTGCTCGAGCGACAGGCCATCCGCCGCATGGACGCCGGCGACCTCACACCCGAGCAGGCCGACGCCGTCGGCACCACCCTCATGCTCCAGACCCAGGAGATCGAGAACCTCTGCGCCCACTTCGGCCTTGATCGTTCCGACCTCACCCTCGACCTTGGACCCCTCGGGAGACTGCTGTAAACCAGCCCACCAATGAGCGCCCGCGGCCCACAACACACCATCAACACCTCCAACCTTGCCGACCTGCTTGAGCGGGTCCTGGACAAGGGCGTGGTCATCGCCGGCGACATCAAGGTCAAGCTGGTGGATATCGAACTGCTCACCATCCAGTTGCGGCTGGTGATCTGCTCGGTGGACAAGGCCAAGGAAATGGGCATGGATTGGTGGGCCAACCACCCGATCATCAAACCGCTGGAGGTTGAGCCCAAGCCCCTGCCTGCGATCGACGCCACCATCGCCCGGCTCGAAGACCGCATCAAGTCGCTGGAGGCCGAGCTTTCCGGCCGCCCTTCGCTTGCCGCAGACCGGCCGCTGGCGGCAGCGGCGCAGCCCGTCGCCATCCCGACCCTGTCAACGCTCCCCTCCCGTCCCGTCTACCCGCCGCCATCGCCACCCGCCGCCTGACCGCACTTTCGCCGACCAGCACGTCCAAGCCCTGCCGTCAAGCCATGCCATCGCCCCGCACCCTCACCATCGTGCCCATCGCGCACACCCAGGCTGATCTGGGCACCCTGGCGCCGTCCGCCGCGCACGCCCCCGGCGCCGCCGACCGCACTGCAGTGGTCAGCGCCCTGTGGACCGCCATCGAGCACTGGGCACAGAACACTCTGCTCACCGCCCAGTCCTCCCGACATGTCATCCTTCAGGACGGCCTCCCCATCGACGCCGATGTGCAGAGACTCGTCGCCGAAGTCGCCGCCGCCGGGTCCCGCAACCACGCGCTGCTGCTGCGGCTCATGCAGGCCGGCCACACCGTGCTTGGCACCGAGTCTCCTGAGCTGCTCATCGAGGAACTAAACCTCGCCAGACGCCTGGCCGCCGACCCGGCCCTTGCCGCTGATCCGCGGATCGTCACCCGTCGACGCGCCCTGCTTGAGATGCGAGATCGCTTCATCGCAGACCGCGCCGCCGCCGTCATCACCGACCACACCCCCGGCGTGCTGTTCATCGGCGCCGCTCACGATGTCGCCTCCATACTCGCCCGCTCCTCGCCCGACATCGCCGTCGCCCGACCCGCTCTGGCTTGCGCCCCAACCAAAGCGGCCTGATCTCCCGGCTTACCTCCCTCCTCACGCCAACCTTGCCGGGTGTTCACCCCCGCCTCCAGCCCCATCCCAAAGCCCACCCCGCCCCTGTGTCGATGCACCATCGTCCGGGCCCGGGAAATCCCGCGCCCGGACACATGCAAACCCCTTCCCCACTCCCCCCGGCCCGGTCCGCAACCGCACGGAGCAGCCCATGCCCCCCACCCCACCGCCTTCCAACAACCCCTCCGGCTCCGCACGTCGCTCCGCCATCCCGTCCCGCACGAACACCGGCCGTTCCGGTGGCGGCATTGAGGGCATGCTCTCCGGCCTCTCCGACCTGCTCAAGACCCTTGGTGAACTCGCTGAGAAGGGCCAGGAATTCAAAAACACCGTCGGTGAGAACGCCTCCTCCGGCAACCCCGGCAAGGACGTGAAGTTCCATTACGGCTTCTCCATCAAGACCATGAACAACGGCTCGGAACTCAAGGTCGAGCCGTTCGGCAACCAGTTCAAACGCGACGAGAACACCGGCGACGCCACCGTCGACGAGATCCGCGAGCCCATGGCCGACGTGCTGGAAGAGTCCGACCACACCCTGGTGGTGCTGGAGATGCCCGGCGTCGGCCCCGATGACGTCAAGCTCGATCTGCAGGGCGACGTGCTGACCATCACCGCCGAACGGCGGGGCAAGCGTTACCGCAAGGAAGTCCTGCTGCCCGGCGAGAACGCCGTCTACGACCTCGCCACCCTCGCGGTCACCTGCAACAACGGCGTCGTCGAGATCCGCTGCCCGCGCCGCTGACGCGCTGCGCATCAGCCACCGCCCGCTCTCCCTCCCCTCCGCGAACCCCAGCCCCGCACCCCGTCGCGCCCCGGAGCACCGCCCATGGCCATCGACACCGACCCCACCCCCGGCGCGCCCCCCGCCGCCGACAAAGGCCCCACCATCCAGCTCCGCGTCGCCGAAGCCCTCAGCAAAGACGTCGGCCGCGCACTGGCCCGGATGGACCCCGACGACCTCAAGAAGCTCAACCTGGCCATCGGCGACACCGTGCTGGTCTCCGGCAAGCGCACCACCGTCGCCAAGGCCATGCCCGCACTGAAAGAGAACCGCGGCAAGGGCGTGGTCCAGCTCGACGGCCTCTCCCGCGCCAACTCTGGCGCCGGACTTGACGACACCGTCACCCTCCGCAAGGTCGCCTGCCGACCTGCCGACACCATCACCCTCCAGGCCACCACCATCCGCCCGGCCGACCGCGACCTCAAGTACATCGGCTCACTCCTCGACGGCCTGCCGGTCACCAGCGGCGACCGCATCCGCGCTGCCTTGTTCGGCTCCCGCTCCGCCGAGTTCGTCGTTGAGAAGACCGCCCCCACCGGCGCACCGGTGCTGATCAACCCGTCCACCCGGCTGGTCATCTCCGGCGCCCCCTCCGCCGCCGCCAAGCCCGGCAGCCCCGCCTCCCAGCCTGGCTCGGGCATCTCGTACGAAGACATCGGCGGCCTCAAGCCCCAGGTCTCCCGCATCCGCGAGATGATCGAACTGCCCCTGCGCTACCCCGAGGTCTTCGAGCGCCTCGGCATCGACCCGCCCAAGGGCGTGCTGCTGCACGGCCCGCCCGGCTGCGGCAAGACCCTGATCGCCCGCGCCATCGCCCACGAGACCGACGCCAACTTCTTCACCATCTCCGGCCCGGAGATCGTCCACAAGTTCTACGGGGAATCCGAGGCCCACCTCCGCAAGATCTGGCAGGAGGCCACCGCCAAGGGTCCGTCGATCATCTTCCTCGATGAGATCGACTCCATCGCCCCCAAGCGCGAGAACACCCAGGGCGAGGTCGAAAAGCGCATCGTCGCCCAGTTGCTCGCCCTGATGGACGGCCTCAACCGCCGCGCCAACGTCATCGTCATCGCCGCCACCAACCTCCCCAACAACATCGACCCCGCGCTCCGCCGCCCCGGCCGGTTTGATCGCGAGATCGCCATCCCCATCCCAGACCGCAACTCCCGCCGCCACATCCTCGACATCCACTCCCGGGGCATGCCGCTGGACGTCTCGGTCAACCTCGACCACCTCGCCGACATCACCCACGGCTACGTCGGCGCTGATCTGGAGGCCCTCTGCCGCGAGGCCGCCATGGCCGCCCTCCGCACCATCATGGCCGAGATCGACTTCAAGCAGGCCTCCATCCCCTACGCCACGCTCCAGAAGCTCCACGTCACCCAGGAGCACTTCCAGGCCGCCTTCAACGAGATCGAGCCCTCCGCCGTCCGCGAGGTCTTCGTCGAAGTCCCCACCGTCGCCTGGAGCGACATCGGCGGCCTGCAGGACGTCAAAGACAAGCTCATCGAGGCCGTTGAGTGGCCCCTCAAGCACGGCGACATCTTCCGCTCCGCCGGCGTCAAGCCCGCCAAGGGCATCCTGCTCGTCGGCCCCCCCGGCGTCGGCAAGACCCTGCTCGCCAAGGCCGTCGCCACCCAGAGCCAGGCCAACTTCATCTCCGTCAAAGGCCCCGAACTGATCAGCAAGTACGTCGGCGAGAGCGAGAAGGGCCTGCGTGACATCTTCCGCAAGGCCCGCCGCGCCGCCCCCTGCATCATCTTCTTCGACGAGATCGACGCCGTCATCCCCAACCGCGCCGCCAACACCGGCGACCAGGTCGCCAACCGCTTCCTCTCCCAGTTCCTCGCCGAGATGGACGGCGTGGAGGACCTCCGCGACGTGCTCGTCCTGGGCGCCACCAACCGGCTGGATCTTCTGGATGCCGCCGTCATCCGCCCCGGCCGCTTCGATCACATCGTGCAGATCCCCAACCCCGACGAAGCCTCCCGCGCTGCCATCTTCTCGGTGCACATGCGCGGCAAGCCCGTCGACCCGGCCGTCTCCCCGGCCGACCTGGCCCGCCGCGCCCCCGGAGCCAGCGGAGCCCAGATCGCCTCGGTGTGCGCCCGCGCCGCCATGCGGGCCGTCCGCCGAGCCGTCGCCGACATCGGCAGCACCCCGCCCGCCGCCGTGCTGATCACCCCCGACGATTTCAACCACGCCCTCGCCGAGGAGTTCGAAGTCTGATCACCGACCCCGCCCACATCGATCCGCAGCGGGCGCTCTACCTCGCCTGCGTCGGCGAAGCCGGCCCGCTGGCAGGCTTCACCCACCCCGGCCTGGAACCCGGCCAGCAGGCCGTGGTTCGCACCCTTCCAGCCGCCAGTGAAGGGGTAAACCACGCCGCTCTGGCCGCCGTGGTCATCCCCGTGCCCCGCACCATGTTCACCGGGGCCGACGCCGAACTGCGCCTGGCCGACGTGCAGTGGCTCGCCCCCCGCGCCGCCGCCCACGAGGCCGTCGTCCTCGCCGCCGGCGCCCGCGCCACCGTGCTCCCGCTGCGATTCGGCGCTGTCTTCTCCTCCGCCCACGCGCTCGACGCCACACTCGCCGCCGCCCGGGGCATCATCACCGAGTTCCTCGCCGCCCACCGCCACGCCGCCGAGTTCACCCTCCGCGTCGAGGTCGATCTCGCCGCTGTTCGCACCCCGCCCGCCGCGCCGCCGCCCCGGCCCTCGGGCGCTGCGTATCTCACCGCCCGCAAGGCCCAGATCACCACGCCCGCCCAGCCTGATCCGGCCACCCTCGCCGCCGCCTCGCTGGCCACCTCCGCCCTGCAGCACACCCTCGCCTCGCTCTCCGCCCCCTCACCTTTGCTCCGCCTTGGCGAGCCCCGCACCGCCAAGGCCGACGGCAAGCACATCACCCGCCTGCCCGTGCTCCTCGCGATGCCCGACGGCCCGGACCGCCTGCTCGCCGCCGCCCACAGCGCCAGCGCCTCGCTCGCCTCCAAGGGCATCGCCGTCAGCGTCACCGGCCCCTGGCCGCTCTACTCGTTCACCCCGGCCATCCCCGTGCTCGATGCTCCGCCTCCCGCCGCCACCACCGCGGGCCTGACCAGCAACGCACCGCTCACCCCCGCATCCGTCTCCGCTTGAGCACCTGCCCATGGCCCTCACACCCGTACCCGCCTCCGCCCCCTGCCTGCTGCTGGCCATCGCTGCAGACAGCGACCTCCCCGCTGCCGCATCGCTGCCGCCCCAGGCCACCGCCGTCCGCGCGTCCGGACTGGTCGCCCTCTGCCTCCCCGCTTCCGCCACCGTGCCCCAGTTTGCCGACGCCCTGCACGCACTCGCCGCCACCTGCCACTGCCTCACCGCCCGCTTCGGCGACCTCCACCCCGATGCCGACTCGGTCACCCGCGTGCTCCACCTCCGGCGTGATGCCCTGCTGGCCGACCTCTCCGCCACCCGTTCGCTGCGCGAGTGGACACTGCACCTCCGCGCCCCCGTCTTCACCACCAGCACGCCCGAAACCCCCGCGCCCGCAACCACGCCCGCCTCCACCTCCGGCCTGGCCTTCCTCGCCGCCCGCCGCGCCGCCCACGCCGCCGTTGACGGCCTGCCCCCTCACCTGCCCGCCCTGGTCCGCACCCGCCTGGCCCCGCTGCTGGCCCTCGCCCACGCCCACACCCTCCGCCCGCCCACCCCGCGCCTGCCCCACGCCACCCTCGCCCTGCTCGCCCCGGCCCACGCCGAGGCCGATCTACACGAGGCCGCCGCGTGGATCGCCGCCCACAACCCCGACCTCCGCCCCCTCACCCTCACCGGCCCCTGGCCAGCCACCCCCGCGTTGGCCGCCTCCGCCGCTGCGCCAATCCCCGCACCCCAGGTCGCGCTGGCGGGCTGATCGCCCCTAAAGATCAGCCATGTCCACCCCCAAGCCCAACCCCGCCGACTCCAGCCCCTTGGCCGACCTCTCCTTCGAGCAGGCGCAGGACGAACTGGAGTCCATCATCGCCCGCGTCGAAGCCGGCGAGGTCGGCCTGGAAGAGTCCATCACGCAGTACGAGCGGGGCGTCGCCCTCCTCGCCCACTGCAAGGCCATCCTCGACAAAGCCGAGCAGCGCTTCACCGAACTGACCGCCAAGGGCGAGGTCAAGGCCGCCTCCGCCGCCTCCCCCTCCGCCCCCCGCGAGCCCGGCTCGATCCGAGGCCAGTAAGCCCGGCTCGATTCGAGGCCAGTAAGCCCGGGTCCACCCGGGGCCAGTAACCTCCCCCGCCACCTCACTCCTCCACAGCCCCACCCGCCAACCGCAAGGACGCACGTTGGACGAACTCTTCGGCATCCCCATGTACCAGATCATGCTCCAAGTCGCCGCCTGGCTGCCGGTGCTCTGGGTCTTCGCCTTCGGCGCCTGCGTCGGCTCGCTGCTGAACGTCGTCGTCTACCGCCTCCCGCTCGAGCAGAGCCTCTGGTCCCCGCCCTCGCGCTGCCCCGCATGCGAAACCCGGCTGACCTTCAAAGAAAACCTGCCCATCATCGGCTGGCTTCGCCTCAAGGGCCGCTGCAAGTTCTGCAAGAGCAAGATCAGCCCCGAGTACCCCCTCGTCGAGGCCTTCGTCGGCCTGCTCTTCGCCGCCACCTACGCCCTCTGGTACACGCTCCCCTCACAGTGGACGGCCTTCGGCGTCAACTGGCGCACCCTCGCCCCCCAGTGGGCCCTCTCCGGGCTTGACCAGACCTGGCCCATCTTGCTGATCATCCTCTGCCTGTTCGCCTGTCTGGTCGCGATGACCCTCATCGACGCCAAGACCTTCATGATCCCCCTGGCCCTCCCCCACTTCGCCACCGCCGTTGCCATCGTCGGCCACGTCGCTTGGGCTCTGGTCGTCGAGTTCACCACCTGGCAAACCCTCCGTCAGACCGCCCCCGGCACCGTCTGGAGCATCCCCACCTTCACCGGCAACGGCATCACCGATTGGTGGTTCGTCGGCGCTGCCGGTGGCGCTGTCATCGGCCTGGCCGGCAGCATGGCCCTGCTGCACTTCGGCCTCATCCGCCGCTCGTTTGCCGACTACCAAGCATGGGAGACGCAGGCCCTCGCCGAACAAGCGGCCCAGCAGGCAACCCAGCAAGCAAGCCCGCAAGCAAGCCAGCAGGCCGCCCAGCAGCAACCCGCCGCCCCCTCCACCGATCCGGCCTCGCCAACCGCACCCCAGGCCCACCCCACCCCCACCACCCCCACCACCCCCCCAACCCCCGACTCCCCCGCCGACCTCTGGATCGCCTACCCCCACGCCCGCCGCGAAATGTTCAAAGAACTCGCCTTCCTCGGCCTCCCCGTCGGCCTCGCCTGGCTCGGGGGCCAACTGGCCACCTCCCAGGCCGCCGCCGCCGGTCTGGCCGACTCCCCGCCCCCCCTCTGGCTCGCCGTCCTCACCGCCACCATCTTCGGCTATCTCATCGGCGGGGCCATCGTCTGGGCCGTCCGCATCATCGGCTCCCTCGGCTTCGGCAAAGAGGCCATGGGTCTGGGCGACGTCCACCTCCTCGCCGCCGTCGGCGCCGCCGTCGGCTGGATCGACGCCGTCCTGGCCTTCTTTACCGCCGCCGTCGTCGGGTTGGTCTGGCACTTCGCCCGCACCGCCTCCGGCAAGGGCGGCAACCGCGCCATGCCCTACGGGCCCTCCCTTGCCGTCGCCACCGGTCTGGTCGTCCTCGGCAAGCCCTTCTTCGAATGGCTCTTGGGCCGCCTCATGGGCCAGCCCATCGCCCTGCCCTGAAATTCCACCCGCTCCCCCGCCCCGCGCCCCAAGCCGCCCGCTGCCCGGCCGTCCCCGCCGGCGGCTCCCCCGGCTGTGGACATCCTGTCAATCCCCCACGCTTTCCCCCTCCACACTCGTCCACCGCCCCCTTTCTGGCGGTACACTTCACCCACTTTCCCACGTCGGCCGGTGCGCTGGTGCGCTCCGTCCGTCGGGCAAGCTCGACCGTCGCAGGTCCGCTTACGCCAAGTTCACGCACCTGCCGTCTCCCGTTGCGGCTGAAGCCGAACCGGACAGGCCCGCGTGATTCAGGACACCTTGGGAGCATGGAGGTTCGCATGTTGGGCCGGATGAACACACGTCTTGTTCGCACCACCGCACTGGCCGCTTTGGCCGCCTCCGCCGCGCTCTTCGCCGGCGGCTGCAACCAGCAGAAGGCCAAGGAGTCCGAGGCCCTCCAGACCCAGGTTGCCACCCTGCAGCAGGAGAACGACACCCTCCGCACCCAGCTCCAGCAGAGCGAGGCCCAGCGCAACGAGACCTCCCGCCAGCTCGCCGAGGCCATGGCCGCCAAGCAGGCCCCGCAGCAGCAGCCCCCCACCCCGCCGGGCGGCGGTGGCGGCGGCGTTGATCGTCCCGAGCGCGACGTGGTCATCTCCGTCGCCGGCGATGTCGCCTTCTCCTCCGGTCAGGACACCCTGACCGCCGCCGGCCGTCGCGAGCTCGACGGCATCGCCCGCTCCCTCAACGGCCGCTACGCCGGCCACCGCCTCCGGATTGAGGGCTACACCGATTCCGATCCCATCCGCCGCAGCAAGTGGGGCTCCAACCAGGCCCTCTCCCTCGCCCGCGCCCGCGCCGTCGAGAAGTACCTCGAGTCCCGGGGCGTCTCCGGAGCCCGCATGGAGTCCGTCGGCCGTGGCTCGGCCAACCCCAAGTCCACCAAGGCCGCCAGCCGCCGCGTCGAGATCCACGTCCTGGGCAAGTAAGCCCCGGCCGCTTGGGCCTCGCATCTCCCACCCATCCACAAGCCCTGCCCCTCAAGGCGGGGCTTTTTTCTTTCTCACCCCCTCATTCAAGGGCGTTTCTCCACCCCCGCCCCACCTTACATCGCACGAGCCCAATTCGCCCCCGTAAACTCCAGTGCACCAGCCCCCGCGGCCCTTTCTGTCCAAACGCCGTGTGCCGCGGCAGACACACCCGCCGGATGCCCGAAAGGACACATCCATGACCACGACCCTCGCCCCGACCACAAACGCCCACGCCAACAAGGGCGCCAACAAGGCGCTGCACGCCTGGGTCGAGCAGATGTCCGCCCTCTGCAAGCCCGACCACGTCGTGTGGTGCGACGGCTCGCAGGCCGAGTACGACCGCCTGTGCGAGCAGATGGTCCAGGCCGGCATGTTCATCAAGCTCAACCCCGCCAAGCGCCCCGGCTGCTACCTGGCCCGCTCCCACCCGTCCGACGTCGCCCGCGTTGAAGAGCGCACGTACGTCTGCTCGGCCTCCAAGGGCGACGCCGGCCCCACCAACAACTGGGCCAACCCCGCCGAGATGCGGGCCACCCTCAAGAAGATGTTCGCCGGCTGCATGCGCGGCCGCACCATGTACGTGATCCCCTTCTCCATGGGCCCCATTGGCTCGCCCATCGCCAAGATCGGCGTGCAGATCAGCGACAGCCCCTACGTGGTGGTGAACATGCGGATCATGACCCGCATGGGCGCCAAGGTGCTCGAGGCCCTGGGCGACGGCCCCTTCATCCCCTGCATGCACTCGGTGGGCGCCCCGCTGGCCCCCGGCCAGAAGGACGTCCCCTGGCCCTGCGAGCCCGACATCGCCAAGAAGCACATCGTCCACTTCCCCGAGACCTACGAGATCTGGTCGTACGGCTCCGGGTACGGCGGCAACGCCCTGCTGGGCAAGAAGTGCCTCGCGCTGCGCATTGCCTCGGTGATGGCGCGTGACGAGGGCTGGCTCGCCGAGCACATGCTCATCACCGGCCTGCAGGCCCCCGACGGCGAGAAGACCTACATCGCCGCCGCCTTCCCCTCAGCCTGCGGCAAGACCAACCTGGCCATGCTGGTGCCGCCCAAGTCCTTCGAGGGCTGGAAGGTCACCACCGTGGGCGACGACATCGCCTGGATCAAGAAGAACCCCACCGACGGCAAGCTCTACGCCATCAACCCCGAGGCCGGCTTCTTCGGCGTCGCCCCCGGCACCAACGACAAGACCAACCCCAACGCCATGGTGTCCATCTCCAAGAACACCATCTTCACCAACGTCGCCCTCACCGACGACGGCGACGTGTGGTGGGAAGGCATGAGCGAGCCGCCCGCCCACGCCATCGACTGGAAGGGCGAGAAGTGGACCCCCGACTGCGGCCGCCCCGCCGCCCACCCCAACGCCCGCTTCACCGCCCCCGCCGGCCAGTGCCCCTCGATCGACCCCGAGTGGGAGAACCCCGCCGGCGTGCCCATCGCCGCCTTCGTCTTCGGCGGCCGCATGAGCAAGGACATGCCGCTGGTCTTCCAGGCCTTCAACTGGTCCCACGGCGTCTACCTCGCCTCCACCATGGGCTCAGAGGCCACCGCCGCCGCCATCGGCCAGGCCGCCATGCGTCGCGACCCCATGGCCATGCTCCCCTTCTGCGGGTACAACATGGCCGACTACTTCACCCACTGGCTGAACATCGGCCGGCGCATCACCAACCCGCCCCGCATCTTCCGCGTCAACTGGTTCCGCAAGAACGCCGAGGGCAAGTTCATCTGGCCCGGATTCGGCGACAACATGCGGGTGCTCAAATGGATCGTCGACCGCGTTCACGGCCGGGGCTTTGCCGTCGAGAGCCCCGTCGGCTGGATGCCCCGCTACGAGGACATCGAGTGGGCCGGCATGGACTTCCCGCAGTCCGCCTTCCATGACCTCATGTCAGTGACGCGTGATTCCGGCGCCGCCGAGGCCCGCAGCCACGAAGAACTCTTCGACCGCTTCCTGGACCGCCTCCCCAAGGAGTTCATCTTCGAACGCGAACTGTTCCGCTCCCGCCTGTGGCGCTCCCCCGACCGCTGGGAACTGGCCAACGAGGTCTAAGCGAGGCTCGCCGGCAGCGGTCGGCACACAGCAAAGCACCGCACAACGTGGCACCGCCCTTCCGGGCGGTGTCTTTCTTTTTTGCGCGCTGACACATAGCCCCAACACCCGCCAGCCTCGACGGAGATCACTGCCACGCTATGCATCCCCATCCCACCCAACCAATTGTCGCGCACCAAGTCAAGATGTCGGACGCGACAATTTGGCCAGCATGGCCGCCCAACCTGCCGGCAATCGCACGCACAAAGTCCATCGTCGATTGAACATCTTGACTGTGCGCATCTGACTCTCGGTCGGCCCGCCGGGGCAATACGGATCAGGAATCACTTTACACCGCCGGCCCGGTCGTGCGACTGTCGGGCGCTCCCATGCGTTCGTTCCTTGCATCGATTGCATTTCTCTTTTCAATCGGCAAACTGTCATACATTGACTGCACCTTCTTTGGGCCACCCAACATCTGCTCTGCAATAATATTTATGATTTCAAACAACTGTGCTTCCGTCGCACGATCGTCGCGGAGATCGAGCACGCCCGGATGAACGGCTTCGTTGCCAATCACACGCACGACATCTAACGCCTTTTGGATGATCGGATTCAAACCCTTCTTGACCAAGTTTCCAATATCTTCGTCGATGTTTCTCCCCTTCTCTCCAATTACAACACAGAGCTTTTGGACGCACAGTCGGAGCAGGGCAGCGGACCCTCGCGGAGACAGTTCCAGGATGCGTCGCGCTTCCTCAAAGTCTGCAACAATCTCCGGCGGGAGATCGCTATGTGGCAACACGCCGCAGCCCTGCGGTGGAAAGACCAGTCGTTCGTGGACCCATACGGAGATCTTTTTGCAGTTGTAACACTGGCCAAGAAAAAGATTCTCGACCGCCAAATGCGATCTAACTTCCTCATGGCCTCGATCAAAAAAAACTAATCCACCCCGCATTCTATCAACCCACTCAAGGATCATCACTTTAACTTGCTCTGGGATTTCATTATCCGATTCAAACTGGCGTCTGCGTTCACCATTGGGAATGTTCGGCACTCGCTGCTCGCCGTCCAGCTTGCTTGCATGCAACTTGAACCACTCCTGACTGGTAAACGCACCACAATGCGGACAGTCAAATGCAGTTTGCTCAATCGACGGGGAATGGAACTCTTTTTTCACAGTCAAGCCGCCTATCTTCACGTGATATTCACCAACCAACTCAATGCGCACTTTTAACTTAATTCCGATTACTTCATTGTAGCATTATCAACTACTTGATTCTGGATCATAACAAGCTTTGCCGCATCCCATATTTCAATGCCGGCTTTACGTGCAAAATCCTCATCGCCAGAGGTGACACCGGAAGTGGCGACCAGAATCGCTCGATCCGCCCCGAAGAATGTGCGCGCACCGAGCAGGTCTCTCAAGACCGCCGGGGCTACCGGATTGGCGTGCCCTTTACACTGGACAACTGTGCTCGAATCGATGATAAGGTCGATGCCGCCGTCCCCTGCGCCGCCGACCCTCTGGACGCGATGACCGAGCCGCTCAAAGAGATTCCCAACTTCGATCTCGAGGACGGTACCAGATAAATTCTTCCAATACGCCTGTTCTCGTCGAGCGCATGTTTTTCTGTGCTCTGCTTCGATCAACTCGAACGTCATAACTGCATCTTGATACGCGCGATATTGCCTCACTAATGGATCGGGGGTACGCGGCGATCTCTTGAATAGTGGAGAGACTAGTATACTCAGGAGAATGAAGGGCCAAAGAATGGTAAACGTTAGAAAGAAGCCGATGAGCGTGCCAAACCAGCCCATCTTCTCCAACTCACTGAGGGGCTTTTCGGCCCATGCCAGACCCGGCAACCCCGGCCCGTCATGCCGCTCGGCCTCACGCTGCTGGACCTTCGCGACCAACTCGGGTGTAAGAGAGAAATCG
>JAJTDF010000097.1 GCA_021294835.1 Planctomycetaceae bacterium
CATCCTCAACGCCCTGGTCCGTGACGACAAGCTCTGGGGCGAAAAGAACTCGAAAGAGGCTTGACAATCAACACAGTCGCTTCGCTGACATGTCCGGCGTTGGGCGTGACGGGTCAGGGTGGGTGGGATTGGCAGGGCGGCCATGGCCCCACACACACCCGGTTTGGGTGATCTTCACGAAGAGGAAGATCTGTCAGCGAAGTATCGAAGGAAGCGAAGGGAAGACAGGAGGAGGGGGGTTGGTGGGGGGGTGATGGGCAGTGCGCGCGGCTTGCCATGGATTTTGCAAGGGGGTGTGTGTGGATAAGTCGGGTGGCTGGGGAGTGGGGAGGGGAGCGTGGAGCGCCGGTGAAGGCCGGGAGGGGTGGGCGCGCGGAGGGGGTGGGGGGTCGGGTGCATCCGTACAATGACCTTACCATACGGGCGCGGGTTTGCAAGTGTTTGTTTGGATTTTGAATGGTTCAACGCGGATGCGGGTCGGGTCACGGCCGGAGCAGGCGGCGGAGTTGGGTGACCAGCCAATCGGCGTCGGGCGCGGGGAGATCGGATTGGCTGAGGCGGTGGTACTCGAGCAGGCGGATGCGGCCGATGCCGGCGCTGGGGGCGAGCAGGGAGTCGATGGTGTCCACGGCCTCAGCGAGTTCGGGATTGCCGGCGTGGGCGCGGGCCAGATCGTCGCACGCGGCGGCTTCGGGCTCGGTGAGCATGGCGGCGATGCGGTAGAGGTCCATGGCGTGATGGCGGCCGAGCTGCTTGTTGGGGTCGTCGATGCGGTCGCGGAGGGCCGCGAGCTTCATGAGGGCGTAGGTGAAGGCGAGGGGGATGCGGACGGAGCAGGAGGCGGGCGTTCCGTCTGAGCGGAGACCGGCGAGTGGGAGGGTGAGCGGTGTGGCCTCGATGCCGAGCGCGTGGGCGGTGGCGAAGGCGTGCAGGCCGGCGCTGCCACCCAGCCCTCGAGGCCGGACGCGTGAGCCCTTGATGGTGACCTGGTCGGCGTGATCGGCCAGTGGGCCGACGAGCAGGTCGAGCAGGACCTGCCCGGTGGGGAGCGTGCGCTGGAACTTGAGCCACTGTGCGCCGGGCACGGCGGCAAAGCCGAGGGCATCGAGCGCCGCGCGGTGGCGGAGGACCTGCTGGTGGCTGGCGATGACCTGGGCGGGCAGGAACAGGTCGATGTCCTGCGTGGTGCGGGCGGGCGGCAGGCGATCAATCGGCAGGAGGGTCCGCAAGCCGGCGGCGCGCAGATGTTGCTGCTTGAGGAACAGTCCGAGGCCGCCGCCGAGGAGCAGGCGAGCGTTGCCGCCGAGGGCGTGATCGAGATCGAGCACGGTGGCCAGCAGCGGGGTCATGCAGGGGGAACGGGGCGGGCGGGGGGAACGGGGGGGTCGGTCGGTCGGTCGAGATCGCGGAGGAGGGTTTGGCGGATGCTCAGGGCGATCTCTTGATCGCGCTTGTCGCCGGAGGCGCTCAGTTCAAGATAGGCCTGCACGGGCGGGGCGAAACGGATGCCGGTGGCGTCGGTGCGGAGGTCGAAGAAGGCGGTGGGGTCGTCGGTCTGGATGATGGCCAGGTCGGCGAAGCGGTCGGCGGGTTGCCAGGCTTGCCCGAGGCTGCGGCTCAGGGCGTCGATGCTGGAGGTGTAGATGACGGGCGCGTCGGCCCGCAGACCGGCGGCGTATCGCTGTGCGGAGGAGGCTCCGGACAGGGCCAGGGGTACGTTGGCGGCTGAAGCGGCGCGGAAGAACTCGCCCAAGGGGAGCGGGCACTTGATGTCCACGCGGCGGCGGATCGGCGGCGGCGTGAAGCTGGCGGCGAGGCGGTCGAGCAGGGCGTCGGGCTGCAGGAGGGTGATGCGGTCGTCGGAGCGGTCGATGATCAGGTCGTCGGCCATGCGGGCGAGGGCCTTGGAGACCGTGGAGAGCGCGACCTGGGCGCCGGCGGCGCGGATCTCCTCGCGGATGCGGCCGACGGAGATGAACTGCGGGCGGCGAAGGAAGACGCGCGGGGTGAGGGAGGTGACGCCCCGGTAGGCGAAGCGTGTGGGGCGCGAATCGGGGTAGCGGTTGGGTTGCCCGCTGCGCCAGAGCATCAGCCGTCCGGGGACGGTGATCACGCCGTTGCCGCAGAGGTCCAGCCCGGAGACGTTGGCGGAGGCCAGTTGCGATAGACGCGGCTCATCAAGGAACGGCAGGATGACCATGGGCAGCCGGTCGGCGACGCCGGCCCACTGGCGGGCCTGACGGATGGCGGTGTCAAGCGTGCTGGGGGTGCTGCGCGACTTGGCCTGGGCGATGAAGCGGAAGGTGGTGGGGGTCGGGATGGCGGGTGTGAGCGGGGCGGGTGTGTCGGTGGCGGGGGTGGCAGTGGCTGGCCCGCATGTGACGGTGACCAAGAGGTCGGGACCGAGAGAGCGGGTGGGGGGGCGGGACCAAGGGTCGGCAGCGGTGGCGATTCGCCAGCGGTCGGTCTCGGGCACGTCGAGTGGTTCGGGGAGGGCGAATGACAGCCGGACCTGCGGGCCGAAGCGCGGGCCGAGTTCGGCGAGGCGGTCGGGGAGGTCGGATGGGAGCGGGATGGAGTCGAGGGCGGCCTTCATTTTCCAGTTCAATCGGGTTTTCTGTATGTGGAAAATAGCATACAAATGGAACGTGATCCATTGAAATGCTGTTTTCCGATGCCGGAAAATAGTCTTAAACAGGAAAATACCGTACAAGAACCTTCTTTGTGGTGGGGTGGAGCTCGGTCCTGGGCGTGCCCCGGCGTCCGCGTTACGTCACCACGCGTGCAGTTCGCCGATGAGCGGCTCGACGAGGTCCTTGGCGGTGACGATGCCGACGGGCTTGCCCTTGTCGGAGACGATGGCCAGGCGGACGCCGGCGGTCTTCATGGTGACCAGGGCCTCGCGGACGGGCATGTCGGGGGCGAGGTGGACGGTGGGGCGGATGCGGGAGGCGAGCGGGGCGTCGGGGTCGGCGATGAATTCCAGGAAGTCCACGGTGCCGATGGGCGTGCCGGCGGCGTGGCCCTTGGTGGCGATGACCGGGAAGCGGGAGCAGGTGTGGGCGGAGAGGGTGGCCAGGATGCGGGTGCGGTCGGCGTTCTCGGGCAGGGTGATGCAGGCGGCCCAGGGGACCATCTCATCAGCCACGCGGGTGGAGCGGAGGCCGAAGGCGCGGTCGAGCAGGGTGACCTGGGACTCGGAGATCACGCCGTGGCTGGCGCCCTCTTTGAGCAGTTCGCTGATCCGCTGACGGGCGGCGGTGACCACATCGGTGGCGGCGGCGCCCTTGTCAATGGTGCGGGTGGGGATCATCCGCTCGGCCAACGAGGCGACGACTTGCACCAGCGGGAGCACGCC
Source organism: Planctomycetaceae bacterium (assembly GCA_021294835.1). GTDB lineage: Bacteria > Planctomycetota > Phycisphaerae > Phycisphaerales > UBA1924 > CAILKP01. The sequence continues at coordinate 3,359 of JAJTDF010000097.1, forward strand.
GGAGAGGGTGAGCAGGATGCGGACCAGGCGGAGGGCCGGGGCCATGGCGTACATCAGCCGGTCGGCCAGGGCGCGGAAGAGCTCCTTGGGCATGGTGTCGGCGATCACAAAGAGGATCGGGCCGATCAGCAGGGTGTTGAGCAGGATGATCTGCCCCTCGCTGTAGCCGCCGGCGATGAGCAGTTCGGTGGTGCCCAGGGCGGCGGCGGAGGAGAAGAGGTTGTAGGCGATGAGGATGGTGGCGAGCAATCGCGCGGGGCGTTCCAGTTCACCGGAGAGGATGCGGGCGAGGCGGTAGCGGGTGCTCTCGGGGGCACCGGGCAGGGGCGGGGCGGAGAGGATGGAGAGGCGCACCTTGTTGACCGAGTAGGCGCCCATCTCGGCGCCGGCGGCCAGTCCGGCCAGCACGGTGCCGCCGATGGCCAGCGTCCACCAGAGGGCGTGTTCGCTGATCATGAGGCGCCTCCGGGCGTGGTGGAGGGCGGGGGCGCGGGGTTGGTGGTGGCGCCGCTGGCGGCGAAGGTGGGGCCGTCGGCCAGGCGAACGTGGAGGGAGTCGACGACTTTGTTGTCCAGCGCGGCGACGGTGAGCAGGACGTTGCCGATGCGGATGGTGTCGCCCAGGCGGGGCAGGCGGCCCAGGCGGGCCATGACCAGCCCGGCGACGGTGGAGACACGGGCGTCGTGCTTGAGGTGGAACATCTCGGCCCACTCGCGGGCGCTCAGGCGGCCGGGGACCTGCCAGACGCCCAGGCCGATCATCTCCACGCGGGTGTCGCTCTGGGAGGCGGGGTCGCCGGAGGAGACCTCGGCAACCAGGCGGCTGACGACGTCTTGGGTGCTGACGGTGCCGGCGACGTGCCCGGCTTCGTCGACGCAGACGGCGATCTTGACCTTGCCGGTGCGCATCTGTTCCAGGAGTTTGTCCAGCGTGGCGGTCTCGGGGACGTAGCGCGGGGGTTCGAGATACGGCGTGAGCGGGGGCGCGGAGGCGGTGGGGCTGGCGGCGGCGGCGGCGAGGTAGCGTTTGGCGTTGAGCAGGCCGAGCAGTTCGCCGTCCAGGCCGTCCTCGCCGGCGCAGATGGGGATGCGCGACAGGCTGGTGCGGGCGACGGTGTCGCGGATCTCCTGCAGGGTGGCGCGGTCGGAGAGGTGGACCATGTCCACCCGCGGGGTCATGACCTCACGCAGGCGGAGGGAGCCGAAGCGGATGACCTGGGCGAGGGCGCGCTGTTCGGAGGCGTCAATAGCCCCCTGGCGCTGGCCGATGGTCAGCAGGCCGGCGAGTTCGTCGGCGGTGAGGCGGCCAAAGCCGGAGCCAGCGCCGGCGGCCTGGGCGGACTGTTGCCCGGGGGCGGCGCGGCCCGGGGCGGTGACGTCGAGCACCAGGCGGGTGAGGGGGGCGATGACGATGCGGTCAAGGAAGAAGCGCAGCGGGGCCAGGGCGCCGAAGAGGACGGCCAGCGGGCGGGCGGCGACGCGGCAGAGTTCCACACGCAGGCGGCCGGCGAGGAGCTTGCTGACCACTTCGGCCATGAGCGTCATGGCCAGCAGGTTGGTGGCGGCGATGATGACCTTGATCAGCGTGGAGTCGGTCTGCTGGAGGGCCAGCGAGGTGAGCACGAAGAACACCGTCGCCGAGATCATGTTGATGAACAGGTTGGTGACCAGGAACTCGCGCGGGCGGCGGAGGAGTTGGTCGACCGCGCGGGCGGCGGCGGGGCTGAGCCGCCGGAGCCGCTGGCGGTCGTGGAAGCTCATGGAGAACAGCGCGGTCTCGGTGGCCGAGCAGATGCCGCAGATGAGCAGGAAGACCGGGAGGCTGAGCAGGATGAGGGTGGTGGAGAGGTCCATCGCGGCGGGCGCGGGCGTTCAAAGACAAGGGGGGCGGGTCAGGCGGTGTCCTGATCGGCGATCTGGGCGATCATGCGTTCGATGTATCGCCAGGCGTTGAGCTCGGTGCGGAGGATGCGCAGGGTGATGGGGGAGGCAGGAGTGGGCGGATCGAAGGTGCAGCGGGAGAGCAGTTCGGCGACGGCGCTCATGTGGCCGGCGCGCTGGCTTTCGGCCCAGGTGAGCCAGGCGTCGATGGCGGCGCGGTCGCCGGCCTGCTGGGCGGCGTCGAGCTGCTCGCGGGTTTCCATCATGGTCATCAGGAAGCCCTCGGGCAGGGCGCGGTCGGCGGCGGAGTCGGGCGGGGCGCCTGCGGCGGGGGCGGGCTGAATGCGGGCGAGCAGGGCGAGGGCCCGCTGCTCGGGGTCCATCAGGCGGGATTTGGCGGTGTTGAGGGCGGCGGCGCGGGGCTCGTCATCAGCCCCGCCCAAAGCCCGTACCTTCTCGAGGTAGACGCGTTGGACATCGGCGGCGGGGAGGGAGAAGCGGGCGGGGAGGCCGAGGAGGGCGAAGGGGTCGTTTGACGGGATGCCGGGGGCAGCGGTCACGGGCGGAGGGTACGGGGGGGAAGGTGGACAAGGGGTCAAATGGCCAAATGGCCAAATGGTCAAAGGGCCAAATGGTCAAATCAGGAGAGGATGGGGCTTCAGGCCCGGCGGGGAAGGCGAGCGAGGGTGGTGGGGTGGGGCTGGGGGGGAGTGGTCAACGGGGGGTTCACAGGGCCCTGGGGAAAAGATGAGGGCAAACGCGGACCCGGGCTGCGTTGACTTGTGGGGGCGGGGGGCTTTCGATCAGGCGTTGCGGGCGGGGTGGCTGAGGGGGCTGAAGGGGCGAAAAGGGGGCAGGGTGGTGGTGGGGGCGAGCTGATCGGGCGGCGCGTGTGTGCCGCGGCTGAGTTTGCAGGAGTTGCGCGTGCCCAAGCACATCGGGATTGCCGCGGTGAGCCCGGAAGGATCGGCGTTCTGCTACCGGGAGATCTTCCGGTATGCGGGGCAGATTCTCGGCGACGCCGGCCACCCGGTGGTGAGCATGCACGGGGAGCCGTTTGAGAAGTATCTGGCGGCGGTGCTGCGCGACGACTGGCACGCGGTGGGGGAGTTGCTGCTCAAGTCGTCTCGGGTGCTGGCGGCGGCGGGTGCGGAGTTCTGCATCACGCCGGACAACGTGATGCAGCACGGGGTGCATCTGGCGGAGCATCAGTCGCCGATTCCGTGGATGACGATGACGGACCTGGTGGCCGAGTCGGTGGTGAGCGACGGTCGGAAGACGGTGGGGCTGGTGGGGACGCGGATGGTGATGTTCGGCAGCACGTATCAGACGCTGCTGGGGATCAAAGGTGTGAAGGTGATCGTGCCCAAGGGGGAGGACGCTGAGGAGATGGACGGGATCATCTTCCGTGAACTGGTGCATGGCGAGGTGAACCCGAAGAGCCAGCGGTCGATGGTGGAGATCATCGCGCGGCTGCGGGACGCGGGTGCGGAGGGTGTGGTGCTGGGGTTCTCTGAGAGCAGTCTGCTGGTGAATGCGGGGAACAGCCCGCTGCCGGTGTATGACCCGGTGGGGCTGCTGGCGCACAGCGCGGTGATGCACGCGGTGGGGCAGGGCGGGCTGGTGCGGCAGAGGTGAGCGGGGGGTACGCCCGGCGGGCGCCGGGGTAAACTCGCCGACCATGGCCAGCACACTTCGCCGGTATTCGGTCAGCCGTTCGGGGCATCAGTGCGTGATCAACACGCCGTGCGGGGCGGTGGGGGTGTGTCAGATCTTCGGCATCGGGCTGAACTACGCGGCGCACGCGCGGGAGCAGGGCTCGCCGCTGCCGGAGCGGCCGGTGGTGTTCGCCAAGAACGTGGGCAGCGCGGTGCCCGGGGGCGAGGCGATTGTGATTCCGGCGATCTGTCAGGATCGCGAACAGGTGGACTTTGAGGGCGAGCTGGCGATTGTCATCGGCACGCCGGCGCGGGATGTGCCGACCGAGCGGGCGCTGGAGTTTGTGCTGGGCTACGCGGCGGCCAACGACGTGTCGGCCCGGTGGTGGCAGAAGCAGGGATCGGGCGGGCAGTTCTGCCGCGGGAAGGGGTTTGACACGTTCTGCCCGCTGGGGGATGTGACGCCGGCGGCGCAGGTGGCCAACCCGAACGCGTTGCGGCTGGTGACGCGGGTGAACGGGACGGTGATGCAGGATTCGTCGACCAGCGACATGATCTTCTCGTGCGCGACGCTGGTGAGTGAACTGTCGCGCGGGTGCACGCTGCTGCCGGGGACGGTGATCTTGACCGGGACGCCCAGCGGTGTGGGGATGGCGCGGAACCCGCAGGTGTTCCTGCAGCACGGGGACGTGGTGGAGGTGGAGATTGAGGGTGTGGGGGTGGTGCGGAACCCGGTGGTGCGGGAGGGGGCGGCAGAAAATGGCAAAATGGCAAAATGACAAAATGGCAAAATCAAGGCCGGGGGTTGGTGGGGGGGTTGGGCCCAGGCGTGATGGGGGGGCGGGAAGGAAGAGGACAGTTGGGAGAGGCTGCGGCGGGTTCGGCAGTTTGTCCGGGTTGCGCTCAACTCGCTATCCTTCGGGTATGGCCAAGCCGACGGCTCCCACACCCGCCCGGATCGAGGCGATCTCGGTCAAAAACTATCGGGCGCTCAAGAACGTTGAGTTCAAGGGGCTGACGCCGCTGACGGTGTTGTTGGGGCCAAACGGGAGCGGCAAGTCGACGGTCTTTGACGTGTTCGCGTTTCTGTCCGAGTGCTTCGCCGGCGGCTTGCGAAAGGCCTGGGACAAGCGTGGGCGGTTCAAGGAACTCCGCAGCCGGGGTGCGGACGGTCCGATTGAGATTGAGATCCAGTATCGCGAGGGCGGCAGGCCAACCTCCGGGCAGAGGAACCCGCTGATCACCTATCACCTGGCCGTCGGTGAAGAGAAGAGCGGGCCGGTGGTGGTTGAAGAGTGGCTTCGGTGGAGAAGAACGGGGACGAACTCCGGGCAGCCGTTCTATTTTCTTCGGTTTGCGCGAGGGAAGGGCGATGTGATCGAGGGCGAGAGCCCCAACGACGACGGTGAGCGCGAGGCGCAGGAACTGGATTCGCCGGACCTGCTGGCGGTGAGCACACTAGGACAGTTCGCCAAGCACCCTCGGGTGAGTTCATTGCGGCGCTTTATCTCGGGCTGGTATCTGTCCTATCTAACTGCGGATCACACTCGCGGCGTTCCTGAGGCAGGGCCGCAGGAAAAGCTCTCACCCACCGGGGACAATTTGCCCAACGTGATCCAGTTCTTGGAAGAGCAGCATCCGGACCGACTCAAGGCGATCCGTGAGACGCTTGCCCGTCGGATTCCAAGGCTGGAGAGCGTCGAGGCGGATTTGATGGGTGACGGTCGCTTGCTGCTGAAGATCAAGGATGCGCCATTCACCCAGCCGGTGTTGGCAAAGTGGGCTAGCGATGGAACACTGAAGATGCTCGCCTATCTGCTGGTTTTGCACGACCCCAAGCCGTCTCCGCTGGTTGGCATAGAGGAGCCGGAGAATCACCTTCACCCGAAGTTGCTCACCGAGTTGGCCGAGGAGTGCTTGGAAGCGAGCGAGTCCACCCAGCTCATGGTGACAACTCACTCGCCGTTCTTCGTCAATGCACTTCAGCCGAGGAACGTGTGGGTGCTGTCTCGCGGCACCGATGGCTACACCTTGGCGCACAACACGGAGAAGTTGAGGGGTGTGAGCGAGATGGTTGAAGCGGGTGCACAGTTGGGGTATCTGTGGATGGAAAATCACTTTGGGGTTGGGGATCCGTTGCAGGATATTGCGGCGAAGACGGGCCGGAGTCGAAAGGGCGGGGCCTAGGTGATGGCGTGCTCGCACTTCGAGATTCTCGTTGAGGAGCAATCGGCCGCCGCCGCACTGGAAGCGTTGCTGCCGAAATTGCTAGAGGGCCGGGCGACTTTTCGCATCCACCCGTTCCAAGGCAAGCCCGATCTGCTCGGCAAGCTTGAGGCTCGATTGCGTGGATACGCCAGTTGGCTGAGCGCGGACGCGTGCGTCGTAGTGCTTGTTGACCGCGACGACGGCGATTGTCTCGGGCTGAAGCGACAGTTGAACGAGGCGGCGGAGCGAGCGGGTCTGAGGCTGCGAAGTGGAGCGGGTGACCGAAGAGTGTCGATGGTTATCAATCGAATCGCAGTCGAGGAGTTGGAGGCGTGGTTCTTTGGTGACGTCGGCGCGCTTGTCGCGGCGTATCCGGGTGTTCCGGAGACACTTGACCGACGGGCGAAGTACCGGAACCCCGATGCGATCGCCGGGGGCACGTGGGAGGCGCTTGAGAGGGTCTTGCAGGAGGCGGGGCACCACGGGGGCGGGCTGGCAAAGGTGCGTGCGGCCCGCGATATTGCGGCGCACATGGATCCGGGGCGGAACCGGTCCAGGAGTTTTCAGGTGTTTCGCGATGCGATCGTTGCCTGTCTGGGGTGATGGGGCGAATCGGCGGCGGCGGGCTGGGCGGCAGGATCGTCGGTCGCTTCGATTGGACGACGGGCCGTGGCCGGTGGCACGGGCGTGAGGTCGGTTACGGTGCGAGTATCATCGGGCATGATGGCTCTTGATTGGCTTGTGGTGACGTTGGCGCAGGCGGGCGGCGGCGGCGCGGGTGCTCCTGCCGCGGGCGGTGGGGCGGGCGGTGTGGCCGGTGGTGTGGGGGGGGTGAGCCTGCGCGAGCTCTTTGTGCAGAGCTTTGACCTGTTCTCGGTGCTGCTGATCGTGGGGTCGATCTATGCGGTGACGGTGATTGTGCGCTGCGCCATGGAGGTGCGGGCGGTGAACATTCTGCCCGATGAGAGCGAGCGGCGGATCCGGCAGCACCTGCGTGACGGGCGGGTGGACGAGTTGCGCGACTGGGTGGAGCGGGATGGGGGGTTTGTGTCGCGGGTGGTGCGGGCGGCGCTGGCGGCGCCGGGGGGGACGCGCTCGGCGGGGCGGGAGGCGGCGGAACTGGCGGCCAGCGAGGAGTGCGGGCGGTGGTTCCGGGCGATTGATCCGCTGAACGTGGTGGGGAACCTGGGGCCGCTGCTGGGGCTGGCGGGGACGGTGTGGGGGATGATCATCGCGTTTGCGGCGCTGGGGCAGGCGGGCGGGCAGGCGACACCGGCGGCGTTGTCGTCGGGCATTGCCAAGGCGCTGTTCCACACGCTGCTGGGGCTGATGCTGGCGGTGCCTTCGCTGCTGGCATTCGGGTTCTATCGCGCCCGGGTGGACCGGCTGTGCACGCGGGCGATGGTGCTGTCGGCGGAACTGGTGGCGATGCTGCCGCTGCGTGAGGACGGCGGGAAGGACAGCGGCGCGTGAGGATGCGCCGACCGGCAAGCCGATCGGGGGTGGAGGAGATCAACGTCACGCCGCTGATTGACGTGGTGATGTGCCTGATCATTTTCTTCCTGATCGTGGGCAAGTTGGCCCAGGATGGGCAGGTGGGGGTGCGGCTGCCGGAGAGCGGCGTGGGGCGGCCGAGCGAGCCGGCGGAGGGAGAGTTTGTGACGGTGGCGGTGCGGCCGCTGAGTGCCGGTGGTGCGGGAGGGGCGGGTGCTGACGCAGCGCGGTGGCGGGTGACGGTGGATGGGCAGGCGCCGGCGGACGGCGGGGAGGCGGCGCTGGCGGCGTTGCTGGGCGAGCGGGTGGATGCGCTGGCCAGGCGGCTGGGGCTGAGTGAACGTGCCGCGGCGACGGTGGTGGTGCGGGCGGACCGCGATCTGCCGTTCGCGGCGGTGGAACCGGTGCTGCGGGCGGCGGCGACGGCGGGGCTGACGGGTGTGCGGCTGGCGGCCGAGCGTGTGCCGGACGGGGCCGGGGGGGCCGGGGGCAGCGGGGCGGGGGGGGGGCGGGGGGGGGGGGGGGTGGCGGCAGCGGCGCGGGAGGTGGGCGATGATGCGCGGTGGCTTCCGGCGGCGGCGGGCGGTGGACGTGGGGTCGCTGCACTTCGGCCCGAACATGACGCCGATGGTGGATGTGGTGATGGTGATCCTGGTGTTCTTCATGGCCTCGGCGGCGTTTGTGGGGCCGGAGTGGTTCCTGAACGCGCTGGTGCCGTTTGCGGCTCCGCCGGCCGGCGCGGCGGCGCAGAACCCGGCGGGCAAGGGTGGGGGGGGCGGGGAGGAGCGGACGCAGGTGGAGATTCGGCTGCTGGCGGCGGCGCAGCCGGGCGGGCCGGTGGTGGCTGAGGGGCTGGGGCTGAGCGGCGCGAGCATTGAGGCGGTGCTGGCGGCGCTGGCGGAGGAGGTGAAGCGGCGGGGGGTCAGCAATGTCGAAGTGATCATCCGGCCGGAGGCGGCGGTGCCGTATCGCGAGGTGGTGCGGACGCACGAGGGGTGCGAGCGGCTGGGGCTGAGCCGGGTGGGCATCGCGGCGGGTGTGACGGGCGCTGCGCCTGCGGCGGTGCCGGCAGCGGGCGCACCGCGTCCGACGCCGCCGACGCCACCGATGACCCCGCCGGCGCGGTGAATGAACAGTCCTGCTCAACGTCGGGGGATCGCGAAGGGACGGCGCAGGTGGGCCTGGTGAGGTCAGGCCGCGGCGCAGGCACGTTCACGCGCACGGGCGGCGCGGGGTGGTGGATGAACGCGGGCACTTGGCCTTGCGTCGCTCTCCTTCGCTGCTTGGCTGACCGGTCTTCGTCTTGGTTGACTTCACCCGAGCCGTCAGCCATGGCAGACTGAGCAATCTCAGGCATCCAGATCGGTCACGCTGAAGGCCGGAGAAGTCAGCGAAGCGACTGTGTTGATTGTCAAGCCTCTTTCGAGTTCTTTTCGCCCCAGAGCTTGTCGTCACGGACCAGGGCGTTGAGGATGG
>JAJTDF010000025.1 GCA_021294835.1 Planctomycetaceae bacterium
GCCCCGCCCCCGCCCGTCCGACCACCACATCCTCCTCGCCCGCCCCCGCCCCCGCCCCCGCCCCCGCCCCCGCCCCGGCGTCGGTCCGGGGCCCGGCCGACTCTGTTCACTTGAGTCGCTCGGCGGGGCCATCCGCTGGGGGCACTGTGCGTGCGCCAGCCGACGCCGTCGCCGGTTACGGGCCGCCCCGCCCCCGACCCGCCGCCGAGCCGGTCAGCGTCCGCGTCGGCGGTCGGATCAACCTTCTGGCCTGATCGTCCGCCGTCGGTCGGCCCGCTCGGGGGTTTCGCCGGGCGCAAACAATCGCCGGCATGCCCAGCCCCGCTCGCGTCACGCCGCCCTTCTCGCCCGCCATCGAGCACTTCGCTCTGGACCGCTCGGTGGTCTTCCTCAACCACGGGAGCTTTGGCTCCGTGCCCGTCGCCGTCGCTGCCGAGCAGGAACGCTGGCAGCGTCGCATGGAGTCCGAGCCGATCCGCTGGTTCGTCAGCGAACTGGAGCCCGCCCTCGATGCGGCCCGCGAACGCATGGCCGCCTTTGTCGGCTGCGACGCCGACGGCTTCGCCTTTGTCGCCAATGCCACCGCCGGCGTGAGCACCGTCGCCCGCTCGCTGGACCTCAAGCCCGGCGATGAACTGCTCACCAGCACGCACGAGTACAACGCCTGCAACAACGCCCTGTGCCATGTCGCCCGGCACAGCGGTGCCGCGGTGGTCAGCGTCCCACTGCCCTACCCGGTCACTGGCCCGGACGAGATCGTCAGCCTGCTCACCGCCGCGGTCACTGCCCGCACCCGCTTCGTGCTGGTTTCCCACATCACCTCGCCGACGGGGCTGGTTCTTCCGGTCGAGCGGCTGATCCCAGCGCTGCGGGCCGCGGCCCGGGTTGCGGGGGCTGAGCGGATGGAGATCATGGTCGATGGGGCCCATGTGCCCGCCCACCTGCCCGTGAAGGTCGGCCAGTTGGCCTGCGACTACTACACGGGCAACTTCCACAAGTGGCTCTGCGCCCCCAAGGGCAGTGCGTTCCTCTGGGTCGCCCCCGACAAACGTCAGGCCGTTCACCCGCTGGTGATCTCTCACGGGGCCAATGCCGACCGCCCGAGCCGCACCCGGTTCCGGTTGGAGTTCGACTTCCTTGGGTCGATGGACTACTCGCCGTTCCTGGCCACCCCCGCAGCGATCGACTTTCTCGCCGGGCTGCACCCCAACGGTGTCTGGGGCGCGGTGAATCACTGTCGGGGCATGGTCGCCCAGGCCCGGGAGCACCTCGCCGATCTGCTGGGCACCGCCTCGCCCGCTCCGCCGGAGATGTTCGGCACCATGGCCGCCGTCCTGCTGCCCCCGCACGACGGCGACCGCACCGCCCGCCTGCTCGCCCGCCCCACGGCGTACCACGACGCCCTGCAGGACCGCCTCGTGGAACGCTGGGGCCTTCAGGTGCCGGTCATCCGCATGGCCGAGCTGCCGCCTCGTCCGGGCGTGGTTGCGGTGCCCCAGCCGGCCGGCCCATCCGGTGTCGCCCGCTGGGTCCGCCTGAGCGCCGCCATCTACAACCACCCGGAGCAGTACCGATATCTGGGGCGGGCCTTGCAGGCGGAACTGGCCGAGGAAGCCCGCTTGTGAGCCGACGGGTCGGTTTTTGCATCCCGTTTGGCGACTTTTGGGGTATGCTGAACGGACCGCAGGAGCGCGCCGGACGGCTGCCCGCGGGGCAGCAGGGGCCGGGACTGATCGGAGCACACTCATGAGCACGCTGGCGACTGGATCGGGGAAGAAGGCGGGCCGCAAGGGCGCGGCATCCGCCGCTGTCACACGTCCGAGCCGCCGGCGTCGGGCGGGTTCTTCGCGAGCGGCAGCCGCCGAGCCGTGTCCGGCCTCCATGGCTTATCCGAAACTGGCCCCGCTGATTGAGTACCTCATGGGCCTGAACAGCCGGGCCGACCTGCGAACCCTGGACGGCCTGCTCCGCAAACTGAAGATCACCCGCAAGGACCTGCAGTCCGCCTGCGTGTTCGGCACGCGGGCCTACCGCCGTAACGTCATCGCGGCCAGCGAGCACTTTGAGTTGCTCGCCCTCACCTGGCGGTCGGGCCACTGCACTCCGATTCACGACCACAAGGGCGTGAGCTGCGCCTTCCGCGTGGTCGAGGGGCAGGGCACGGAGATCCGCTTCGTCCGCACCGCCTCGGGGCTGGTCTGCCCGGTCAAGACCACCGCCATGAAGCCCGGCTATGTGTGCTCGGCGGATGAGAACGACATCCACCAGATCGCCAACATGCAGGCCCCCGGCACCGACCTGATCACCCTGCACATCTATTCCCCCCGCATCAAGAAGATGAACACCTACGCCTTCGCCACCTCCACCGGCGCGGAGGTGGACGCGGGTCAGACCGGCGTGTACGCCGGCCCGATCGACTGCTGAGTTGGGGTGGCCTGAAGCGTCGGCCGGCCGCCGCTGTTTGCCACTCACCGCTGCTCGATGGTTCCGCGCTGGATGCGCTGTCGGGTTTCTTCCGCCTCGCGGGCGGCCCGGATGGCCTTGACGCCGTCGGGCATCGGGAAGACCACCTCAAAGCCTGAGTCCACCGCCTTGCCCTGCTCATCGCGGGGCCGGAACTGGTCCAGCACATCCCAAGCGATGGCCTGCAGGTCCGCCGGCGCCCGGCGGAACATGGTGCCGGCCTCGGCGGGCGGGCACTGGCCGAGGATGCCGGCGAACAACTGGCCGGCGACGTTCTCAAACCGGCCGGAGAGCTGGGCCAGCATGCGGTCGATCTCGCCGCCGGCGGGCGTGCGGCGGGCCTGCTCGCGCACGAACTCGGCATGGAAGCGTCGGGCGTACTCAAAGTTCGAGCGGAACAGGTCCTCATCGCCCCGCAGCAGGCCGTTGGCATACGCCGAATACAGAGCGCCGCTGATCTCCATCAGGGCGATGTTGGGCGAGGTGATGCGGTCGCGGATCTGCGCCACCACGAACTCTTCAAGCGGGGCTCGCAGTTCCTCGTCACGCATGATGTCATTGCGAACGCGGTACGGCCAGGCCGCCAGCTTGAGCTGGTACTCGCGGGCCTCTTCCTTGCGGCCCAGGCGGTAGAGGAAGGCGATGGCGTCGGAGAGGAAGTTCTCGTACCCGGCGCGGTACATGGTCCACACCCGCTGGGTCACGTCCACGCCCTTCTGGGCCATGAACTGCGAGGTCTCCCGCTCGGAGGCCTCCTTGAGGTAGTCGCCGTAGGAGGCGATGTAGTCCGCCGAGGGCATGGCCAGATACATGTCCGGCGCTAGCACGTCGTACAGCAGCGTGCCGGAGCGGAAGAGTTCCTGCAGCGACTGCACGGTCAGGCGGTCGGTGTTGATGAAGTCGAGGTTCTGCTCGTTGGACTCGTTGAGGCGGTCGAGCGACTGCTCCACCCCGCGGGTGGACCAGTACAGCGCGTGGCTGGCGGGGTGCCGCCAGTCCAGCGGGCCGAACCGCTGGGTGTAGCGGATCATCCGGGCCGGCTCGTAGTGGTAGTCGTCGATCAGCATCCGCTTGCGGAGGTGGCGGGCCAATTGCGCCCAGGCCTCGGCGTACTTCGCCTCCATCAGCGTCGCCAGCACGCGTTCATCCACGCCCTGCAGCCGGCCCTGCGCGTTCAGGGCCGTCGCCCGCAGCAGGGCCGCCCGCTGCTGCTCGCGGATGTTCAGCAGCAGCATGCGGTTCTCCGGGCGTGCCGGGTCCATCCCCGCGTCCCGCAAGCGGTCGATCAGTTCCCGGGCTGTGGGCTGGACTTTCTGCTCGGCGGCCCACGCCGCCTCACGGTCGATCACCGCGGCCAGCGTATCGGGGCCTTCGGCGATCCGGGTCAGCCACTCGACGTGGTCGGCGATGGCCTTGGCGGTGTCGCGGTTCTCCGCCGTTCGTGTCGGCGGCGGGCCGAGCACGATGGTCCACTCATAGGCCATGGCCCGCTTGTAATGCCCGTTGGCGTCGTCGGCCATCCCCTGGATCTTGTGCAGGAAGATCCACGCCAGTTCGCGATGCAGCAGCATGTCGCTGGGGTTGGCCGGAATGCCCTGATCGCGCAGCAGCCGGATGCCCGCGTTCACCCATTGCCAGCGCTCGCCGGGCGTCTGGGTGGCCACCGAGATGTTGTATGCCAGATTCCAGGCGTGGAAGGCCCAGACGCGCGGGAAGCGGGGCTGCAGCCGCGTGATCGTCTTGGCCAGATCCACCGCCTCGTAGTGCTTGCCGTCCTGCTTGAGTTCCTGCGCCCGGATCCACAGGAAGTTCACTACCACCCCGCGGAAGGCCCCGGCGGCGATGCCCAGCGCCTCCTCAGGCGTGATGCCCTCCTCGGCCCGGTCGGTGTAGACCAGTTGGTGCCGACCGGCCGACGCGGCGATCTGCACCGCCAGCAGGCACGAGGCCCCCAGCCCGACCACGATCACGGCGACGGCCAGCAGGATGACGTTGGAGTCTCGTTTCATGGCTCAGATCACACGTCTACGAACAGGTCCGGTCGCCGGTGCGGAAGTGGGGGGGGGAAGGAGGGGGCGGTTGGAGGGGGCGGTTGGAGGGGGAGAGCGGCCGGAGGGGGGGTCAATGTCCGGAATAAATCGCCAGTTCGCGGTTGCGGAAGATGACCCCGCCGGTGATGCCCAGCACCGCCGTCAGCGCCCCGAGCACGGCCACCGCTTGGCCCACCAGTGACCAGGGCACCAGCATGCCCTGCACCAGTTTCCCGGTGGGGCTCAGTTCGCTGTAAAAGCGGAAGATCCGGCCGATCTGGGTGGCCAGAATGTCCACCGCCCAGGCCCACCAGATCACGTGCCCCTCATGGTCTTGAATACGGAAGTTCTCCAGTGAACTGAGCAGAAAGCTGGCGCTCTCGGCGCACATGAACACGCCGAAGGCGACCAGGCAGGCGACCGGGAAGGCCAGGAAGGTCGACGCGCACACGCCGATCATCGCCAGGAATGCCAGTTTCAGCAGCATGATCAGCGCGACGCGAACGAAGTTGCCGTGGAATGACGACACGACGTACGAGATCTCCAGCCCGTCCGGCGGGAAAGAAATCGTCTCCGGATTGCCCTGCTGCCGCTCCACGTCCCCGTTGCCGATCTGCATCGTCAGCTTGCCGTCCTCGGCGATGACCGAGTGCGAGATGGGCTGGGTGATGGTCTGAGCGAGGTGAACCTCGCGGACGATCGGGATCGAGCCGGGGATGTAGAACGAGACGCGGTAGAGGTCGGTGGGCATGTTGCCGCCCGCGTTCACGCGGTAGCGGAAGGTCAGCGGCCGACCCAGAGCCCGAGCATCTTCAAGCCCTTCAAAGGTGTACGTCCGCCACTCCAGCCGGGGGATGGCGAAGAACGCCGCCAGTTTCTCGGCCTCCACGTCCTTGGTGATCTTCCGCAGGTCCGGCGCCGGCACGCTGCCGTCGACGGCCTCTTCGTGTTCCTTCAGGGCCCGCTCGTATCGCGTGCGGATCTCCTGACCGATCAGTTCCTCGGTTGCTGCATCGATGGTCGGGCCGGTGGCGGTGCGTCCGGCGAGGATCTGGTACTCCAGCGCGGCCCGGTCCTCGGTGACCACCTGGCCTTGCTCCCGGGGTACGAACGCCGCGACCTCGCCCTGGGCGGGCTGCCGCCGCAGGTACTCGGTGAACAGGAAGATGCCCGATGAGCAGACCGCCATCAGCACGCCGGCGACGCCTACCACGCCCAGCCACTTGCCCAGCACGAACTGCCAGGCGCTGATGGGCTTGGTCATGGTCTGCCAGATGATCTTGTCGCGCTGCTCGAACGCCACCGTGGCGCAGGACAGGAACAGCACCAGCAACGCCGCGAGGAAGAATGTTCCCGCGGAGGAATACTGCAGGAAGGCCTGCACGCGGTAACGCAGGGGGGTGTTGGGGTCCAGCAGGGTCGGCAGCAGGGCCAGCACGGCGATCAGCGCGACAATGAACACCAGCGAGATGTTCATCCGTACCGCTTCAGAGACCACGTTGCGGGCCACCGCCAGCGTGGGTGATGCGGGCGACAGGGCCGCTCCCAGCAGCCGGATCAGCGCTGCGAAGCTCGACGCCAGGGCAATGGCTCCCGCTGTGAACACGCCCACCGTCTGCACACCGGGCGAGCCGAAGGCCAGCATCGGCCAGGCGACGCCAGCCGCCAGCGACGCCAGGGCCAGGTACGTCAACCCCAGGCCGAGCCATACCACCGCCAGCGCGATCGCCGTCGTGGTGCCCACAATTCCCGCGAAGCCGGCCAATGAGGTCTGGCGTGACACCAGGTCGTTGATGAACCGGCGCTCAGCGGCAAGTTTCTCAACAAAGGCCTTGGCGGCCTCGTCAGCCGTTGCATCCTTGATGGCGGCGCCGGTCTGCCCGCCGGAGGCGCCCTCCGCGGCCGACTTGGCCCCGTCAGGGGTGGCTGGCTCGGGGATGTTGGCGTCACGCCGGATGTCCGCGATCGACTCGCTGACCCGCAGTTCCTCGGCCCGCTTGGCCGAATCCACGGCATAGGCGATCAGCAGGCCGACAGCGACCAGCAGGATCGCGCTGGAAGCGACGATCTTGAACCCCAGCGATTGCTGGAGCCGGTCCAGAGATCGCAGCCAGTCCATGGGCTTCACGAGCCGCGCTCCTTGGCCGCCTTGGCGTCGGCCGGCGGCTTGGGGGTGTCATCCAGCAGTGAGCCGATCAAGGACAGGTCCACATTCTGCTGCGGGGCCGGGCGGGCGCCGCCCGAGCCGCCGCCAGAGGCCTGCGGAGCGGGCGTTCGCGGGGCGGGTGGTTCCGCCGGGGCCGCTTCCAGCAGCCGGCCGATGGCCGCCTCGTCCACGCTCGAGGCGGGCTTGCCGCCGGCGGACTCGCCCCCACCGGGCGTTGCGGCGGCCGTCGGGTCGGGCGCCGGCGTGGGCTCTGCCTTGAGCAGGTTGGCGATGAGTTCCTCGCCCACCGGGCCCTGGTCCTCCGGGCCGGCACGCAGGAACTCGGCCGTCTGGCCGCCGTGACGGGCGCCCGAGGTTTCGACCTTCTGGGCGATGGCCCGGTTGACCAGGTCAACGAAGTGCTCTTCGAGGCTCTGCCGGGGCTTGCCCACCCGCTGGATGCCCGACCGCCCGCCGGTGCGGGCCCGGATCAGCTCGTCGATCGCGGCGATGGTCTGCTCGTCCAGCGGCTCGGTCTGGATCACGGCACGGTCGGTCGCGGTCAGCAGGCTGTCGCAGGTGCCCTCCTCCTGCACCTTGCCGCCATAGAGGATCACCATGCGGTGCACGCAGTCCTCCACGTCGGCCAGCAGGTGGCTGGAGAGGATGATGGTCTTGCCGCGGCGCCCGAGCTCGATGATCAGGTCCTTGACCTGGCGCGTGCCGATCGGGTCCAGACCGGTGGTGGGCTCGTCGAGGATGAGCAGGTCGGGGTCGTTGATCAGGGCCTGGGCCAGGCCGATGCGGCGCTGCATGCCCTTGGAGTACTCGCGGACGGCGCGGTGCTGCACGGCCGACAGGCCGACCATCTCCAGCAGGTCGTCGATCCGCTTGGTCCGCGTGCGACGGTCGAGCTGGAAGAGCTTGGCGTAGTAGTCCAGTGTCTCGCGGGCGTTGAGGAATGGGTAGAGGTACGACTCTTCAGGGAGGTAGCCGATCCGCTTCTTGGTGGCCACATCCGTCGGAGCCTTGCCGAACACGCTCACCCGCCCGCTGGTCTGCTTGAGCAGGCCGAGGATGACCTTGATGGTCGTCGACTTGCCCGAGCCGTTGGGCCCGAGCAGGCCGAAGATCTCACCCCGGTTGACCTGGAAGGAGACGTTGTCCACCGCCTTGGCCCGCGTGCGGAGCCAGAAGTCCTTGAAGGTCTTGCTGAGCGCCTGCACGGCGACGATCGGCTGGTTGGCGGGAGCGGGGGTCACCATGGCGGTCATCCGGGACGCTGCGGACAGGCTGGGCAGGGTCAGAACACAAAGGCCGGTCGGTCACTGACCGGTGGGCGTGGAGAGGTTGCGGTACTTGGTGCGTTCGGCCTCTTCCAGTTCACGCACGCGACGCTCCTCGCGTTCCTTCACCGCCGCCTCGTTGCGCTTGCGCTCCTGCTCGCGGGTCAGCGCGGGGTCGCGGTTGACCAGCAGGTCCAGCACCTTCACGCCGGGCGGCACCCAGAACACCTGCACCGAGTCACGACCGATGAACGACGAGAAGGCCTCGGTCCAGTCGGAGGTCATCAGCACGCTGGGGTTGGCCCGCCAGGCCGCCAGCTTGGCGGCGAAGACCGTGGAGTCGGCCTGGGCCCGGCTGACGGTGGTGGAGCGGTACTGCAGGGCGTCGGCGATCCGGCCGGCGGCGTCGCCCGAGAGGGGCACGGTCACCTTCTGGCCGTCGATGTCGATGGGCTCGCCGCCGAGGATGGCGTCGATCCGCTGGAGGGCGGAGGTGGCCGCATCCTGCTTGCCGGAGGCCAGGGCCGCGTCGAAGGCATCGACCTCGCGGAGCATGATCGGGGCCGCCTCGCCGGCCGCCTGGGTCAGCCGCTCGGTGCGGAAGACCTCGGCGTTGCGGATGGCCTGGCCGGCCTCGGAACGCGAACGCTCGACGTTGGCGAACTCGCCGATCAGCCGCAGCGGGGGCAGACGCTTCTCAAAGGTCACCGTCCGCAGTTCGATGCCGGCCTTGTTGCGGTCCAGCAGGTCCTGGGCGATGCGGCGGGCCTCGGTCTCCAGCGTGGGGAACGGGCCGACCCGGCCGGGGTCGGGCTGGTTGCGGAGGAACTCGTCGATGGTCACCTGGGCGACGGCGTGCACCACGCCCCGGCGGACGGCGGCGGAGACGATCTGCCGCTCGAACTCCGGGTCGATGTTGCGGGCGTTGTCGCGGATGGCCGTCCGCTGCCACGTCGCCGACACGCGGGCGTGTGCCAGGGCGTTGTCGGCGGTCAGCAGCGAGTTGTCCTGGGAGGGGTCCAGCGTGTCCTTGCCCATGCCGGCCAGTTCCTGCTCGTTGCGGTTGCGGTCCGCATCGGAGAGGGCGGGCATGAACTCGGTCTGCAGGCTGGTCACCTGGCTGCCCGTGTTGACCTTGAGGATCTCACCCAGCGGCCGGGGCAGGGAGAACTGGAAGCCCGGCGGCAGGTCGTCGGTCTGCACGGCGCCGAAGGCGACGCGGATGCCCCGCTCGCCGGTCTGCACCGACTGGAAGCCGGAGAACACGAACATCGCCAGCAGGCCCAGCATGGCCAGTTGCAGCAGGCGGTAGGTGATCTTCAGCGCGTCGGCCAGCGACTGGTTCGCCGGGTCCATCAGCGACTGCCCGCCCTCCTCGCCGCTCCGCAGAGCCACCGAGGCGGGCCGCCGCCGTACCACCATCGCCGGGTTCGCCGGCGCTTCGCCCCCGCCGTTGCCCGTGGGAGGTTGTTCGCTCACTTGGCGCCTCCCGTGCTGGTCTTGCCGCCGGCCGGGGCCGGCGGGGTCAGCTTCTCGGTCGCCGCACGCGTCAGGGCGTCCGGACGCAGGAAGCCCAGGCCGGGCTCGTCGGTGGAGAGGATCAGCGTGGTCTTGGAGGAGAACGCGTCACGCATGAACTGCAGGTTCCGCAGGAACACGGCCAGTTCGGGGTTCTCGCTCTGGGCCTTGAGGAACTCGGCCGCTTCCTTGTCGCCCTGAGCCCGGATCGCGTCGGCCCGGCGGGCGGCGAACTGGGTGATGATCTTGGCGTCATTCTCCGCACGCGAGCGGATGGCCGCCGCCTCGGCGGTGCCCTGGGTGATCGCCACCGCCGACAGCGTGTTCCGCGTCGCCTGCATGGCGTCCATCACGTTCTTGGTCACGTTGGCGGGCAGACGCACGGCGGCGATGCCCACCGTCAGCGGCTTGATGGCCGCCGCCTTGGCGTCGCCCGAGCCGATCTTGTTCTGCATGTGGGCGAGCATCCGCTGCTCGATCTCGGCGATCTTGCTGGCCGACTGCTCGGCCGCCAGGATGTCGCGGACGCGATAGGCCGAGATCTCTGAGAGCGAGGAACGCAGCTGCTGACGCAGGAACTCCTCGGCGGCCCGGAAGTGGTCGATCGCCCGGGAGCCGGCGCTGCCGTACAGCTCGAAGAACCGCAGCGGCGAGTCCACCTGCCAGGTGGCGAAGGCGGTGATGATCAGCTGCGAGTTGTCCGCCGTCGCGATCGTCTCCGCCCGGGCCTCGATGTAGCGGGCGCGGGTGTCGTACTTGGTCACCGACTGGATCGGGTACGGCAGCCGGAAGCCCAGCCCCGGCTCGGACCGCACCGAAGTCTCATCGGCGCGGCCGAACGTCGTCACCACCGCCTTCTCGGTGAATCGCACCGTGTAGGTGGTCATGAACGAGAGGATGCCCAGGACAATCACAGCGGCCACAATGATGCGAAGCAGGTTCTGCACGAGGGTCACTCCAAGCGGCTGTCCGGCGATCGGTTCGCAGGGTTGGCCGCGGGAAACTGTCAGGTTCGTTCAGGTCAGATCGGGTCGGGGGGGGCGGGTCGAGTCGGTTCGGTCGGGTTCAGTTCTTGCCAATCAGGTGGACTGGTCAGGCGGGCCGAAGGGGTCGGCCCCCGGGCGGTTACTGGCTGCCCGCCCCGCCGGGCGAGGCGAACACGTCGGCGCCGGTGTTCAGGTCCTTGACGTCCAGCGTGGTGCGCAGGTCGGGGATGCCCGGCGGCACGAGGTACACGCGGGCGTTCTTGAACACATCGGTGAGCATGTTGAAGTACAAGTTGGCCTTGTAAAGCGCGGGGTTGGCGTTGAAGGCCGCCAGCCGGCCGGCGTAGGCGTCCGCGTCGGCGCGGGCGGTCATGTGCCGCTGCCAGCGACGGGCGCGGGCCTCAGAGAGCAGCCGGGCGGCATCGCCGCCGGCCTGGGCGATGAGCTGCTCGACCTTGGCGGTTTGCGCTGCCACATCTTCGGCCTTGCCGCCCGACATGCCGTCGAGCTTCTGGATCTCTGAAGCGATGCGCCGGGCGAGGTCCACATCGCCCGCGGCCGTTGCCAGCGAGCGGATGGCGTCGGCCTGGGCCGTCTGCACCAGCTTGACCCGCTGCAGTTCGGCGCTGACCACCTCTTCAAACTTGGTCGCGACGTTCTTCTCCGGGTGCACGCCCTGCACGCCGACGAAGATCACCTCCACCCCCGCGTCCAGACCCTTGGAGCCCAGCGCCGTCGTGATCCGCTCCTGGAGCATGCGGCTGGCCTGGGCCCGGCGAGCGCCCAGCAGTTCGTCCTCGGTCAGCGTTGCGAACAGCGTGGTCAACTCGCGCTGGGCCACACCCTTGATCAAATCTTCGCGCGAGGTGGGCGAGGCGAAGCGGTCCCACTTCTCGGCATCGATCACCCGGTACACCATCGGCACTTCGGCGATCAGCAGCGAGAGGTTGTCGCTCGACCCGCCCGCCGCCTTGCCCAGGCGTGACGGCTGGACGACCATCTGGAAGTCCGCCTCGTTGGTGTTGTGCTCGTTGGTCCAGAGAATCGCCCGCACGTTGGCGCCGGGCGGGGCGATGGACAGGTCCACGCCGGGGATGCCGTCCCCGCCGTCGCGAACGCCGGTGGTCTCGGTCTCGATGGACTCCAGGGGCCAGGGCAGCTTGAAGTAGAGGCCCGGCTGCAGCCGCTCGACCATCTTCCCGTAGCGAACCCGCAGGCCCTGCTCGTTGGGAGCCACCACCGAAACGGTGGTCAGCAGCCACACGACGATCCCGCCGAACACCGCCAGCGACAGCACCGAGCGGCTGAGCAACTGGTACGCCCACGACCCGCGCACATCGACGCCGAACTGGTAGCTGATCGCCTCGCCGATGCTCTTGGCGATGCGGTCGGGCGAGGCCACGAACGAGAGCACCGGTGAGTCAAACGCCGCCCGGGGCATTTCGCCGGCCTTGCGGGGCCGATACAGGTTCAGCAGGAAGGTCAGGAAGATCTCGACGCCGAGGATGCCCACCACGATCGGCACCGCCACCTGGCTGTACCGCAGCACCACGTCTGAGCCGGCCAGGTTCACAAAGTGCCCCACCAGCATTGTCACGCCGATCAGGGAGGCCGCGACGGCGTAGGCGGCGCCGCCCCGGAGATTGGTCCACACCTTCTGCTTGGCCATGCCCGAGACATACCGGGCGAAGATGAAGCCCACCACCGCCAGAGAGATGGCGATGGAGATGGCCCAGCCCCAGTGCGCGGGCTTGGCGGGGGCGAAGAGGTCTGCGGAGGTCGTCGGGTCGAAGCCGATGAGTTTGCTGCCGGAGGTGAAGCGCAGGTAGCCGATGGTGATCAGGCCGGCGCCCAGCGCCAGGCTCACACCCGGCACCAGGAACTTGTGCATCCACGCCAGCCGGCGGGCGTGCGGGCGAAGCTCGTCGGCGGCCTCAGCGAACGCCGAGGACTGGGCCCGGTAGGCCGCGTCGAGGGATTCGGCCTCCAGGGCCTCCATCCGCTCGCGCCGGTGCTGGTCGAAGACCACCACCAGCACCGTCCACACGGCGATGCCGCACAGCACCACCGCTGCGCCGGTGAAGGCGGTGTGGTCGTTGCCGAGGATGGCGTAAATGAGCAGGACGACGCCCAGCACCAGCTGGAGAACCAGCCCGGCGACGGAGGCCCGAAGAGCCTGGGCGAAGGTGCGATGGTCAGCCTTCATGAACGCTCCGAAAAAGCACAGCAGTCAAGCAGCAGACACGGACGATGCGGGCCGGGGGGCGGTGCATTCCTCAACGAACGCAGCCGGACCGGCCAAGGGGCGGTAGACGAGGGCACTCGCCGCGGACCCGGCCTCGCAGACACAGAGGCGGACCGCAGGGCTGCAGCGTCGGGAAAGAGCCCGTGCCGCTGCAGCGGTTGCCAAGGGAATCCGCCCGGCAGCGTGTCCGTCCACGCGGGCGACTGGCTCCATCTCCGGCCCGGCTGCCGGGCCACTTGCCCCCGCTTCCGAGAACCGGGCGGGGGTCCCGAGGCTGAGCCGTCCCGGTTCCGTTGCACCGGCCCGATGGGTCGATGGCAAGCGGATCCGGATCGACCCACCCAAGGCTCGCCCCCAAAGGCGTCTCGCCCGCGACCGGGGGCCTGGAAGCGGGGCGTATTGTCAGGGGCCAACGGCGGACAGTCCACCGCCAACCCCAAGACTCGGGCCCGTGGTGTACGAATTCGGTCGACAGCGGTTCGCCCCAACGCAGGCAAACCTCTACCCTCCGGCCTTCGTACAGCCCTCCGACGCACTCTGCGCCCGGCCCCCCAGGGGGCGTACGTCCGTCCCGTCGCCCCCCGTTGGCGTCGTGGTCCCGCGTCCCGTTCCGGCTTCGCCGCACCGTCGGCCCCGCCGCACCCGGCCCAGCCGCCCTTCCGATCCGCAAGGGGCGAGAACCTCTCAGGCTCTGGACATGCTTACTGCTCTGACCATCGCCCGAACAACCTTCCTGGAAGCGGTGCGGCAGCCCGTCTACTTCCTGCTGATCGTCATCTGCGGCATGGCCATGTTCCTCACCACGTGGGGCACCGGCTTTTCCATGGGCTACACCGAGGTCGGCGAGGTCAGCGGGGACAACAAGTTCCTGCTGGATCTTGGGCTGGCCACCGTGTTTGTCTGCGGGCTGATCCTCGCTGCCCTGGTCGCCACCAGCGCCATGTCGCGTGAGATCGAAAACAAGACGGTGCTGACGGTCGTCAGCAAGCCCGTCGCCCGCCCGGTGGTGGTGCTGGGGAAGTACCTTGGGGTGGTCTCGGCGGTCATGATCGCCGTCGCCATCATGATCCTCTTTCTGGTGCTGGCCCTCCGCCATGGCGTCATGAGCACGGCCGCTCAGGATCTGGACATGCCGGTTCTGACCCTGTCCTTCGGGGCTCTGGCCATTTCGATGGCCATCGGCGTGTGGTGCAACTTCTTCTACGGCTCGTCCTTCCCGCAGGTCGCCAGCCTCACCCTGCTGCCGACCATGACGCTGGCCACCTTCGGCGCCCTGATGGTCGGCGCCAACTGGAATTTGGTTTCGCCTCGCAAACTGGGCATCGAGGAGGGCACCGCGATGATCGTGGTGAACTTCAAGCCTCAGGTGCTCATCGCCTGCTCGGTGCTGGCCATGGCCATGACCATGCTGTGCGCCGTCGCCGTTGGTGCCAGCACGCGGCTGGGTCAGGTGATGACCATCGTCATCTGCTTCGGCGTCTTCGGCCTGGGCATGCTCTCAGGCCCCTTCATCGGCCGGCATGCTTACAACAACAACGCCATCGGCACCGTCCTCAAGGCCGAGCCTGAGGCCCTGCGGTTCCAGGAGTTCCGCACCGCCGGCGACGTGTACCTGGTCACCCTGAAGGCTCCGCCGCCCCGCCCCCTGACCCCCGGCGAGCCGGTTTACTACGGCCCTTTCCCCAACGGCTTTGCCCTGGAAACCCCGGCCTTTGAGCCCATCGTCGCCATCGGCCCCGACGGCCAGCGGGCGACCGCCACCGATGCACTGGCCCGGGCTGCCACCAGCCCGGCCCTGGCCGTCATTGGCTTCGACCAGCAAAACCTCCTGCTCACCGTCCGCAACTTCGGCCCCGGGGGCGAGGGGCTGGCTGTCGGCCGCCCGCCCCAGCCCGAGGACTACATCTTCCTGACGCCCACCCGCGTGAACGCCGCGGCCCTGATTGCCTGGGGCATGATTCCCAACCTGCAGTTCTATTGGCTCATGGACGCTGTCGGTCAGAACCAGGCTATCCCCTTCTCGCACTGGCTGCTGGTGCTGATCTACACCGTGGTGCAGGTGGCCATCGCTCTGGCGGTCGCCGTTCTGCTGTTCCAGCGGCGTGATGTGGGCTGATGCGGGTCTGATTTTCGCCACCCGGGCTGAGTTCTTGCCGCCCGGTGAACCCTCCGGCCTTTCGCCGCCCTTCACCCGCCGAGCCCATCCCCCGCACCGGGCGAGGGAACCCTTCCGGATTCCGTACGAACAGACACCGTTGCAGCCAGCGTATCATCCGCAGTCACGAACCCCTTGTTCTTCGGGAGCTCAGCACATGCCCACCACCAAAGTTGATATGTCCCAGATGGGCTCGAAGAAGAAGCCCGCCGCTCCTGCCAAGGACCCGAAGGCCGCCCTCAAGCTTGTCGGTGCCGTGGTGTGTCTGGCCGCCGCCGGACTGCTGATCCTCAACACCTTCGACGTGATCGACCTCTTCGGCTCTCGCCCGCCCAAGACGATGTCCGTTGAGGAGCAGAAGGATCAGGAGGTCCAGAAGCAGGAGCACCAGAAGCTCATGCAGCAGCAGCAGCAGATGATCCAGCAGTTGCCGCCGGCCCAGCGTCCGGCCCCTGCCGGCGCCTGACCGCTTCCGCGACAGATCTTCACCGTCAGTTCGGCTGACGTTTCGCTCCGGGCACGCCGTGCCTCAGAGCGATCTCATGCGCGCTGCGAACACCAGCCACTCCACCGTCAGCAGCAACACCGCGAACAGCAGCAGCACCGGCCACAACTCGCGGGGCCGCACCAGTGCCGGGGCGGCGTCGCCGCCGGTGGGCATCCCGGCTGGCCGTTGCCCGGCGTTGCTCTCCATCCTCAGTTCGGTTGCCGACTCGCTCACCAGATTCACCGGCAGCAGCGTGTCACCCGGCTCGGCGCCGGTCTGGTCACCGGGCAGGCGGGCGACGTACAGCCCGGCTTTCTCCAGCACACCGAAGGACACCGTTGCCCGCGCCGCCCGACCACCGGCCCCCGCGATGGTCCCCGCGGCTGACACCTCCTGCCGCATCCCCGCCAATGTTGGAGGCGTCGCCGAGGCGATGCGAACCGGTTCGCCGGTTTCCGCCAGCCTGAACAGATCGATCGTCAGCGGGTTGCCCGCGGGGTCGGTCCGCACCGGCAGCGGCAATGTCGCCGGCGAAACCGTGGTGGCCGCCCGCCCTTCCAGGGCCGTTGCCCGCGCCGTCAGGTACTCCACCGCCGAGAGCATGAACACCGGGAACGACACGTCCGCCGGCCAGTTGCTGTCCCCCGGTCGGAAGGCCACCGCGACGTGCTTGGGGCCCGGCGTGTCGCCGGCGGATGTTCCGGCCCTGGCCTGGCCGCCGGTCGGTTGGGCCCCGGCCGGCTCGGCCAAGGCAATCGCCGCCCCGAGGGGCGATTCCGCCAGCACCGTCACCCTGATTGTTCCGCCGCCCACCGTGCCGGCCTGCTCCGTCCAGTTCAGCCGCCCCGGCCGGCGGACGAAGACCGCATCAAGCCCGGCATAGCGCATCACCGGGTGCGAGCGCAGCCAAGAGACGAACCGCAGGTTGTCCGCCGGCGCCCCCTCGCCCGCGGGCGTGAAGGTCAGGCCCGACTCGCGCGGGGCTGCGGCGAACGACAGCGTCGGCGCCGGGGCCGGCGTCTCGGCACTCACGCGATCAAACACCACCAGGTCCGCCGGCTGCAGCGCGATGAGCCCCGACCGCCCCGCCCACTGCGTGTAGCCCTCCGCGCTGGTGGTGCGCACCGCGTTGGGGCGAAGGCCGCTGGGGTCGGCGATGTCGCGCAGAATCGCCAGCAGCAGGGGGTCGGCATCACGCCCGTCCGGGCCTGGGGCCACCATCAAAATGCGCGGCGGTTCGGCCCGGGGCAGCAGCACCATGGCGGCGTTGTCGGACATCAGCGCGTCCGGCTCAAGCAGGGCCAGCTTCAGCACCTCGCCCCCGGCCGGAGAGAGCCCGCTCAGCGTGAAGGCCACGGTTCCTTCCAGCGCCGGCGGCACAGCCCCCGGCACCGGCGTGAGCGTCACCGTCTGAATCCCGCTCGGCGTCGCCAGGAATGCCCCGTCTGGCAGATTGGGCCGATCGGCCAGTGTTCCGGCCGGCGCCAGCCGCAGCTCCACCGACACCGGCCGTGCGGCCGTTCCCGGCGAGCGCAGTCGGCCGAACACACGCACCGTGCCCAGGTCCTGCTCATCGCGGCGGGCCCCCAGGCCCACGATGCCCGCGTTGCTCAGCGGCCGGGGCTCCTCGACGGGCACCATCTGCAGGTCCACACCCGGCGGAATCGGCACGTTGGCCGGCCAGGGCGACGCTGACACCAGCAGCACCCGCAGTGGCTGGCGGCCCGTCTCGCCCTCGCTGCCGGCGCTCTCGGCCAGCGCGGCGCGAAGCAGGTCCAGCAGCGCGTCGATCCGGGCGGGCTGGTCTGCCGGTTGCAGCCGGCCCAGCGCATCGGCGATCACGCCCGCGTCGGCCGTGAACGGCGTTTCGGCCCGGGCCTCACCGGCCAGACTTGCCAGCATCACCCGTGATCCACCGCCCGCACCCCCCGCACCCCCCGCACCCCCACCGATCCCCAGCCCCAGCCGCTGCAGCAGCGATTCCAGCCCCGAACCGCTCCGCAGCAGCAGCGTGGGCAGCAGATCGCGGGCCTCGTCCACCGCCCTGGCCAGCCGCGGCTCGGCGCCCGGCGTTGCGGGGTCGCGAACCGCCATGGCCGCCGACCGGTCGATCACCAGCACCGTCGCCGGCGCCGCCCCGCCGTCGATCGCCGGCCGACCGGCGGCCAGAATCAAGCACGCCACCGCCAGCAACTGCAGGAACAGCAGCCATGATGGCCGGATGCGTGCGAACGGCACGTTCACCTGCAGGTCGTGCACCGCCCGCTCCCACAGCAAAGTGGAACTGATCCGCAGCGGCTTGCGGCGCAGCCGCAGGAAGTACAGCAGCAGCAACGCCGGCACCGTCACCGCCGCGGCCAGCACCGCCGAGCCGGGATCCAGCAGCCTCATCGCGTCCTCTCCTGATCCGCAGGCGGCTTCCGCTTGTGCGGCGGCACCGGACGGGCCAGCGGATCCGGCGTTGCACCGCCCGAGGGCCCGGCGGGCGTGCTGGGCGGGCGATACCCGGCCCCCAGAATGAACATCTCGCGTGAGAGATCACGCGTCGCGTCCGGACGCAGCCCCTTGGCCTCGCGGAACAACTTCTGGCACTCGGCCAGCAGGTCCGGGTACACCTCGCCCTCGAACACCTTCATCACCAGGTGCCCGCCCGGCCGCAGCAGTGGAGGCAGCAAACCCAGCACCGTGCGGCATAGTTCCACCGAGCGGAAGTGGTCGGCCTGTGGTGAACCGGTGGTGTTTGGAGCCATGTCCGAGAGCACCACGTCAAAGGCGGTGGGGGGCTGGGCGTCACCCTCGCGAGCGGCCAGGGCCAGCAGTTCCGCCGGCGGAACGGTGCGGGCGTCGCCCACGATGGCACGCACGGTCGGCCCAACCGGCGCGGTGATCCGCTGCAGGTCGATCCCCACCACGCGGCCGTTCGGCCCCACCAGCTTCTCGGCCACCTGCAGCCAACTGCCCGGTGCGCAGCCGATGTCCAGCACTGTCTGGCCTTTGCGGAGGAAATGGCGGCGTTCCTGCACCTCCAGCAGTTTGTACGCCGAGCGGGCGACGTAGCCGTCCTCTTTGGCCTTGCGGAAATAGACGTCGTGAAGTTCGCGTGGACGGGGCATGGTGTGCTTAGGCGGGACGGGCTGAGAGGTCGATCACATCACCGTTGACCGGCAGTCGCACGTCCACCCCGTGCCGGGTGCGGAGCTTCTCCGCCAGAGGTGTGCGGGCACGGTCTTCGCCATGGGTCAGCACGACCATCGGCCTTGACGCGGCCATCGGCTTGAACCAATCCAGCAGCGCCGACTGTCCGGCGTGGGCGCTCAGGCCGCCCAGCGTGTGAATGCGGGCACGCACGAGGATGTCCTCGCCGTGGATGCGGACCCGCTCGGCCCCGTCGATCAGCCGGCGGCCCAGCGAGCCCTGCGACATGAAGCCCACCAGCACCACCGACACGCCCTTACGCCAGAGGTTGTGCTTGAGGTGGTGAAGAATCCGGCCGGCATCGCACATGCCTGAACCGGCGATGATGATCGCCGGATCCCAGCGTTCGTTGAGCGCCCGCGATTCCGCCGGTGTGACCAGATAGTTCACACGCTCAAACCCCCGGCGGATCTCGCCGTGCCGACGCCGCGTGTCATCGTCCAGAATGCCCTGGTGCTTGCCGTAGAGCTCCGTCGCCCGGATGGCCATCGGCGAATCCAGGTAGATCGGGATGTCGGGAATGGAGCCCTCACGAAGCATCTCCGTGAGGTAGTACAGCAGCAACTGCGTCCGGCCAACCGCGAACGCCGGAATCAGCACCTTGGACTTGTTCCACGCCGCCTGCTTGATGATCTCGCGGAACTCGTCGACGGTCTGCTGCAGCGGGCGGTGGTCGCGGTCGCCGTAGGTGCTCTCCATGAACACCACGTCGGCGTGGTCGAACGTCACCGGGTCGGCCAGCAGCGGCACATGGCTCTGGCCGATGTCGCCCGAGAAGATGATCGTCTTGGTCGAGCCGTTCTCCTGAACCGTCATCTCCAGCGAGGCGGACCCGAGGATGTGCCCCGCATCCACCAGCCGGATCTTCACACCGTGGGCGATCTGCCGAAGTTCACCGTACGGCAGCGGGTTGAATCGGTTGCACACCGCTTCAACGTCGGAATCGGTGAATAGCGGCTCAATCGGCGGCTCGCCCCGACGCTCGCGCTTGCGGTTCTCACGCTCGGTGTCCATCGCCTGGATGTTGGCCGCGTCGGCCAGCAGGATGCGGGCCAGATCGGCGGTGGCCGGAGTGCAGTGCACCGGACAGCGAAGGCCCCGGGCGGGCAGCATCGGCAGGCGGCCGGCGTGGTCGATGTGGGCGTGGGTCAGCACCGCCGCGTCCAACTGGGCGGGCTCCACCGCCCCCAGGGATTCGTTCTTCTCATCGGCCTTGGCGTACCCCTGGAACATGCCCATGTCGACCAGAACGCGGGCCTGGCTGGTCTGCACCAGATAGCACGAACCGGTCACTTCCCCTCCCGCTCCGCAGACGTGGATCTTCATATCCGATCATTGGAAGCCCGGCTCACCGGCGGATCAGGCCGCCCGCCGGCACCGGTGGCCCGACTCGCGTCGCCGCGGCATGTTGGTGACTGCGGTGGTGTGCGGCTGCGTTGCCGGTCGCCAGGTGAGATACCGTCTGAGGTGGCCCAAAGCACCCCCAAGCCGATCAGCCCGGTGGCCTGGAAGATCGTCCTGCGGGTCGAGGACGTGGTGGCGGCGCGTTACCGCGAAGCCCTGACGCTGGCCGACATCGCCCGGGCCGTCGAACGGCACCCGGCGTACGTCTCGGCACTCTACCGGCGAGCCCGTGGACGCACCCTCAGTTCGTTCATCGCCGAGGTTCGCGTCCGCCATGCAGCGTCTCTGCTCCAGTGGGACGCTCTCACCGCCCTGCAGATCGCTGCCGCGAGCGGCTTTGGCTCCGTGAGCCGCTTCTACAGCGCATTCCGGCGCGTCACCGGCCACTCGCCCCGATCGGCCCGGGCGTCAGGGCACGACCAGACACCCCCGGGGCCCTCGGCGCTGAGCGTCGTGGTCGCGTGGATCGACGACGCCCCGGAGAACAACATCCGCGAGCGGCGCGGGCTGTACGCTGCCGGCATCGCGGTGGACTGCTTCGTGGATTCCGCACAGGCGCTGCGGGCGCTGCGGTTCGGCGGCTACGCGCTGGTCATCACCGATTACCGCCGCAACACCGACGCGCACGGCGGGCCCGGGCTCGCCCATGCCATTCGCGCCGAGTTCCCCAACCTGCCGGTGCTCATTTACTGCGGCTACGACTCACCGGCCCGCCGCCGCCAGGCGCAGCAGGCTGGGGCCCGGGGGCTGTTCGTGCGTCCGGAGGAACTGGTCGGCGCCGTTGTGTCAACCGTTCGTCAAGATCCGCCTGTGCGCAAATAAACGAGACTCTCGCGCAAAAAAACAAGATGACGGACGGGCCTCCATCGGCGATACTCACCCCAGAGTAGAGAGTGCATGCCCTCCGGTTGGGGGGCGAGTGCGTCCTTGGGGAGCCTCCATGCCGTCAGTTCACCTGCCGCGCGGCCAAGCCGCAGATCGTTTCCTCCGCGTCCTGCAACGGGCCCTGGTCTGGCTGGTCGCGCTGGCCGTCACAGCCCCCGGCGGGGCCGTCTTCGGCCAGTGCGTCACCGGCGCGTTCTATCCGCTGGACTCCTGGTTCATCGCGTCGTCGGGCACCGTGGGGCTGGCGGTGGAGGACAACGGCGCCACCATCCGCATCGACGCCAACGGCGACGGGGTGATCCAGCCCACCGAGCGGGCCCACCCCATGCCCGCCCCTTTGGCGCCGCCGTTCACCGCCTCAGCCACCTTGCGCGTCTCGCCGACCCGCCGCTACCTGTACGCGACCGGCGGTCAGTCGGCGTCGGGTTGCTCCGGGGTCACCGTGCGTCTGTACCGGCTCCCCAATTCCAACAACTCCACCCCGGTGCTGCTGCACGAGGTGTGCCTGCCGAACGTCCTCCGCAGCAACATCTTCTTCGACGGGCAGTTGTTCCAGTCTGGTCCGGAGGCCTCGGGCGGATCGGGTGTTCCCTTCGCGGGGTTGCTGCACCAGCCCGCTCCGGGCGGCAACCTCACTCTCACGCTGCTCAGCCTCGCCAACCAGCCAAGCCCTCCCCGCGTCGACATCACCCCGCTGCGTCCCGGCGTCGGCGACATCCGCGTCGCCCGGGGCGGCCAGGCCCTCTACGTCCAGCACGACCTGTCCTCGCCGAGCAGCACCGATTACACCGTTGTCTCCACCTGTCTGGCTACCTTCGGCCAGGTCCTCAATCCCGCCGGAGTCCCTCTGGCCAATGTCTCCGGCGGGCCTCTGGACGCTGAACTGCTCACCGCTGCCAGTGGCGTCAGCCCCATTCGCTTCACCCAGTCCGGCACCCCCTTTGCCGCCCTCTCCGCCCCGGACTGCTGCGCCGCACCGCCGCCCGTCGGCCAGGCCGCACTGGCGGTCTCCAGCACCGTTGCCACCATCGCCACGCCGCCGCAGGTCCCCGTGCAATACACCATCTCGGTGTCCAACCCCGGCACCGTCGCCGCATCCACCGTGGTCGTCACCGTCGACCTCCCGATCGGCAACGTCACCTTCGACTCCGCCTCCGACAACGGGCAACTCGTCGGCAACAGCGTCCGATGGGAACTGGCCACCCTGCCCTCAGGTGCTTCTGTTGGCCTCACGCTCACCCTCGTTCCCCAGTGCGCCCCGGCTCCCTATGTCGCCAACCTGCGCAACGTCCGCGCCTCCGCCGCCAACGCGCCCGTAGTTGGCTTCTCGCCCCCGCTTGATCGCCCCGCCGTGCAGGTGCCGCCCACCGATCCGCTGACCGTCTCGGCCACCCTCACGCCCGACGCCGGCACGCCCGTTCGCCCCGGCGACTCCCTCACCGCCACCATCACCCTCGCCAACACCCTCGCTCAGCCCCGCACCCAGTTGCGTTTCGCCTCGCCAGTGCTCGCCATCGGCTCCAACCTGGAGATCGAGCAGGTCCTCGCTACCAGCGCTGGCAGCAGCACGCTCGATGCCTCCGGCCTCTCCTGGGAGGGCGACCTGCCCGCCTCCGGCTCGGCCACCATCACGCTGCGTCTGCGGCTGGCCGCCTGCCTGCCCGTCGGCAGCGTGTCAACGCGGATCTCCACCTTCCTTCAGATAGTCAACTCCTGCCAGGCGCTGGTCTTGAGCCAGTTCATCAGCACGCCGGCCATCCCCGTCCTGCCCGATCTGCAACTGGCCATCGCCCTCGGCCCCATCAGCCCCGGCACCATCGGCCCCGCCGCCCAAGGCCGCCAGGCCGTGCGCGTCGGCACGCCCCTTCAACTGACCATCGGCCTGCAGAGCACCGCAACCGGCGGAGTCATGTCCACTCAGACGCGCCTGGTCCTTCCGCCCGAACTCTCGGTTGCTTCGCCGGTCTTCGCCGCCCCCGTTCCGCCCGGGGCGGCTTACGACCCCGTCGAACGAACCATCACCCTTGATGCGGACCTCGCCGCCGGCGCCGCCGCGACCGCCGTGGTCAACCTCATCGCGCCCAGCCCCGCCGTCCGCGCCCGCCTGCTGGCCGAGTCCGGCCGCCCGGGCTGCGTCAGCGCCCGCGCCGAGTTGACCGTCTGCCCCGTTCCCGAGGTGCCCACCGGTCCGACGCTCTACGGCCTCCGCTCCATTGAGGGCGTATGGATGATGCGACTGGGCATCGACACAGCGCCGGTTCCGTTTTTCGGCGGCAGCTTCGGCGGCAACTTCGGGTTCGATGCGCTCCCCGGAGGGGACATGTGGATCGCCTCGGAGCCCATCGTGCGGTTCAACCCCGTCACGCTCAATCTCCAGTACGGCACCGATCCGGTGTCCTTCCCCAACGGCACCTTGGGCGCCGGCGGGATCTACACGCTGGACGCGGTCATCGATCCTGCCTCGAGCAACGTCTACTTCAGCGGCTCCGGCGGCTCCGGCTACGGCGCCCGCGTCGTCCGTTACGACCCCGCCGTGCCCCTGGCGGCCAACGTCAGCACCGACTTCACAAGCCTCTCAGTCGCCGGCTCGGCCATCCTGACCTCGTCCGGCCTGCTGGTCTGCAACGGACCCTCCAACGTCGACATCTCCTCCGGCTACCGGGGCCTGCTCCGGCCGGTCATCGGCCCCAACGCCCCGGTGGTCAATTTCCCGCAGGTGCCCGCCGTCGCCGCGCCGCAGCCGATGTACACCTTCACCCCGCCCGGCGTGCGCCGCCCGACGTACCCCGTTGCCATCGCCCCCCGCAACGCTTTGACTTCGTGGGTCGTGCTGTGCTCGGAGTGGAACCTTGGCAGCCTCTTGACTCCCCAGGTTCGCACCCGGGTCTACGCGCTGGCGATCTTCGACAATGCCGCCAGCACCTTCACCGTCGTGGTTGACGTGCTGGCCCACGATCAGGCCATCTCCGGCAACGGCACGCCCACCGCGCTGCCCACCCCGCTTATTCCCGCCAACCTCTCTTTCGCGTCCTTCGGCAACCGGGGCGTCAGTCTTGCCCCCGGCCTCGGCGGCAGCCTGCTGCTGGCCAGCCGCAGCACGCTGTACCGGATCGATTCACCGGAGGCCTCCCCGGTCGTCACCGTCCTGGTGGCCAACTTTCTCAACGACCCAACCGGCTTCAACACCAACAGCGATCTGGTCGCCCTCGGCACGCTCAACGCCACGCCGGTCGGCTGCAATCCCGCGGACATCACCGGGATCGGCGGCCCGCCCACTCCGCCCGATGGCACCCTGACCGGCGACGACTTCAACGCCTTCATCAACGCCTTCGCCGCGGCCGATGCGCTGGCCGACATCGTGTCCATCGGCGGCCTCCCGCCGCCCGACGGCCTGTTGACCGGCGACGACTTCAACGCGTTCATCGCCGCGTTCGCCGCGGGCTGTCCGTAACCCCATCTCAGGGCCTAGTCGCCGCAACCCGGCCGAGACCGCCGCCACGCGGGCACGGGGAAGATTGCCCGGATTGTCCTCTGCGCGGCCGAAGTCTCCAAAAACATCGTGTGCTGCAAGCGGTTTGTGTTACTCTGATCGCAGAGGCGAGAGCAGAGACAGACTGGCAAGTGTGCGTCCGAAGCGGCTCGCCCAGGGCCGGCTTGGGATACGTGATCTGCTCGTGCGCGGCGTACTTCCGCTGCGGTTTCGGTGACCATCCCTCACGCATCGCCGCGCAGTTCCGGGCGGCCACACCAAAGGACAGGCCATGAATGCACCGAACGTCGCGAGGCTCGGCCGCCGTGCGTTCCGCTCGGCGTATCTCCGACTCGCCCTGCTTGTGGGGGTCGGTTTGATCGCCCCTGCTGTTGTATCCGCCCGACAGACCACCTACGAGTGGAACGGCAACCCCTCCGAGACGGTCACCTACTCCGCATGGCAACTGACTGATCCCGGAACGGTCTGGGACACCTACAAGCGCACCTGCACCTCGGTGTGGAGCGGCCCGTGCATCTGCACCACCCGGCGGGTGATTGAGAAGTGCGAGAACGTGTCCGACTCCGCCCGCAAGTACTCGCACATCGACGAAACCACTATCGATCAGTCCGTCTGCACCTCCGCCCCTCGCGTCACCGAGCAGGAGTACTGCTCCTCGGTGCACCCTATGCCGACCGGCGTCGTGCAGAACATCGTGATGACGCGGGACAGTTCCACCGCGCTCTACAACAACTGGGTCGGTTCGCAGGTCACCTGGGACGGCATGCCCGTTCCCTTTGGCTCCGCGATCGACCTCTCCACGGTGGCCCCCGGCGTGCACCAGTACCACGTGTTCCGGCCCGGCCCGACGCCCGACCAGTTGTTCTTCGTCGTTCAGGTCGTGCCGGCGTGGAGTCTGTCCGTCGTGGACTACCCGGATCGCGCGGCACCGACCGCCACGCTGCGGCTCGCCAACGCGTCCGCCACGCCCAGTTCGTTCCTCGTGCGGGCAGAGTCGCTGATCCCCGAACTGGAGGCCGAGGTGTCGGTGACCCGCGTGGGCATCACTCCCGGCGGAAGCACCGAGTTCGATCTGCGCTTCTACACCCGTCCCGGCCTGACCGTCCCGGCTGAGGTGGCACCCCGGGCCATGGTCCGTCTGGAGAACCCGGGTGGGACCGGGCAGGTCATCCAGACCTTTGACATCACGCTGCAGCTCCCCGCTCGCCCGGGCGTCGAGGCGATCACTGTTCGCCGCAACCTGGCATCCGCCGGCCTGGCCGATCAGCCGTTCAACGGCCTGGCGTTCTTCGACGTGTTCACCTCACTGCCACTGCCGGCGGTTTTGGTCAGCGGCGGCGTGCACGCGGTGGATCCGGCGACGCTGGCCAACCAGTTGCGGCTTCGGCTGACCTCGCCGCACGGCCGACGCATCACCGTGACGCCCTTCGCTGATCCGCTGCCGTACGACCGCCTGTCCTTCGGCCCAGTCATGCAGCCGCTGTGCGAGGCGGGGGGAGTGGGGGGGCCGTCGACCGGGTGGGAGCTCCGTGCGTACGAGACCCTCGACAACGGCGTGCCGTCGTCGGTCGACGCCGAGTGGGACTGGATCACACTGCGTCTGCTGCCCGGGGGACTCTCCGACACCTTCGAGTCGTACCCCGGCGGTTCGCCCTGCGTCCCGGGCGGCTGGCAGGAATTCCTTGGCGTGGCCGACACCTGCGCCGTGCTCTCGAGCGAACATGCCGCCAGCGGCCTGAGATCTGTCAAGCTCGTCGGCGCTCTCCCTGGCTCAACCGGCCGGGGCGACAACATCATCCGCCCGGTCAACATCGCCGGCGGACGCTGGCGGCTTGACGTCAAGACCTACATCCCCACCGGTGCGACCGGCAACGCCTATGTCGTCATGGTCGATCAGTACCCCGGCCCGCTGCACTATGGAGCTTGGCTGGTGCTTGACGGCACCGCCGGCAACGTGCGCAACGTCGCCAACGCCGCCCAGCAGACCCCGCTGATCCGCGACCAGTGGGTGCCCCTGCAGATCGACGTCGACCTCGACTCTGATCGCGTCTCCGCCAGTTACAACGGCGTGACGCTGTACGTCTGCGAGAGCTGGCGGCAGTCCATCTGGTTCCCCGGCTCCGCCCCGCTGGGCGTCGGCCGCATCGCCGGCGTGGTCCTCCACGGCGGCGAGCCCGGGATCGACGGCACCACCGGCGCGTTCTTTGACGACGTGACGCTCTCCCCGGAGTGTTCGCCATTCAGTACGCCCATTCTCGAGCAGCCGCAGCGATTCACCATCGAGCTCTACGAGGACTTCCGCAACCTGGCCGACCCGCCCAAGGCGTTCGGGCTGACCGTCTCCCCCGGCGAGGGCGGCTTCCCGCCCGGGCTGTACGTGTCCTCGGGGCCGCTGCCAGCCACCATCCCTTGCGCCGGCGGCGTGTCTGATCGGGTCATGCGGGTGACCTCGCCCTTCTCGGCGGAGGTGGTCGCCGAAGGCTTCTTCAGCAACCAGTCCATCCTTTTCGCCCGCCCGCCCTACAGCCCCGGCATGCTGGTCACCGAGACGCTGCGGCAGAAGATCCGTCGCGTGCTGCCCGGTGATGCGCCGACCACCTTTGCGTCGCTGGGCACCGGGCCGCTCGGGCCGGCGCAGATGGCCTATGGGCCCGACGGCCTGCTCTACGCACTCGTCCAGACCGGCTTCTTCGCCCCCAACCCCGGCTACCTCGCCCGTGTTCAGCCCGATGGAGCCTCCAGCGTGTTTGCCACCTTCCCCGACTTTGCCCCGGGGCCGACGATCGACAAGCCCATGATGAGCGGACTCGCGTTCGATGTCTCGGGCGCCTACGGCGGCGGCTTTGTCGCGTCGATGTTCGTCTTCTCGCAGTCCGGCGTGCCGCACACCAACCCCATCTACCGGGTGGATGCTCAGACCGGCCAGGCGAGCCTCCTGCTCGATGGCGACTCGCGCGTCAACGGCATTGAGTTCATCACCTTCGGGCCCGGCGGCTACCCGTTCGGCGGCGAGCTCTACCTGGCCTGCTTCGGCGGCACCAACGCCCCCGGCTCCGGCGCGGTCTACACCGTCTCGCCCACCGGTCAGCTCACCCGCTTCCTCAGCAACATCAACGCCACCCAGGTGGCCTTCGATCCGTCGGGCATCCTCGGGAGGCCCGGCGCCATGTTCGTCGGCGACATGAACAGCGAGGAAGGCCCCGTGGGTCCCACCCGCCCGGGTCGCATCTGGCGGATCCTCCCCATCGGCGGACCGGGCTGCTCCATCGCCGACATTGTGTCCATCGGCGGCCTGCCCCCGCCCGACGGCCTGCTCACTGGCGACGACTTCAATGCCTTCATCGCAGCCTTCGCCGCCGGAACGTCGCTGGCCGACATCGTGTCCATCGGCGGCCTTCCGCCGCCCGACGGCCTGCTGACCGGCGACGACTTCAACGCGTACATCGCAGCCTTCGCCGCCGGCTGTCCGTGATGTTCATGCCGCCCGGTCTTTCGCTCAGCCGCGACTGACCAGCGGATAGCGGATCATCGCCACCGTCGGAATCGGCGGATATTTCATCACCAGTCGATACCCGACGAACTGGTTGATGTCCCACTTCATGCGCTGCATCAGCAGGTCCACCATGTCCGGGTATCGGGGCACCACCGTGCTGGAAACCACCGGTGGCTCGTGACCGATGCTCTGCAGTCGCTCGGGCATCGGCAGATAGTCAAACCGGACACCCGCGAACTGCCCCAGACGCTCGCCGCCCAGCCCGCTGATCAGCATCGTCTCCGCGTTGCGGGCGATCGGCAGACTCCGGTGCACCAGCAGGTCCGCCTGCAGCGACTCAGCGGGGATCAGGTTCCGCACCCCGTGTTCGCCGAAGTGGTTGGTCTCATCGGCGTACATGCTCGCGAACGCCGACTCCCGCCATCCGAAAACCCACGTTGTCTGCGCTGTGTTGCCCACCGGCCCGGGGGCCAGTTCATACCGGATGCCGCCGGTCGGGTCGGGTGTCGCCAGCAGTTCCCCGTCCCCGCCCACCGAGAACTCCCGCACCAGCGGCACCCGGTCCTCTGTCACCCAGTCCCCGCTCAGCGAGTCCACTTGCGATTCGGTGCGCTCGCTGCCGTCGTCGTTGTACCCGAACCGCACGTGCAGCGGCACCGACACATCCGTCCGCAGCCGCCGGACGCCCACCACACCTGCCAGCATCGCAAGGTCCATCAGTCCGTCGCCCGCGTGGTTCGGCCCCAGAGCCGTGAGCGAGAACCGTGTCCGGCACCGGATCCCCCAGATGCCGCTGTTGCCCAGGAACGCCTGCCGCCGGCTCTCCATGATCGCCGTCGTCGACGTGTCACCGTCGTCGGCCAGCATCATGTCCAGCGTCTCGCGGTCGCCCGCGTGCGTCGCCACCAGTTCATCCAGCGCCGCCACCGCCGTGCGGATCCGCTCCACCGCCCGCTCCCCGGCCCCCGCCCGCTGGCACGCGCTCAGCAGAATCTCGATGCTGCCATGGCGGGGCAGAAACTCCAGCACCGCCAGAGGTTTGGTCGCCGTTGCGATTTTCGATACACGCCAGGCCAGCGTCCGACTCACCTGCAGGTGCCGCGAGAGTGCCGCCGGAGCCTCCGGCTCGCCCCCGGCCTCGGTCAGCAAATCAGTCATGGCCCCGCGAATCCGCTGGCAGAGCGAATCAAGATCGTCCTTGAAACTTGGGGCTTTCAGGGCGGTGTGTTCCAAAGGCTTGACTCCCACGGATACGCAGTTTCCGGCGCGAGATCAGGGCAACCGAAGGCTGCCTGACCATCAATCGCCTAATCCCGTGCGCCGACCGTACAGAATAGCGCATCGGCTCACGTCCAGCAACAAATCCAAACATGTTTCTGGAAACTTTGCCAATTTTGGTTGCAGAACCGCATGCTCCGATTACACTCTCTCCACCGGTCAGCCCACCGTCTGCGCTGGCTTCCCGTCGACCCCCCAATCCGTCTGGAGGATCCAGAAATGTCCCGTTCGCCCCGCTCCATCCTCGCCGCACTCGGCCTGCTGGTCGTTGCAGGCAACGTCGCTGTGGCCCAGCCGCGGCTCATTCAACTTTCCTCCGGCGGTCAGGTTCGCCTCAGCCATGACGGGCAGACCTTCGCCAGTTCGGGCAACGGCGGCATCATCCGCTATCGCCTCCAGCCCGCCTTCACCGCCGAGACCATCACCGGCACCACTCAGCCCCCCGTTGGCATCTCCGCCGACGGTTTGATCCTCGGCGGCAATCTGTCCAACTCGGGCGTCAACGGCTTCCCGGTCGGCGCCAGCATCGGCGGCCGCTGGGCGAACGGCGTTTGGGCCGAAGTCGCTCCGGTGGATGCTGCCACCGTGCTCAGCGGCACCATCTCCACGGCTTATGACCTGTCGGCCGACGGCCGTTTCGTCTGCGGCCTGGCCTACAGCGGTGTGAACGTCGGCTATATCTACGACCATCAACTCGGCCAGTCCTACACCGTCAATCACCCCTCCGGCTTCGGTCGCGCACGGGTGAACTCCATCAGCGGAGATGGCCGTGTTGCCGGCGGCAACTCCAGCACCGACGGAAGCAATATCACGATGTACGCGACGGTCTGGGAGTGGAATCCGTCCACGCAGCAGTACGTCGCCTCCTTCCTCAACAGCACGGTCAACGCTTCGGTCGACGCCGTCCCGGACATCTCCGCCGACGGGAGCACGGCCATCGGCGTGCTGACGGACATCTCCGGCACCCGGGGCCGGTACTGGAAGAAGGTCGGCACCGCGTGGGTTGAAACGCTGATTCCGGCGCCGGCAGCCCCGCCGTCGAACCTCACCGACCCGACCTGGCCGCTGACCCTTATCAACCCGACCGCCGTGAGCGCCGACGGCAACACGATCGTCGGCATCCTGACCTATTCACCCGGCGGGTTCCAGCGCTTCTCCTCGCCGTTCATCTGGACGCCGACGCTGGGCACGCGGGACCTGCGGGATTACGCGATCTCCCTGGGCGCCGCCGGCCTCGGCACGCTCAGCGCCACGTTCGCCACCATCTCCGGAGATGGCCAGACGATCTCCGGCGCCGGCCTCGGCGTGGCTCCGTGGATCCTCCAGCTCAATGCCACCGGCCCGGCCATCCCGCCGGTGATCGTCCAGCAGCCCCCGGCAACCGTCACGCTGAGCCTGTGCAGCTCAGTCGCTCTCAACGTCGCCGCTGCCGGCTCCGGTCCGTTCACATTCCAGTGGCAGCGCAACGGCGTGAACATCAGCAACGGCACTACGACTTGGGGCTCCTCCATCAGCGGCGCCACCACCTCCGCACTGTTCATCAACAACCGCCGTCCTGAGGACGTCGGCACCTACACCGTGGTGGTCTCCAGCCCTGCCGGCAGCGTCACGTCCAACGGCGCCGTGCTCAGCATTGACAGCACCGCCCCCGTCCCCTCCAACCAGTCCTGCGCCACTGCCATCGACATGGCCGAGGGCACCGTCAACGCCAGTATCTGCAACGCCTGGAACACCACCGGCACGGCCTCCTGCCGCAGCGGATCAATTGCCTCGGTCTGGTACCGCTACACCCCGTCGTTCACCGGCTCGGTCCGGATTGACACCTGCGGCTCCAACTACGACACGGTCGTCTCGGTCTTCTCCGCCTGCGGCGGCACCGAGCTGGCCTGCAACGATAACACCACCGGCCTGCCCGCCTGCAACCTCAACTCCACCAGCCGCATCCGCAACCTGAACGTCCAGCTGGGCGTGCCGGTGCTCATCCGCGTCGCCTCCGGCAGCTCGTCCCCCTCCGGCGGCCAGATGACCCTCAACGTTTTCCAGGCCCCGGCCCCGCCCCCCAACGACACCTGCGCCGGCGCGACCGAGGCGGTCGTCGGCTTCAACGAGTGGAGCACCGTCGAGGCCTTCAACGAGGGCACGACCTCCTCCTGCCGCACCGGCACCGGACCCGACGTCTGGTTCCGCTTCACGCCTCCCACCGCCGGTCAGGTCACCATCACCACTTGCGGCGGCACCACCATGAACACAGTGTTGACGGCCTATGCCTCCTGCGGCGGCGCTGAGATCGCCTGCAATGACAACACCAGCGTCAGCCCCTGTACCTTCCAGAGCACCCTCTCGAACATCTCCGCACAGGCCGGCGTGCCCATCCTCTTCCGCATCACCGGCAACTCCGCCACGCTCAACGGTTCGGGCTCGTTCGACCTGGCCTTCACCTCCACCGGCCCCGCCTGCGCCGCCGACATCGTCGGCATCGGCGGCCTCCCGCCGCGCGACAATGTCCTGACCGGTGACGACTTCGTCGCCTTCATCAACGCCTTCGGTTCCGGCAATCTCCTCGCCGACATCACCGGCATCGGCGGCCTGCCCTCCACGCCGGACGGCCTGATCACCGGCGACGACTTCAACGCCTTCATCTCCTCGTTCGCCGAAGGCTGCCCGTAACCCTGCACCATCCCCGTCGGGTGATCGGAGAAGTCCCGCCCGACGGATTGCATATCCGCCTCCAGATGGCGGGTCCGTGTCGCTCAACCGGCACGGGCCCGCTGTTTCGCTCGGCCGCCGTGGGGGCTGGCCGGGCTGATCCGCTCGCACAGGAGATCCTCGCATGCATCGTTCCGCTGTTGTCGCCCTCTTCGCAGCCGCCGGCTTGGTCTCGGCCGCCGCTGCCCAGCCCCGCATCATTCAGCTCCCCTCCGGTTCCGCTCCGCGGCTGAGCGCCGGCGGCGGTTTCCTCGCCTCCAACTCGTTCAGCTCTTCCGGCGGCCTGATCCGCCTGCAGATCAGCCCCACCATCGGCTTCACCCAGATCCCCGGGAGCAACCAGCTCATCGGCATCTCCGGCAACGGTCAGGTTCTCGCCGGCATGCTGCTCAATGATGGGTCCAACGGCTTCCCGGCCGACGCCGACATCGCCGGCCGCTGGACCGGCGGCGTCTGGAGCCAGGTGACCCCGATCCCCGCCGCCACGCTCGCATTCAACACCGTCAGCACCGGCTACGACCTTTCCGCCGACGGCCGCTACATCGTCGGTCTGGCCTACAGCGGCACCAACCTGGGCTTCATCTTCGACGCCGTCACCGGCGAGTCCACCCCGCTCGAGCATCCCTCCGGCTTCGGCCGCACGCGGGCCAATTCCGTCAGCGGCAACGGTCAGGTCGCCGGCGGCAACGCCTCCATCGACGGCGCCAGCGACACGATGTATGCCACCGTGTGGGAGCGCAACTCCGTCACCGGCGTCTGGTCGGCCCAGTTCCTTGACGCGGTGAACAACGCCTCGGTCGACGCCGTGCCCGACATCTCCACTGACGGCTCGACCGCCGTCGGCTTTGTCTTCGGCGAGACCGCCGGCACCGGCGGGCGCATCTGGAGGAAGGCCGCCGGTGTCTGGACCGGCAGCTCCATCCCCGCCCCGCTGACGGCCCCCTCCGGCCTGCCCGACCCCTCGTGGCAGCTCAGCTCCGTCGAGCCGACCGCCGTCAACGGCGACGGTTCGGTCGTCGTCGGCACGCTCACCTACCGGGGCGAGTTCTTCTTTGACCGCTTCTCCACCTCATTCATCTGGACGCAGGCCACCGGCACCCGCACCCTGGCCGATCACATCGTCGCGCTCGGCGGACCGACCGTCAACGACAACGACATCTCCGGTGCCCAGTCGATCTCCGATGACGGCCTGACCATCGCCGGCGGCTCGTTCTTCGGCGGTCAGTGGGTCGTGCAGCTCGCCGGCGGCGGCCCCGTCGCCCCGCTGATCATCAGCCAGCCTGACCCCACCGCCACGCTCAACCTGTGCGATTCCATCGGCCTGAGTGTGTCGGTGATCGGCTCCGGCCCCTTCACCTACCAGTGGCGCCGCAACGGCCAGCCCATCACCGACGGCCCCACCCCGTGGGGGTCCGAGGTCTTCGGCGCCACCAGCCCGCGGCTGTTCTTCGCCCGTCGCGCCCTGCAGGACGCCGGCACCTACGACGTCGTGATCACCTCGCCGGGCGGAGCCATCACCTCCACCCCGTCGGTCGTCACCGCCGACACCTCCATCCCCACGCCGGCCAACTCCACCTGCGCCGCGGCCATCACCATGTCCGAGGGCACCGCCACCGCCGCCATCTGCACCAACTGGACCAGCGACGGCTCCGCCTCCTGTGTCGAGGAGTCGGTCGCCGCCGTCTGGTACCGCTACGTGCCGTCGTTCACCGGCAACGCCCGCATTGAAACTTGCGGGTCCGGCTACGACAGCGTACTTTCGGTCTTTTCCGCCTGCGGAGGAGCCGAACTGGCCTGCAGCGACAACGTCGACCTGCCGCCCGAGTGCAACCCCAACAGCAACAGCCGCATCCGTTTCCTGCCCGTGCAGGCCGGTGTGCCCGTGCTCGTCCGCGTCGCCTCTTCGCCCTTTTTCTTCGGCGGCGACGGCCGCTTGAACCTCTCCATCTCCCAGGCGCCCGCCCGCCCCGCCAATGACCTCTGCCAGAACGCCATCCCCGCCGTCGTCGGCCTGAACCCCTTCGACACCAGCGAGGCCTCTGCCGAGGGCGCGGTCTCCGAGTGCGCCTTCTCCACCGGGCCGGATGTCTGGTACACCTTTACCGCCCCCTCGGCCGGCACCGTCACCATCTCCACCTGCGGCGGCCTGACCGAACTCAACACCGTCCTCTCCGCCTACGCCGAATGCGGCGGCGCCGAGACCGCCTGCAGCAACGACGTCTTCGAGGGCGACTGCTTCTTCCAGAGCACCCTGAGCAACCTGCCGGTGCAGGCCGGTGTGCCGCTGCTCTTCCGCGTCACCACCACCTTCGGCTCCGGGTCCGGTCAGTTCTCGCTGGCCTTCACCCCCGGCGCGCCGTGCGTGGCCGACATCGTCGGCATCGGCGGTCTGCCCCCGGCCGACGGAAGCCTCACCGGTGACGACTTCATCGCCTTCATCAACGCCTTCGGCTCCAACAACTCCCTGGCTGATATCGTCGGAATCGGCGGCCAGCCCCCGGCTGACGGTCTGATCACCGGCGACGACTTCAACGCCTTCATCGCCGCCTTCGCCAGCGGCTGCCCGTAACCCCCGCACCATCCCCGTCGGGCAAGGGAGACATCCCGCCCGGCGGCTTGATCCCTGTACCTCCAGATGGCGGGTCCGGATCGGTCACACGATCCGGGCCCGCTTTTTCGTACTGCTGGCGCCAAGTCCCAGCCGCACGTGCCGTGTTCCCCGGTCGGCCTGAGTCCCTGCTCGTGACGATGCGCCTCAGCGTCCCGCGGATCGGCGCAGCACCCAGTCACGCACCTCAATCTGTCCCTGCTCGGCCCACAGCCCCACCCGCCCGATGCGCGTCTGCACGCCCATAGCCCGCGTGACCACCTTGCCGTT
The DNA here is from genome assembly GCA_021294835.1 of Planctomycetaceae bacterium. Taxonomy (GTDB): domain Bacteria; phylum Planctomycetota; class Phycisphaerae; order Phycisphaerales; family UBA1924; genus CAILKP01. Next base: position 34,646 of record JAJTDF010000025.1, read on the forward strand.
CACCGCCAGGCTCAGGTCCTCCCCTTTGCGTTCCACCCGCCAGTGGTTCCACATCGGCGAGCGATTGCTCCGCCGCTCGGTGGGGAAGGCTGCGGTGCTTCCCTTGCGCCCGTTCGAGGGCAGCATCGCCGCCCCGCCCAGCGGCTCCATATCCCCGTCCAGCGTGCGGTTCTCGCCCGGCGGTCCGTCGTCCATCCGCAGAAGAATCCCTGCCGGGGCCGCACCGCCCTCGCCCGGGTCGTCGGCGCACACCAACAGCCCGCCGCGGGCCCCAACGGTCCGGGCCCGCCAGACCAGTTCCATCACCCAGTCGCCCGGCGACGCCGGCAGCATCACCAGCGACTTCCCGCCGTTGCCTGCCACCGACACGGCCTGCTGCTCGTCCGCAGTCAGCATCCAGCCCTGCCCGCCGGTGAAGTGGTCCGCAGTCAGCAGCGCGGTCCACGGCCCGGCCCCCATCAGCGGACGCACCAGATCGATGTTGTTCACGCTCAGTCCGCCGGGTGCCCGCTCCATCGCCAGCCAGTCGTCAGTGCGGAAGGGCGCCGCCGGCCACCCGCGATCGCTCACCAGCGTGCCTTCCAGGTCATCCATCCAGGCGTACCGCACCGCCACCGGCATCGGCACGTTGGGGTGAGACAGCACCACCGTGTGCCCCTGGATCCGCACCCGGTCCGGGCCCGGCAGCCAGAACCGCCGGTCCGCTCCGGCCAGCATGAAGCCCTTCAGTTCATTGCCGCTCACAGCCAGTTGTCCGTCCGCCGGGTCGAACTTCAACGTTGCAGTTCCATCGACGAATCTGGCCTCAAGCAGCTTCGGCCCTTGCATGGGCGCATCGGCCTTGCCGTACACCATCGCCGCCGCCGCCTGCGCGAAGCGCACGCCCACCGTCCGCTTGTCGCGCGGGTGGATGTCAAACCGGTCGCCCACGTCCACCGTGGGCACCATGGCGGTGCGGGGCAGCTTGAGCGCTTCGGTCTGCGCCTCACGCAGCCACGCGGCCAGGTCTGGCGGGCTGTCGTAGCGATACGGCGCGATCTGCGCGAACAGGAACGGCCACTCCGGCTGATTCCAGGCCTTCCGCCAGTCGGTCACCAGTGCCGGGAACAGCGTGCGGTACCGCTCGTAGCGGCCGATGTTCGCCTCGCCCTGGTAGAACAGCACGCCCCGCGCGGTGTACCCGGCGATCGACGCCACCATGCCGTTGTACAGCCCCGTCACCGTCGACGGCGGCAGGTTGCCCTTGGCCGTCGGCAACGCCGCCAGCCGCTCGGCGAACTCGGCGAAGCCCGCCAGAGCCTCGCGGCTCACCCAGCTCTCGGCCGCGGTGCCGCCCCATTCGCACTGCACCAGACCCACCGGCACGCTCTCCCCCAGCCGCCGCCGCAACTCGTCAGCGAAGTGGAAGCCCACGGCACTCATCCGCCGGGCGTTCTCCGGCTTGCCCGCCGCCACCCACACCCCCGGCGTCCGCGTCTGCGGGGCCGCCGCCACCGTGTTGGTCACGATGAACGACCGCACCTCCGGCACGTTCGCGCCTGTCCCCACCGCACCCGCCGCCTCCATGCCGCCCTCGCTCTGGGCCAGCAGCCATTCCATGTTCGACTGCCCGCCCAACACCCACACCTCGCCGAACAGCACATCACGCACCACCGCTGTCTGCCCGCCGCTGCGGACCTCAAACTGCGCCCCGCTCGCCGCCCGCGCCGGCGTGTCAAGGCGGAACTCAAACCGCCCGTCCGCTCCCGCCGTGCTGCTCAGGGGCATGGTGGTGCTTGGCGTCCAGGATGGATGCAGCGTCACCGTGTCACCCGGCTTGGCGAAGCCCCACACGCGGGCCGTGCTTGAGCGTTGCAGCACCACACCGTCGCTGAAGATCGGGGCCAACGTCAGCGTTACCTGGGCTGGCGCCGGAGCCGGCGCCGGCGTGCTCTGCCCGGCAGCCGGCGAGAGCGGGGCCAGGATGGCCAGTCCGGTCATGAGCGCCAGTATCGATGCTGGCAGGCGGTGCTTCCGGATACAGGAACGCGCGGGAGAGAGAAGGTCGGTGGTCATGCGTGCTGCTCGAAGTGGGGGACCAACGCGGGGGCGAACCTCTCGGGAGGATACCGGCGGCGTCGGCCCGCCGTTGCCGGCGACGGTGGGCTGCGAGCGGCCCATCCCGGTACCCTGCCCCTGACCATGCCCGCCCGCCCCCCCCGTCCTCCCCTGTTCCTCGGCATCGATGTCGGCACCAGCGCCACCAAGGCGGTGCTGTGCACGGCCGACGGCCATCTGGTGGCCGAAGGCTCCGGTCCGCATGACCTGATCACCTCAGCCGGCGACGGCTCGGGAGCCTGGAGCGAGCAGGACCCCGAGCAGTGGTGGGGGGCCAGCGTCCTGGCCATCGGTCAGTGCCTGGCCGCCTCGGGCGCCGCCCCGGCCGACATCGCCGCCATCGGCCTCAGCGGGCAGATGCACGGCGCGGTGTTCATGGGGGCCGATGCCGCCGCGGACCCCGCTGGCCAAGCCCGCCCGCTCCGCACCGCCATCCTCTGGAACGACCAGCGCACCGGACCGCAGTGCGAACAGGTGCTCGCCCGGCTGCATCGCACGGATCGCGCCGCTGCCGCCGCACGGCTGCTCGGCCTTACCGGCAACCCGGTGCTCAACGGCTTCACGCTGCCGAAGTGGCTGTGGGTGCGGCAGCACCAGCCCGATCTGTTCGCCCGCGTCGGCACGCTGCTGCTCCCCAAGGACTTCCTCCGCTATCGCCTCACGGGCACGCTGGGCACCGATGTCGGCGACGCTGCCGGCACGCTGATGCTCGATGTCGCCCGTCGCACCTGGTCGGCGGAGATGCTCGCCGCCATGGACCTGCCCGCCCGCCTGCTGCCGGCGATCAGCGAGTCGGCCTGCACCGCCGGCGTGCTCACACCCGCCGCCGCCCGTGCCACCGGCCTGCTCGCCGGCACGCCGGTGGCCATGGGCACCGGTGACAACATGGCCGCGGCCGTCGGCGCCGGCGTGGTGCGGCCGGGCATGGCCTTGGCCGTGCTGGGCACCAGCGGGGTGATGCTGGTCCACGATGCCGCCTTCCGGGCTGATGCCCCGCGTGCTCGGGTGCTGAGCATGTGCGCCGCCGACGGCGCTGCCGGGTCGCCCGGCGGTTGGTGCAACACCGGCTGCATGCTCTCGGCGGGCGGGGCCTTGTCGTGGGCCCGCACCGTGCTCGCACCCGGCGAGCCGTGGGAGCGGCTGCTCGCCGAAGCCGAAGCAGCGCCGCCGGGCTGCGACGGCCTGGTCTTCCTGCCGTATCTCACCGGCGAGCGCTGCCCGCATCCTGATCCGCTGGCCCGTGCCGGCTGGGTGGGTCTGACCATCCGCCACAGCCGGGGCCACCTGCTGCGTGCCGTCATCGAAGGCGTCACCTTCGGCATGACCCAGATGCTCGACCTCATGCGGGCCGTCGGCCACCGGCCCACCGCGGTGCGGCTCTCTGGCGGGGGCAACCGTGCCGCGTTCTGGCGGCAACTACAGGCTGATCTGTACGGGCTTGCGGTGCAATCGCCCGTGAGCGAGTCCGGCGGCAGCGCGCTGGGCGGCGCGGTCTTTGGTGCGGTGGCCGTCGGCGAGTTCCCCTCGGTGGCCGTTGCGTGCGACCACATGGTGCCCGTCGGCCCGCCGATGGCCCCCCGACCCCTGCCCGACACGCTTCGCGCTGCCCAGTGCATCTACGCCGACCTCTACCCTCCGCTGGTTCCTGCCATGCACAGCCTGTCCGCCCTGGAGCCTCCCCATGCCGCTGGCTGATCTTCGTCCCCAGACCGCCGTTCGCTCGCTGCATGAACAGGTGCAGCACTTGCAGAACTTCCGCCTGGATCTGCGCTTCTCCGCCGGCATCTGGTACTTCTCGCCCGCTGCCAGTCGCTTCCACGCCCCCTACGGGCCGATCCTTGATCTGCAGCAACGGCTTGATCTGGCCGCCGAACTGGCTCCGGCCGGCCTGGCCGCCCTTGAAGCCCACTACCCCAACGAGATCAACGAGGACAACCTGCACATCTGGCAGGCATTCTCCGCCGCCACCGGCATCCGCGTGCTCAGCGTTATCCCGCTGCTGTTCTATGACCCCCTCTACGAGTTCGGCTCGCTCTCCAGCCCATTGCCCGAGGCCCGCCGTCACGCCATTGATCGCACCATCGCTGCCTTGCGGCTCAACCGGCAACTGAACACCGATTTCGCCATCGTGTGGCCCGGCATCGATGGCGTGGAGAACACCTTCGGGGTGGACTTTGCCTCCGCCCGGGCCCGCTTCGCCGACGGCCTGGCCGAGGCCATGGACGCGGTGCCCGGCGTCCGCATCGCCTTCGAGCCCAAGCCCTATGAGCCCCGGGGCCGCATCCTCTATGGCACCACCCCCGAGGGCGTGCTCCTCGGTCACCACGTCGAACGCCGCCTCCGCAACCCGGTCAACACCGCCCTGCTCGCCCAAGGCCACGCCCTGTGCTGCATGAACCCCGAGATGGGCCACCTGCTGATGGGCTTTGAGGACCCCGCGTGTGCTTTCTCCTGGCCCCTGAGCGAAGGCCGCCTGGCCCACACCCACTGGAACAGCCAGCCCCTGGGCAACTACGACCAGGACCTCACCGTCGGCTCGGTCAGCCCCGAGTTGCTCGAGGCCGCGGTCTTCGTGCTCAAACTCCACGGCTACCGCGAGTACTTCGGTATCGACATCAACCCCGAACGCATCCCGGTGCAGGTTGCCGTGCGCAACAGCTTCGATGCCCTTCGCGCCGCTTCGGATCGCATCGACGCCGCCGACGTCGAGTCCATCCTCCTCGCCCACGCCCGGCCCGATCGCAACCGCGGCTGGCTCGAGGCGTATCTCACCCGCCTGCGTGCCCACCCGTCCACGCGGCTCGCGCCGCTCCCCCCAGCCCAGCCCTGACCGTCGGTCCATCCACACCGCCCCGCACCCGAACTCCGTGAGTCGCCCTTGAGCACTGCCACTTCTCATCCATCCGTCCAGCGCGTCCGCCTCGGCATGATCGGCGGCGGCTCCGGCGCGTTCATCGGCGCCGTTCACCGCGCCGCCGCCC
>JAJTDF010000026.1 GCA_021294835.1 Planctomycetaceae bacterium
ACGTTGATCTGGCCGCCGGCGTCCTGGGGTCCGAAGAGCGGGTCATTCTGAGCGGGCGGCAGGGCCAACGTACCGCTGCCTTGTGGGAGCATGGTCATCGGGCCACTCCTTGCGCCGGGGCCGGGGTGATCGGCCCCGCGGGCCCTGCGTGGGGGCCGGTGGTATCGGCCGCGCGGGACTGATTGAGAATCTCACGGACGGCGGGAAGGACGGGCCGGAGCAGTTCGGTGAGGAGCGCCGGTTCGTCCTGAACCGGGGTGCCCATTCGCATGGCGAGCTGAACCTGAGCGGCGCCGAGGTGGCGGACGGTGGGTGAGCCGGCGGCCTTGTAGACGGCTTGCATGTCCCAGGTGAGGGGCTGTTCGGGGAGGACGAAGAAGCAGTAGGTGACCAGCCTGATCTGCTGGTTCATGTTCTGGCGGACGAACTCGTAGCGGCGGATGGGGATGTGCATGGTGCCGTGGCTGTCGGTCACGGTGATGGTCTGGGGCTGGCTGTACTGGCCCTCCTGCCATCCGTGTGCGGGGTAGCAGACGGGGGGGTAGTGTCCGCGAAGATCGCGGACATCGCGGGACTGGATGACGTAGACGGTGCCGCCCTTGCCGTCGTCGTTGAAGAAGGTCCGGCCGAAGAGGGCGTTGGGACGGAGGAGCTCCATGGCCTGCGGGGGGATCGACTCTTCGCGGCTTCGCCAGTTGCCGAATTCGGTGGGGAGGGACATGACGGCGGCGCGGACGCGCTCGTGATAGGCGTCAACGTCCCGGGCGGCGGGACGGCGGAGCTGGTCGGCCGCGAGGCCGGCCATGATCGCACAGGTGCACAGGATGGGGACGAGGAGCCGTCGCACGGGTTTTCTCACTGATAGGCCAGGTTGAGCCTCTGGACGGGGACCAGGGCCCATTTGAGGAGCATGTACACGCCGTAGAGCACGCCGAAGGCGATGGGGAGCATGACCCAGCCGGAGAGGTCGTGGAAGCTGTCGGCCCGCTCCTTGGTGGACCAGGCGTACATGAGGACGGTGGGGACAAGCCGGACGACGTTGCAGAACAGTGCGACGGCGGGGCTGGCCAGGAGGAGGAAGACGCGGACGGAGTTGCGGAGGGGGAGGCCGTAGGCGAAGGCGTAGACGATGAGCACGAGTCCGAAGACCATGCGCATGCCGTTGCAGGCCTCGGCGACGGCGACGGGAATGTTGTTGACCGAGAGGAGGTTGCCGGAGCGGTCGACGATGACGCCGAAGGTTTCCAGGACGATCTGGGTGGCGGCGGCGCCGTACTCCATGAGGGGGCCGGCGAGGGCGAGGCGGAGGGTGCCGGGCACGGGGACGAGGAAGGCGAGGACGGCGAATGCGGGTGCGAATCGGAAGAGGACGTGCTTGCCGGCGGCGGTGACGATGCAGCCGACGGCGACAATGACGGCGCCGAGGTGCCAGGCGACCTGGATGGCCTGGTAGTAGCCGAGGAGGTACATGATGGCGCCGCCGGCGACGATGATGGGGCCGAGGGCCTGGCCGGTCGGCGGGCAGGTGCGCAGGCGGAGGCGGCGGACCCAGACGAGGTAGGCGGCGACGACGGGCACGAGGACGATGTGGCTCATCTCCGGGTCGACGTAGGCGATGAGGAGGATGTCCTTCCAGGCGTCGAGGGTCATCAGGACCCCGACGGCGGCGAGGAGGATGGCGACCCAGATGTGGGCGAGGTTCCAGCCCTGCTTGGCGAGGATGCGCGGGATCATGCCTGGCCTCCGTTGCCGGTCCTGGCACCGCGAGCGGAGAGCAGGGTGTCGACGAGGCGCTCGCCGGCGTTGACGCGGGCGCCGGAGCAGACGACCGAGCGGACGACCAGCGCGCCGGGGGCCACGACGGCGCCGCGGAGGACGACCGAGTCGTGCAGGCGGGCGGAGGGGTCCACGGTGGCGCCGGGTTCGACGACACTGAAGGAGGAGGACCAGTCTTCGGTCCAGGGGGAGAGGCTGACCTGGCGGTCGCCCTTGGCCAGGGCCCGCAGGGCGGCGAGGTAGCCGTCCATGGTGCGGATGGGGGCGGCGAAGGTGCGTGGCGAGTGGAGCACGCGGATGTCGAAGCGTTTGGCCAGTTCGGGGAGGGCCTGCTCCTTGAAGTCGCTGAAGGCGGTCTCGCGGATGGCACCCAGCAGCCGGGCGGAGGTCAGCATGAGCCCGACGGGCAGACCGTCGTCGGTGGCGCACATGGCCAGATCACCCCCGGTGTCGAACAGGCGGGCGAGCAGTTCATCCAGCGGGCGAAGGGGAACCTGCTGGCCGGAGACCACCAGCACGCGGGCATCGTCGGGCAGGCCAAGGGCGGCGTGGCGGAGGGCTCCGCCGGTGCCGGGGAACTCGGCCTGATCGACCTTGATGCTGGCGTTGCAGAGGTCGGGGGCATCGGTGACGGCGGGGGGTGTGGAGCCTCGGGTGAGCAGCACGTGAAGCGAGGGGACAGCAAAGCCCAGGGAGCGGGCGGCGTCTGCGGTGTGGCGGCGCCAGCGGTTGAGCACGGTTGTGCGGGCATCGACGGGGAGGTCGAGGATGGAGCGGGAGATGGAGCGGTCCCAGGCGGTCGGGCGGAGGGTGCCGGCGAGGACCGCCACCAGCGCGACCGAGCGAGTGGCGGGGCCGGGCCCATCGGCACGAGCATCGGGCGCGGCTTGCGAACCGCTGAGGTTGGGACGGGCCAGGGATGTCACCGCGGAATCTCTCCTCCCGCGTGGAGGCGGGTCATGGTGTGTGGCAGCGGGGTCCAAGGCGTCCAACGCTCCGCAGGGTGCGGAGGTTCGCCAAGGGAAGTCCCGGGGCTGTTATGCGGGTGTGGGCGGCGCATGGCACGGGCTGGAGGTCGGATACCTCGGAGGTTTTCGACATTATATGGGAGGGGGGTGCGAAACCCCTGAGGAACTGACCAGAACGGGGCGGGACTGTGACGGCAGGGAGGTTGGGAAGGTCGCCGGATTGGGGCGGTGCATGGCCGGATAATGGTGAGGTGAGGTGGGCGGATAGGGGAAGGATGCTTCAGGTACCGACGACGGTGGCCGGGGAGACGGCCTGTGGATGCCACCCCAAAATGGTGGAAGCAAGAGCGGGAGACATGGAAACGTCGCGGGGTCTCGGGGGGATGGCGTTGGTGGGCTGCGGGGCGGGGTGGAGGCCGGTGGCGGGGAGGTTGGCGGCGCGGGCGATGGCGAGGCCGAGTTCAAACCGGGAGAGGCGGTGTGGGCCGGCGAGGTGGAGGATGTGGGGGAGGGGTCGTCCGAGAACCAATTGATCAAGGGCCAAAGAGATGGCGTGGGCGACATCGGTGGCGGCGACCGGGGAGCGGTGCTCGTCGGTGTAGAGGGTGCTGGATGTTCCGGCGCGGAGGGCGGCCAGGAGGCGCTCAGAGCAGGAGCGGTCGCCCCGGGGAGACGGGCCGTAGACCAGGGCGAGGCGGAGGACCAGCGTGCGGGGGGCGGCGGAGGGGCTGGTGGCGAGGGCAGCGTGCTCGCCAGCGAGTTTGCTGCGGCCGTATTCGTGCAGCGGGCGTGGGGCATCGGCCTCGGTGTAGAGGCCCTGGGGCTTGGCGCCGTCGAAGACCTGGTCGGTGGAGATGAACAGAAAGGGCACGGCGCGATGGGCGGCGAAGGCGGCGAGGGCTTCGGTGGCGTGGGTGTTGACGGCGCGGGCGAGGGCGGGCTGTGCGTGGCAGGCGGCCAGGTCGGGCAGTGCGGCGAGGTGGATGACGGCGTGAACGTCGGGCAGGGGGGCGAGTGTGCGAGGGAGGGCCGGGGTGTCGGCGAGATCGCAGGGGAAGTGGGCGGAGGGCGTGAGGTGGGTGGGTGTACGGCCGAGGGTGAGCAGGGCGTCGCCCCGGGCGTGGAGGAGGGCGGCGAGTCGGCCGCCGACAAAGCCGGAGGCGCCGGTGAGCAGGACGGGGCGGCGGGGTTGAGGCTGAGCGGACATGAGCTCACGCGCTTGCGGCGTCGGCGGGGCGGGGGCGGGCGAAGCGGGCGCGGAGTGAGCGAAGCAGGAGTGCGACGAAGAAGGGGAGGCCGTCGATGATGTAGCGGCGGAAGAGGCGGCGGGGTTCCTGGATGAGGCGGTGCGACCATTCCAGGCCGACTTTCTGCATCCATCGGGGGGCGCGTTTGACGTCGCCGGTGACGAAGGAGAAACTGATGCCGACGCCGGCCCACCAGGCGGTGGGGCAGCAGTCCTTGATCTGGTGGATGACGCGTTCCTGCTTGGGGGAGCCGACGGCGACGAAGACCAGATCGGGCCTGGAGCGGCTGATCTGCTCGCGGATGAGGGCGATGTGGTTGGGGTCTTTGTCAAACCCGAAGGGCGGGAAGTGGGTTCCGGCGATGCGCAGGCCGGGGAAGCGGGCTTGAAGGGCCGCGGCGGCGGCTTCGGCGGTGCCGGGGTCGCCACCGAGGAGGAAGACCGAACGCTGATGGCGGGCGAGGGCCTGAGAGAGGGAGAGGATGAGGTTGGAGCCGGCGACGCGCTCGGGCAGGGGCGTGCCCTGCACGCGGCTGGCCCAGACCAGGGGCATGCCGTCGGCGACGCGGAGGGTGCAGGCGTTGACGAGGGACTGGAACTCGGCGTCGCGGGTGTAGCGGCGGAGGTGATCGAGATTGGGTGTGACGATGGTGCCGCCCCGGCCGGCGAGGACCTCGTCGGTCACGTGCTGGACGCACTGGGCCTCGGTGAGGGCGTGGACCTGCAGGCCCTGGAGGGTGATGGTGGGGAGAGGCGGGGCGGTCGGTGCGGTCATGTCGGTGGGGGGCCGGCGCGGCAGGGAAGGCGAGAGGGTGATCAGGCCTTGACGACGCGGGCTTTGCAGGGACGGAGGCCCTTGGTGGCGTTGCGGGTATCGACGATGAGGCGGGCGTGGTCGGCGTAGAGGCGGTAGTCGACGGCGGTGTGATCGGTGACGATGACGACCGCGTCGTAGGAGGCGATGGCCTGCGGGGAGAGGGGGACGGAGGTGAGTTCGAGCTTGTGCTTGCGCATGCGGGGGAAGACGGGGACGTGGGGGTCGTGGTAATCGACGTGGCAGCCGAGGGCGAAGAACTCTTCGATGATCTCGGCGGCGGGGGTTTCGCGGACGTCGTCGATGTTCTTCTTGTACGCCAGGCCGGAGACGAGGATGCGCGAGCCGGCGGCGGGTTTGCGGTCGTCATTGAGGGCGGCGACGGTGCGCTCGACGACGTAGCGGGGCATGCGGGTGTTGATCTCGCCGGCGAGCTCGATGAAGCGGGTGTTCTGGCCGTACTCGCGGGCCTTCCAGGTGAGGTAGAAGGGATCGATGGGGATGCAGTGTCCGCCGAGGCCGGGGCCGGGGTAGAAGGGCATGAATCCGAAGGGCTTGGTGGCGGCGGCGTCGATGACCTCCCAGACGTCGATGCCCATGTGGTCAAAGATGACCTTGAGCTCGTTGACCATGGCGATGTTGACGGCGCGGAAGATGTTTTCGAGGACCTTGGCGGCCTCGGCGACCTCGGCGGAGGAGACGCGGACGGGGGCCTGGACGGCGCGTTTGTAGAGGGCGACGGCGAGATCGGTGGAGGCGTCGTCAAGTCCGCCGACGAGCTTGGGGGTGGTTCGGGTGGTGTGGCTGGTGCGGCCGGGGTCCTCGCGCTCGGGAGAGAAGGCGACGAAGAGGTCGGTTCCGGGGGTGAGGTTGACGTCCCGCGCGGCGGCCTCGCGGAGGATGACCGGGAGCATGTCCTGGCGGGTGGTGCCGGGGTAGGTGGTGGACTCCAGGACGACGAGCTGGCCGGGGCGGACGGCGCGGCCGACGTCTCGCGCGGAGTTGATGACGTAGGACATGTCGGGCTCGTTGTGGCGGCCGAGGGGGGTGGGGACGCAGATGATGATCGCGTCGGGCTCGGCGAGGCGGGAGAAGTCGGTGGTGGCGGAGAAGCGGTCGCTGGAGGCGAGGCGGGTGGTCATCTCAGCACCGAGGTGCTTGAGGTAGTTGGTTCCGGTAGCCAGGGCGTCGATCTTGGCCTGGTCGATGTCAAAGCCAAGGACGCGGCAGCCGCCGGTGTGGAAGGCGTCGGCAAGGGGGAGGCCGACGTAGCCGAGGCCGATGATGCCGATGAGCGGCTCGCGGGTGAGGCGGAGATTCAGTTGCTCGAAGGTGGTCATGCTGCTGGTCCTGAGGTTGAGAAACGGGATGGTCAAGCAGATCAGATCGGATGCTTGATGGCGGGAGCTGACGGATTCCAGACGGCCGCACCGGCGGCGTGGGCTTCAGCAGCCGCCCTGGCTTTGCCGACCAGCAGGCTTCGGATCTGCGATCGTCGAACAAAGCGGCGGAAGTCCGTGTCGTTGTATTTCGGCTTTCGGGAGACCAGACTGGCCGCGTAGCCCCACATCATGGCGAGGCCTCCGATGATCAAGGGTGGTCTGGTCATTCGATAAGCGGCGCTCGCGGCCATGTACAACGGGGAGGTTCCCATGAAGTACTGGCCGTATCCCCAGCGGAAACGGCCTCGGAGATAGCCCTTGTCGCTGGTGCCCATGGGGCGGAGGTGGATGAAGCGCAGCTCCGGATCGTCCCAACTGCAGGCGATCCAGCCGAGCTGGCGGCAGCGGTGGCAGTCGATGCCGTCCCACATGACCTGACGGACGAAGCCGCCGATCTGGTTGAAGCAGGCCACGCGGTAGAACTTGCTGGCGCCGACGGAGACTTCGTCTCCGATTTTTTCGCTGATTAATTCTCCGCGAAAGTCCTTGGAGGAGTTGGCGGGGCCCGGGAAATACGCTTTTCCGGAGCATGTGCCAAGGCGGGGCTCGGCGCGCATGCGATCGATGAGCAGTTCGAAGTATCGGGGCGGCAGATCGAGATCGAGATCAAGCTTGCAGACGAACTCGTAGTCGCTGAGTGTCACGAGCTCAAGGCCTTGGTAGAACGCCTCGATGACGCCGGGGCCGACCGAGCGGCTGCCGCGGTCGGTGCGACGGACGACGCGAATCCAGTCGTGCCTGGCGGCGTACTCTTGGAGAATGCGGGGAGAAGCGTCGGTGGAGCCGTCGTCGACGATGACCCAGAGGTCTGGGCGTCTGGTCTGAGCGATGACGCTGTCGAGCGTTCGGCGCAAGAAAGCGGCTTCGTTTCGGCCTGGAGAGATGATGACGTAACGGTCGCTCATGGCATCATGGCTCATGCAGACTCATCCGGTGTTCGCGGCACCACCACAGCAGGGAGAACAGGGCCCAGATGCGGGTCCAATAGACACCCTTGCGGTTGGAGAGGAAGGCGATCCAGAGCATCCAGACCGCTCGGGGGTTCAGCCCGACCCGTTTGAGGAGGGCCTGATCGGCGAAGAGCTGGTCGGCCAGGGGTCGGAGTTCAACGCGGAGAGCCTGAGCAAAGGGGAGAACAAAGCCGGCCTTTTTGCGATTGAAGATCTGAGGATCGAGGCCGACGAGTCCGATGCTTCGCAGGAGCGTCTTTTCTCCGAGGCGGCCGTATCGGGTGCGGGGCTCGAGGGAGAAGGCGGCCTCGGCGATCTGGTGATCAACCAGCGGGACGCGGACCTCGAGCGACGCGGCCATGCTTGCGGCGTCGGTGTCGCGGAGGAGGCGGGCGCCGAGGAAGAGGCGCAATTCCAGGAGAGAGACGGCGTCGAGCGGGTGGCGATGGGCGATGTCGTCGAGGAGTTCGTCGCGGAGGGACTTTTCGAGTCCGCAAGGGAGGTCGGACCGGCTGTAGAGCCTGGTGAGCGTTGAGCGATTGAAGAGCATGTACATGCTCTGGTAGAGTCGGAGGAGATCGGGTGTGGCGGCGAGCGCGGAGTCCAGCTTCCAGGCGCCGGTCTGACCGGGGGCGATGCCGAGCATCCACATGAGCTGATGGGGCGCCGAAGCCAGCAAGGCCAGTGCGCGGAGCAGGAATCCCGGAGCCACGGCCAGCCGCTGGAGGCGCTGAATCATCTGAAAGGAGTGGTAGCCGCCGAAGAGTTCGTCGCCTCCGGTGCCGGCGAGGGCGACTGTCACGCCTGCGCGGCGGGTGGCGCGACTGACGAAGTAGGTGTTGAGCCCGTCGAATGTCGGCTGGTCGATCGTGCCCATCGCTTCGGGGAGTGAGCGGAGGATGTCGGCCGGATCAAGCCGGATGCAGGTGTGCACCGCACCGATGTCGCGGGCGACGCGTTCGGCGTAGGGCGCTTCGTCCATCTCGCCCCGGGCGACGGAGATGTTGAAGGTGTGGGGGGCGGCGGTTCCGTGTCGGGCGGCCAGATTGGCGATGGCGCTGGAGTCGACTCCGCCGGACAGGAAGATTCCCAGCGGCACGTCGCTGACCAGTTGGGTGTGGATGCTTGTGTGGAGGGCGTGGGTGATGGCCGCCGGGTCGTGGCCGACGGCGCAATCGGGGGCGGGCGGGCGCCAATACCTGCGTGTCTGCGGCGCCAGCCTGTCGGGCGTGACGGTGCTGATGGTCCCAGGGGGGAGTTCCTGGACTCTGTGGACGAGGGTGCCGGGGCCGGTGACAAAGCCGTTGAAGAGAAAGGCTTCCAGGCCGAGCGCATCGACGCGGCGTTCGACGAGGCCGGTTGCGAGCAGTGCCCGCACCTCGGAGGCGGCAAGGAAGCAGGTTCGTCCGTCGGGGCGATGGGCGATGGTCCAGTAGAGGGGCTTGATGCCCAGGTGATCTCGAGCGAGGACGAGGGTGCGGGCGGCGGGATCCCACTGTCCGTAGGCGAACATTCCCCGGAGGAGTGTGGGAGTCTGCAATCCGTGCTGGATGCCGGACCGCAGCAGGACTTCGGTATCTCCGGTGCTGCGGAAGCGGTGCCCGTCGCGTTGCAAGCGGCTGCGAAGAGACTTGAAGTTGTAGATCTCGCCGTTGAAGGTGACGGCCTGGCCGGTCGTCTCGTCAACCATGGGCTGGCTTGAGCCAGCGGTCAGGTCGATGATCGAGAGTCGTCGGTGGCCGAAGATCACTCCGGGGTGAGGTCGGTCGGAAGGGGAGCTGCGCCACACGCCGTGCCCATCTGGGCCGCGGTGGGCCATGGCGTCGCACATCGCGTTGACGGCGGCATTCCCGACATCGTCAACCCAGCCGCAATAGATGGCAATCCCGCACATGGGCGTCAGGCCTTGGTTGCTGCTTCGCGAAAGAGGGCGGCGAGGGCGGCGGCGGAGGCGGGCACCTGATGTGCCCGTGCGACGGCGTCAAAGGCGGCGCGGCCCATTTCGTCGAGCCGGACTGCGGGGGTGGAGGCAACCTGGTCAAGGGTGGCGGCGAGGGCGTCGGCATCGCCGGTGGGGACCAGCCATCCGTTCAATCGATCGGTGACCAGTTCGGGGATGGCGGCGACATGGGTGGCGACGACGGGCCGACCCATGGCCATGGCCTCCATAAGCACGACCGGCAGGCCTTCGGCGGCGCTCGGGAGGACGAACGCGTCGGCGGATCGCAGCTCGTCGCGGATTCTGCTGGATGGCTGTGCGCCGAGCAGGGCGACAGCCGACTGGAGGTTGTGGGCGGCGATCTGACGTTCGAGCGTGGGGCGGAGCGGGCCCTCTCCGATGATCTTCAGGGACAGGGGGCGGGACATGCGGCGTCGGGCGAGAGCATCGATCAGGACATCGAACGACTTCTGGGGGGCCAGACGGCCGATGGTGACCAGCCGGAGCGGTCCGGCGGTCGAAACTTGCGGTTGGGGCGGTTCAAACCAGGAAGGGTCCAGTCCACACCGAACGATGTGGAGCTTCGGCCAGTCCGCCGGATCGATCCAGCGACGCAACTGCGCCTTGCAGTAGTGGCTGATGCAAGCGACGAATCGGGCGGAGGCAACTTTGTCAGCGAGGCTGAGGCCGATGGGGGCGTCGAACTCATCGGGGCCGTGCACGGTGAACGAGTATGCCGGTCCGCCAAGGCGACGGGCGAGGAGGGCCACGGCGGCGGCGTTGGTGCCGAAGTGCACGTGAATGTGCGTCAGTCCGTGCTCGCGGCTGAGCCGCGTGAGGCGAGCGGCTTGCAGCAAGTAGGCGACATGCCGGAGCAGTCCGCGGTCGCTCCGGGCGGCGAGGCGACGCATGACAGAGACGGCTCCGGCGACGGAGCTCAGGCGGCCGGCGAGACACAGGCCGCCGTTCAGCAGCAGCTCGGCGGTGCCGCCGGGAAGCAGGTAGCGTGTTCGCTTGAGTTCCTGGAAGTCGGCGGGCTCGACCAGCGGATGCTCGGAGGGGCGAACCGCCATAGGGAGCACGGTGAGGCCGAGGGCTTCGAGCGCGTGAATCTCGCGGCGGATGAACGTGTGGCTGACGGCCGGGTATTCGGTTGTGAGGTAGCCGACGTTCATGAAACAGACTCGACCGGCCGTCGGGCGATGCGGGAGATCACTTGAAGAGGCCGCGGGGCCGGTGCGAGTCCAAAGGCATTGAGCAGGCGGTCGATGTTGATGTCCGTGGAGAATTCGCTGCTGACGGCCTCCTTGGCGGCGGCTCCGAGGCGCGAGGCGAGGGCGGCGTCGGATGCGAAGCGTTTGATGGCGTCGGCGAGGAGTTTCGGGGAGTCGGACGGAACGAGCAATCCCGTCCGCTCGTGAATGACGAGGTCTTCCAGGCCGGGGAAGGGGGAACAGACTACGGGCTTTCCGGCGGCCATCGCCTCCATCAGCGCAACCGGAAGACCTTCGCGATCTCCATGGCGGTCGGTGCGGCAGGGCAGAGCGAAGGCGTCGGAGGCGGCGATGCACTGAAGCGCCGACTGATGGTCCTTGGCACCGTGCAGTTCAACGCGATCTTCAAGGGCGAGCGATCTGATCTGGTGCCGGAGGGCGTCCATCTGCGGGCCGTCGCCGATGATGTGGCAGATGCAATCGGCCCCTTGGCTTCGCAGGATGTCGATGGCGGCGACGAGGGTGTCAACGCCTTTCTTGGGGACCAGCCTGCCGACGAAGCAGACCGTAAAGCGGCGGCGCCGATCGGCGGGCCGGCTGGGGGGCGGGATGTCCACGCCGCATCGGACGATGGGAAAGCAGGCGTTGTCGCGTCCGGACAGGTGGCTGTACCAGCGTTGATGCCAGGAGGTGATGGAGGCGGCGAAGCCGCAGCGGCGGAGTTTGGCGGGCAGCATGACCCGGTGCACGAAGAGGTCGTTGGCGTGACCGGTAAAGCTGAAGGTGGTGTTCATCACGGCCGCGAGGTACATGGCGACGGTGGTCGGCGTGTTGGCCATGTGGGCATGGATGTGTGTCGGGCGGCGGGCCGGCAGGCGGGAGGAGAGGGCGATGGCGAGGAGGGCCTGCAGGGGTTGGAGGAGGCGCTCGCGGTTGCGCAGATCGGGTTGCAGGCCGGCCATCGAGAGGGACATGGCGAGTGCGTAGAGGCAGCGGAGCGGCCGTTGTGCGAAGGCTTTGAAGACATCCGAAATCAGCGCGAGCGGCCCGAGGCCGTAACCGTCCACCACGCCTCCGCCGGGCGTGGCGGGTGCGACGCAGTTTTCCGCGTCTGTAGTCGGCGGGCGGAGTCGGATCACGGTGACTGTGTGGCCCCGCGAGCGGACCTCCTGAATCTCCCGCCAGACGAATGTTTCCGACAGCGCCGGATATCGTGCGGTGATGTACAGGATGTGGGCCGTGCGGAGCATGACGGGCTATTTGTACTCGATCAGCCGATGTCGCCGACGGAGACGGTCGCGGCACCATTGCAGCAGACCGATGGCCTCGGCGGGTTTCATGGCTGAGATGATTATCGCATAGGCGGCGGCGAAAGCGGCCGGATCATTTCTGCGTCGGCGGTGGAGGTAGCTGCGGGTTATCGGTACCAGGGGCAGAAGGGCGGCGGCCGCGGGGAGCGGCCAGAGTTCGGGCTGGAAGAGGGCGAGCACGGTTGCGGCAATCACCAGGGCAGGCCAGCCGGCCCCCCAGGCGGCTGCACGGAGCACTTCGCGCCATTTGTACCTGCTGGCGGCTGCATGCTTGTGGGCGAGAGCGGCGTAGGCCCAACCGGTGCGGACGGAACGCCGCCAGAACTGGCGGAAGGAGGTGATGGCGGCGTCGTGGACCGTCATGTCGTGTGCCGGGCGGTAGATGGTGTGGCCGAGATCGATGGCTCTGCGGCAGAGATCGGGGTCCTCACCGGCGAGCAGGAGGGGGTCGTATCCGCCGAGTTGCTCGAAGGCGCTTGCGCGGATGACCAGATCTCCGCCGGTTTCTGAGGCTGGCCCGAAGGGGATGGCCCAATCGAGATCGCACAGGCGGTTGTAGACGCTGACATCGGGGAATCTCTCCTTGCGGCGGCCGCTGACCAGAGCGCGTCGCGGATCCTGCAGGAGGGCGTGGCGAGCGGCGTCGATCCAGCCCGGGGCGAGTTCGCAGTCGCCGTCGATGAATTGAACGGCATCGGAGGGCACGGCCAGTTCGCGAAGGCGGCGGTAGCCTTCGTTGCGTGCACGGGCGGCGCTGAAGGGTTTGGACCGATCAAGCTCAACGACATGGACATCAAGGGAGCGGGCGAAGGCGACGCTGTTGTCGGTACTTCCTGAGTCAACATAAATGACGGTGAGACCCTGGGCCAGGAGTGAGCGGAGGCAGCGGTGGAGTCGTTCGCCTTCGTTGCGGCCGATGGCGACCGCGGCCAGAGCGAGCGGAGGGTGTTGGGGGGAAGCGGTCATGACGGGCAGCGGAGACTGTTGATGAAGGCGAGGTAGTCGTGGGCGATGCGCTGCCAGCGGAAGCGGCGGTCGACCAGCTCGCGACGGCGATGGCGCTGATCGGCCCGCTGCTCACCGACGGCGCGAAGCAGCGCGTCTTGGACTGCATCGGGCCGGTCGGTGCTGACCAGGTAAGCGGTGTCCTCAAGGGTCCACCGGGTGACGCGGCGGTCTTCGGTGACGATGGGCAGACCCGTGGCGAGAGCTTCGATGTAGGCGTTGGCTGAGGGTTCGTCCTTGCTCATGTGGAGCATGACGTCGGCGCAGCGGTAGAGTGCGGGCATGCTGTCACGCGGGAGCGTGAAGCGGCGGTAGCGGTCGCCGAGCAGTTGTCGACCGAGTGCGTCGGCCTCATCTCGCAGCGGACCGTCGCCGGCGATCGCCAAGTGCAGGTTGGGCGCGGCGGAGACTGCTCGGATGCCTTGCAGTACGCGTTTGCTCGGGATGACCGCCGAGACCATGAGAACAAGCGGCACGCCGACAGGAAGCCCGAACTCGCGCCGGTCGGCCTGGCCCGGGTGGAAGCGATCGGGATCAACGCCGTTGGGGATGAGTGCGCACGGATAGGTGGAGCGGTGCGCGTCGAAGTAGTCGGGGTTGGTGCACACCAGGCCGTCGGTGCGGAAGAGCCGGAACTCGGAATTTCGGCGGTGGCACGGCCAGTCGCCGTTCTGGGTCACGAAGATGTCAAGCCCGCGGCCGAGTCGGCCTTGCAGGCGCGTGAGCAGATTCACGAACGGATAGCTGCAGGTGATGCGGACATCGAAGTCGGCCGCATCGACCACCCGGAGCATCGACCAGCAGAAGGTCAGTTCTTCCCACGAGGTGTCGTTGCGAACGAAAGGACCGGTTGGCCAATGCTCGAAGCGGGAACGGTGGACGCATGGGGCCTGCAGGTAGCGATAGGGACGATCAGGCTTGGTCGGCCCGCTGCCGACAACGGTGACGTCAACACCGGGAAGGCGGGCAAGGCCCTGGGCGACGGCCTCCATGGCGGTCTCGGCGCCGCGCTGTTCGGCGTGCAGGCCGGGCAGGGCGACGAGGATGCGGGTCGACGCGGGGGTCACTGTCCGGCGCTCCACAGGGGCCGGCGGAGAGTCGCGAGCGTGCCGCGGAGAGCGTCGGCCTCGGGGGTGCGGCCTCGGCCGGTGAGCGAGCGGAGGGCGAGCCGGGCGGCGGTGAATCCCAGATCGAGAATGCGGGCCAGCCATTCGGCAGGGCGGCCGAAGCACTTGCGTTGGACGAGGTAGCGTCCGCGCCAGGAGTGGATGCTCCGCGAGCTGGCGGGCAGCTTGGCTGGGTCGGAGGAGGCTCCGCCGAAGTGGATGATCTCGCCGATGGGCTCGTAGCGGACGCGCCAGCCGGCTTTCAAGAGCCGCCAGGAGAACTCGACGTCCTCGCCATAAAAGAAGAAGTCGGTATCGAGCAGGCCGACCTGCTGCACGGCCTCGCGACGCACGATTACGGCGGCTCCGCCGAGCCAGTCGACCTCGCCGCCGGTGGCGGTCATGTCCCAACCTTGATACTCGGTGTTGGCGAAGGCGAACAGACGTGGGAAGCGCCAGGGAAGGCCGAGCGAGCCACAGAGCACGCGCAGCGGCGTGGGGAAGCGGCGGCCTGCGACCTGGAACGAGCCATCGCGATGAGAGAGGCGGCCGGCGAATGCGCCGACGGCGGGGTTGGCACGCATGAAATTCGTCCACGCGGCCGGCGTGCCGGGGCGGACGAGCGTGTCGGAGTTGAGCATGAGGACGAAGTCGGCATCGGGCGCCGCTTCAAGGGCGGCGTTGTTGCCGCCGGCGAAGCCCCGGTTGGTGGCGGATCGGGCCAGGGTGACCCAAGGGCTCCAGCCGTGCTGATGGATGGCGGCCTGAAGGCGGTCGACCGAGTCGTCGCCGGAGGCGTTGTCGAGCACGACTGCGTGGAGGGCGAGCGAAGACGCCTCCGCGGCGAGGGTTTGCAGGGCGTCGATGGTGAGTTCGGGCGTGCGGAAGTTGACGATGAGGACGACCAGGTCAGCCCGTGGGCGGCCCGTGGCGGGCGGAGGGGGCCAGGCAACGGCTGACGGGCCGGCACCAGCGGCCCTGGCGGCGGGCGCGGCAGCGGATGTGTGGGCGGGCGGGGTCATTGGCCTTGGGGTCGGGGCGGGCCGGAGCGGAGGGGCGGCTGGGTGGGAGCGGGGGGCGAGGGCGGGGGGGGCAACGGTCCAGGCGGAGCGAACGTGCGATGCTGGGCGGCGAAGGCCTGGCGGCGGGCGAGGCGGAGGGTGGCGGCGACGGAAACCAGACCGCCGGCGATCATGGTGAAGATCGGGTTGAGCATGGCGTTGGAGAGGCAGTCGACGACGTAGAGCACCAGCACGGTGGACAGGCCGACGACGGCCGCGATGGCCGGTGACCGCAGGGCCGGAGCGGGAATGGCAAGCAGGGCGGTAAGTGGCGGCAGAATGAGCATGGCGAAGAAGATCGACAGTCCCACCAGGCCGTAAATCCCAAGAACGATGACCCAGTAACCGTCGGGGATGATGCCCCGCCCGAAGTCCTCGCTCGCCTTGACTTCGAGGAAGTCGAAGCGGCCGCGTCCGAAGGTCTCGGAGCCGCGGAGGAGCATCCAGGTCTGGGTTTCGCTGTCAAGCCGGATTCTGAGTGATCCGGCGCGCTCTTCGGGGAAGACCGCGGAGATGGCGGCATCGAGTTGGCGGGCGTCCCAGTTTCCGAGGGTGCGCAGGCCGGCGTAGGTGATCGGGATGCTGATGAGGACGACCAGGAGGAGTCGGGTTCTGAGCAGCCAGGTCGCGGCGAGCAGGCCGGCTCCGCCGATCATGAGGAGGGTGGCGCCGGTGGAGCGGCACAGGGCGGCGGTGATCAGCAGAACGATGGCCCAGAGCCACATGGGGAGCCGGAACAGGGTGGGGACAGAGCGTGTCCAGGCGAGCCAGGCGGCCAGCAGGGCGGCGGTGGACATCCAGACGGAGACCATCAGCCCGTGCTGCATGAAGACAGTGGGCCGCCAGGCGTCGCCCCGGCGGGATTGCCCGAAGAAATGCTGGTGATAGCCGTAGATCCAGTTGTGGAGCTGCGGGCTCATGCGCATCTCGATCCAGCAGAGCGGCGCGTAGATCAGGCCTCCGATGACGATGGCCCTGGCGAGTGTGGTGAGATGCTGCGGGGCCTGGAAGTACAAGCGTCCGACGAGATAGGCGATGCCCCAGCTGATGCTCTGGGTGGCGATGCCGCTCAAGCCTTCATACGGACCCCATCCGGCGGCAAGGGCCGAGACGAAGGGAACAAGGCCGCACCAGGCGAGCATGGGCAGATCAAGCCATGAGGGCTTGAGGCGGAGAAACCTGCCCGCATCGAACATGACGGTCGCCAGCATGACGCTGAAGCAGGCGACGGTCATCTTGGTGATATCCGGGAAGCCCGGGATCTTCAGGCCGGTCATCGGCAGAAAGAGCCAGGCGCCGAGCATGGCGGTGAGCACGGCGGCGCCGGCCGGAAGAAAGGAAAAGAGCAGAATGGTGATCAGCGGCCAGGTGAAGAGAACCGCGTAGTCCATCAGCGCGATCCTTGCGACATCGGGGCGGCCAGTTGCGTGAGGGCGTCAACGAGGCCTTGAGCATCGAGCCCATGCCGGGCGTGTTCGGCGACTGTCTGCTGTGCGGCGCGGCCGATGAGGGGCAGGTCGGGCAGGCGGCTCCAAAGGCGAAGCAGCGCTTGGACGAGGTAGCGTTTTCTGGGAGCCTCGGCGAGGAATCCGGTGACGCCGTCGGTGACCCACTCGTCGATGACGCCGACATCGGTCGCGACGGGGACGCGACCGGCGGACATGCACTCAATCATGGACAGCGGCAGGCCCTCGGTGCGGGACGGCATGAGCAGAACGTCATTGTGGTGCCAGACGGCGGCCACATCGCGGACGTGACCGGCGAAGCGCACCCTGTCAGCGATGCCGAAATGTGCGGCGACAGCGCGGAAGCAGGCTTCGTCGCCTCCGCCGTAGCAGGTGAGGGTCCAGGGGCGCTGGCGCAGTTCCGGGTCGGCGAGGGCCTCGAAGGCCAGGTCGGGTGCTTTGACGGGGTCCAGACGGCCGACCATGGCCAGGCGCAGCGGCTCATGGGGCTGACGCTGCACCGGGGGGGGGACGGAGCCGAGGGACGCGGGGAGTGGGTTGCGGAAGATGGTCAGGTTGTCGAGCGGACGGCCGAGCTGCCGCCTGAGCGCATCGCCGGCGCCGCGCCCGAGCACGCCAACGATCGCGGCCCGCTGGTAATAGGCGGATGCTCGGGACCGCACCGCCTCGTTGGCGATAGCAGCGGTGCTGTTGGCGTGCACCAGCACGATGTACGGGCAGCTCGCACGATTCAGCCAGCCGCCGATCGCCTCGCCTTCGGTGCTGGCTACGCCGTCCAAAAAGGTCGCCTCGTTGATGACCACGACGTCGGGGCGCCAGTCGGCCAGCGCTCGCAGCGGACGACGGAGCCGGTGCCTGAGTTTGTTCAAGCGGCCGTACGGACGGAACGGTCTCTCGATGAGGCGCACGCCTGACTGCACCAGCGACTCGACCTTTGCGGGGCGTGGTCTGAACGGGTACATCGAGAGCGCAACCTCGTGGCCTCGGCCGACGGCGGCAGCTCCGATAGCGCCGCCGATCTCCTCGCAGCCGCCCCAACTGACCCCTTCGATTGTCGACAGAATCAGCAGTCGCATGGGAAGACGTGATCCTCAGGCTTGCCGCGGCTGCAGCGGATCGGCGCGGCGGCAGTCGACAGCATCGAGAAACTGCCTGACCTGTTGCCGGACGGCGTTCCAGTCGAACAAGAGGGCGGCAGACCGCGCCTGGCGAGCCATGAGATCAAGCCGGCCGGGGTCGTCAAAGAGCTGGAGCGCGGCGTGAACGTACTGGGTCTCGTCGCCGGTGCAGAGATAGCCGCACTCCGGGTTGACGTAGTCTGCTGCGCCGCCCGTTCGGGTGATGATGACGGGGAGCCCGCAGGCGAGGGCTTCCAGGACGGCGTTGTTGGCGGTGGTCTCAAGGATGGGCATCAGCAGAGCCCAGGACTGGCGATAGAGGGCGAGGAGAGAACTGTCGTCGACGTCAAGATGCAGTTCCAGGTCGCGGGCATCCAGGTCGGCAGGAAGGTGTCTGGCGGGAGCGACGACGATCACACGAACATCGCGTCGAGCGGCGCGAAGCCCGCGAGCGATGCGGGAGAGCAGGGCGAAGTCGCGGCGGTGCACTCCGGCGAAAATGAGTGTGGGGGACGCGCTGCGGGCGGCCGGCCCGGCCGGGGTGAACCAGGTGGTGTCGACGCCGTGAGGAATGAAGCGGACACGGTCGGCGCCGATGGCGTCGGCGGCGACGGGCATCTGGTGGCGTGCGACGCAGATCGCACCGTCGAGCGCGGAGCGGTCGGCTTCGCGCAGACGGTCGGCCAGGGTGGAGGGCGGGAGATGGAACACCGCGGAGATGCTGCGTGGAACGGAGTGCCGCAGACGGGCGGCCAGCGGGAGGCTGTTGTCGCCGTCGACGATCAGGAGCCGGCGGCGACGGAGGATGCGCATCGCCAGGTCCACCTCGCCTGCCTTGCGGCCGACGCGGTCGGTTCCGCCACATGGGGAGCGGGTAGCGATGATGCCCGGGAGCATCACTGCGTCGCCGGAGAGGCGGACGCCGAGGCCGTCGGCGATCGGGTCGTATCCGGAGCGGCGTGCGTGGTGCGACCACCGCTTACAGAGGACAGCGATGTCGCCTGGGGTGCGGGCGGTGCTGAGGGCTTCGCATGAAGTTGACCATGCGGACCTCAGTGAGCGACCGAGCGTCAAGATGCGATCGGTCAATCGTGCTTTCGCAAAGGGTTGGGCGCCGGGTGGGAGCGCGGGAGGACGAGTGCGGCCAACAGAAGCTTCCACGCAGGTCTTGACACTGGCCGCTCACGCAGGGCCTTGAGGGCGTACTCGACCGGCGTGCGCCAGCGACCCATCCCCCAGCTCAGAGCGCCGCGAGACGCAAAGAACCATGAGCGCTCGCCCGCCGACGGCCCCGGTCGCCAGTGATCGGTCAACAGAAATCGGCCTTCGATGCGGCGGCGCGTCCAAGCCTGCTCGCAAACCTGGCGCATTCGTGTCAGCTGTAACTCGCGGTTCTGCGAACTGACCGAGTTGTCATGCTCGCGGTATAGCATGAGCACTTCGGGGAGGTTGGCGATGCGGCCCATCTCGCCGAGTTTGAGCCAGAGGTCCAGGTCCTCGGCGTATTCGGCGGCCGGGTCGTAGCCGCCGGCGGCGCGGGCGGCGTCAAGGCGGAACATGGCGCAGGGGTGCACGACGGGGGTCACGCCGCCGAGGGCCTCGGCCTGCAGCGGGCCGTCATCAGTATGGCGGCGGGGGGCGAACAGGCGGCGGTTGCGGCCGTCGATGATCTCGTACTGGCAGCCCAGGAGCACGACCTCGGGGTTGGCGTGCATGAAGGCGACCTGGCGGGCGAGGCGGTGGGGGAGGGCGAGGTCGTCGGCGTCCATGCGGGCCACCAGGGGGGCGGTGGCCAGGGCGAGCATCTCGTTGAGGGCGACGACGTAGCCGGTGTTGGGGCGGCTGATCAGGTGAATGCGGCGATCCGCGCTGGCCAGCCGCTCGAGCACGTCCAAGGAGCGGTCGGTGGAGCCGTCGTTCACGACGATGAGGCGGAAGTCGCGGAAGGTCTGGTCCAGGATGCTGCGGACGGCCGACTCGAGGTAGCGTTCGGCGTTGTAGACGGGCATCAGGATGTCAACTTCAGCCGGCATGGGTGGTGGCATACAGATTAAAGATCATGCGCCCAGTCGGCAGTATGCACCCACGCAAGTGATCGGCGAATCCCGCCGAGTTGCCATCGTTTAGTTGTCAATAAATCGCCCAGAGCTCGTCCGACTCCAGAGAATGAAGTCGCGTCATGAAAGACAATGATTCCACGATGAGCCATTAGGGGCTCAATGACGTTGACATCTTGGCTTGCATAGCGATAGCTGTGATCTCCATCTATAAAAGCCAATCCAATCTTTCCAGATATATCGGCTGCGGTAAGGTCAGAGCTGTTTTTTCTTAATGGAACGATGTGTTTTGAAACACCAGCGGTGTTCTGTTCGAAATCGATCCAGGTGTCTCTGATGCCGTCGGGCATCGTTTCATTGTTCCAGGTGTCGATGCAAATGAGCTTCGTATTTCGCAGGCGGGCAGCGGCACCGAGATAGCGTGCGCTCGCGCCAAGATACGAACCAATCTCGACGAACAGCGTATTAGGCGGGGCGGCGAGGGCCAACTCCACCAATTGGAGCAGTTCATCGGGGTGTGTATAGGTCTGCGGGCGGAAGGTATTTCGGTTCGCTCGATCAACCCAGCGATGGCCCAAGGCGCTGCGCAGGCGGTCCGACAGCTGGCAGAGCTTGTTTGATCCGCGGTACATAGTCCATAGCAAAGCCGAAATTGAAGCAGAAATGGTCATGAGTTGTTCAGTCCGTGGTTGGGCATGGATCCATGGGTCAGACTGGCCGTTGGAGCGATGTAGCCATGGTCGGCGGTATGGGGGAAGGTTCGGCCGGGCTGCGGAGTCGAATCGATAGTAAAAGCAAGGGCTCGATGGACCGTATCGTAGGTGCTTGTGTTGTGTGGTCCAATCCACAAAGTGATGGAATAGGTTCCTGGGATCAATGGAGGCAGATCAATATCAAAGGAAAAATGACCGGTTCTTGTGTCGGGATTGATGAATGGCAGCAGGCTGGGTATTGCTTGCATGATTGCGGTGCCAGTTGGGTCGAGAATGTCTGCTGCAACAAAGCTGGGTCTTGCTTGAAGATCGTTTGTATGAATATCAATGTGTAGGCGCAAGGTCAGACGGGGCTGTTGGCCAAAGAGGTGCAATGCCGCTCTGGTAATTCTGACAGGCTTGGCTCTTTGAGTAGCAGAGAGGTCGCCGGAATCTTCTTCCCAAACAGTGCCGTTCGCGTGGCCGCCGGAGTCCAAGTAGCGTGCAATAGCGTGTTCGACGCTGCCGGCGTGTGCTATGTTGCCGTGCCGGAGCGTTATGGCGGTCGTGCACAGTGTTCGGATCGCTGCGATATTGTGGCTGACAAAGAGTACAGTGCGACCTGTGCCGCGAGCTACATCCTGCATTTTGCCCATGCACTTCCGCTGAAAGTCGGCGTCGCCCACTGCCAGAACCTCGTCGACGATGAGGATCTCGGGGTCCAGGTGGGCGGCGACGGCAAAGGCGAGACGAACGTACATGCCGCTGGAGTAGCGTTTGACGGGGGTGTCGAGGAACTTCTCGACCTCGGCGAAGGCGACGATCTCATCGAACTTGGCGGCGATCTCGCGCCGCTTCATGCCGAGGATGGCGCCGTTCATGTAGATGTTCTCTCTCCCGGTCAGTTCGGGGTGGAAGCCGGTGCCGACTTCCAGCAGGCTGGCGACGCGGCCGGTCATGCGGATGCGGCCGGCGGTGGGCTCAACGATGCGGGAAAGGACCTTGAGCAAGGTGGACTTGCCGGCGCCGTTTCGGCCGATGATGCCAACCACTTCGCCCCGCTTGACCTCGAACGACACGTCCTTGAGTGCCCAGAACTCCTCGGTATCGGCGGTGGTGGCTCCGCCGAGAGCGCGAAGGCGACGGAACGGGGCGGTGAGGGTGCTGGTGATCAGTTCGCGGAAGGAATCAGGGCGGGCGCCCTCGTGGGCGAGGCGGTAGACCTTGGAGATATTCTCGACGCTGATGATGGTGTCGGACATGGGGGCCGGTGGTGGGGCAGAGGATCGACTGCGGGGCAACTTAAGCGATGTCGGCGAAGCGCTGCTCGACCTTGCGGAAGTAGAACATGCCGACGAGGAGGGCAACGACCGCGACGACCGCGGAGACGGCCAGGGTGTC
Organism: Planctomycetaceae bacterium; assembly: GCA_021294835.1. Classification (GTDB taxonomy): domain Bacteria; phylum Planctomycetota; class Phycisphaerae; order Phycisphaerales; family UBA1924; genus CAILKP01. Next base: position 21,566 of record JAJTDF010000026.1, read on the forward strand.
CCAGTTCCAGGGGCGGCCGAGGGTGGCGGAGCGGAAGGCGTCAATCAGACCGACCATGGGGTTGAGTGCCAGCAGCCACTGGTACTTCTCGGGGACCATGCTGACGGGGTAGATGACCGGGCTGAGGTACATCCAGATCTGCATCATGAAGGGGAGGACGAAGCGGAAGTCGCGGTAGCTGACGGTGAGGGCGGCGAGGAAGAGTGAGACGCCCAGTGCGGCGACGGCGATGAGGAGGGTGATGGGGAGGACGGCGAGGATGGCCAGGGTGGGCCAGAGGCCGGTGACGGCCATGAGGACGAGCAGGACGAGAAAAGCAAGGGCGAAGTCGGCGACGGCGGTGCCGATGGCACTTGCGGGGATGAACATCCGCGGGAGGTAGACCTTGGTGAGCAGGTGCTGCTGGTTGACCAGGCTGAGGCCGCCGGTGCTGACGGCAGTGGAGAACAGCAGCCAGGGGAGCATGCCTGCGAAGGCGAAGACGGGATAGGGGACGCCGTCGGAGGGGATTTTGGCGAAGGCGCCGAAGATGACGGAGAAGATGGCGACGCTGAAGACGGGCTGGAGGATGGCCCAGGCGGCACCGAGGACGGTTTGTTTGTAGCGGACTTTGAGGTCGCGTTGGATCAGGAAGCCGAGGAGTTCGCGGTGCTCCCAGAGTTCGCGCCAGTCGATGGGGATCCAGCCCTTGCGGGGCTGGATGATGATTTCGGGGGAGGTGGTCATGGGGCGTGTGAGGGTGGCGTGCCGGCGCGGAGTCAGCGGGCGGGCGCGGCTTGGTTCACGGCAGCGTCGATGGCGTCGAGGTAGCGGAGGACGCGTTGGTCGGGCGGCCCGCCGGAGCGTGCGGCGGATTCGGCGCGGAGGGTCTGCTTTCGAAGCCAATCGGCGTGGGCGGCGCCGATGCGGCCGGCGGCGAGGGGGCGTCCCCAGGCTTTGACCGAGCCGTCGGGTGAACTGGCGAGGTCGGCTGAGAGGCTGACCAGGAGGGAATCGTCGCCACCGAGGAACTGGTAGTAGGGGAGCATGAGCAGGTTGTTCACCGTGGGCACGCGAACGGGGCGGCGGACATGATCAACGAACTGGCAGATCATCTGGCTGGGGTGGACCATGTCGGTCTCGTCGATGGGCGAGACGCGGACCGAGCCGCTGAGGCGCTGGGCATGGAGGAAGGTGTCGAACTCGACACGGCGGCCGCCGATGACGGCCATGCGGTTGAAGAGGTCAACGGGCTTGACGGACGAGCGGACGTCGTTGACGTTGAAGGTGAGTTCGAAGGTCTTGGCGAGGCGGTCGGCGGCGATGACGTGGCGGCCTTCGTAGTAGCCGATGCCCATGTAAGTGCAGTTGTGTTCGCGGATGCGGTCGTGGCGTTCCTGGAGGATGTCGGTGCGGAGCAGGAGGGCGTCGAGATCGTGCAGCATGGCCAGGCGGGTGCGGCAGGCGCCGATGCCCAGGGACCAGGACATCCAGCTGTAGATCCAGCCCCAGTCGATGGTGCGGGCGATGCGGACCTGGCGGGGGGTGTAGAAGAGGCAGCGGACGGGCAGGCCGCCGGCGACGGCGGCGATGCGCTGGGGGTAGTCGGCGGGGAGTTCGCCGGGGAGGCAGTCGAAGACCAGGAGGACCTCGCGCACGCAGTCGGCCTTCTGGAGACTGAGGAAGCGGAGGTTGGCCAGGGCAACGTGCGGCAGCCGCCAAGCGGCGCCGATGATGACGGTGAGTCCGTCCTCCTGTGAGGGCGTGGAGGGCCAGGTGACCAGCCCCGAGAGGATGGCGCGGGCCGCGGCGCGGAGGACGGACTTGGCGGCGAATTGAGGGAACGAGTAGCCGCTGGGGGCGGTCGTAGTCACGGGGTGATTCCTGATGTGATTGCGGCGAGGATCGCGGGCGACGGGCGAAGCCGGGGAGCGATCACCAGGAGATGCGTCCCTGTCGGATGGCTCGTTCAGCGCTGATGCACACGGGGACGCAGAGCGTGGCGCGGGCGAGTGCGACGGGGAAGAGCGCGAGGCGGCGGAGCAGGGGGTGGAAGCGAAGCTGCCCGAGGGGGATGGCGCCGGTTTCGCGGATGAGCTCCAGAACGCTGGCGCCCTTGCGGGAATCGATGAGCGCCTGGCGGGCCCAGCCCGGCTGAGCGGCGTTAAGCCGGAAGACGAACTGGGAGGGGTCGGTGTCAGCGGGCCGTTGCTCGACGATCTTCCACAGGGCGCGGTTCTGGAGGGTGCCCATCATGAGCCGCCGTTCGTGGGTGAAGAACTCGCCGAGTGAAGCAACCTGTGAGAAGACGTGCCGGGCGGTGGGGCAGCGGTCCAGGCGGGTGTCGTCGGGCGGGGCGCGGAAGCCTCGGGTGGAGACGGCGGTGCGGACGTAGCCGTCCTCTCCGAGCAGGCCGACGGGCAGGGCGATGGCTCGAGCCTCATGGCCTCGGAGGCAGTACAGACTGCCGGAGACGCCGCGGCGGGAGGCGACGGGGTTCTGAGCGATTTCGGAGATGCGTTTGGTCGCCCACTCAAAGAGGGATCGGGCGGGCCGGAGTTCGACCTCTTTGGTGGGTCGGCTGGTGCAGATGGCGGCGACGGGAGTGGCCTGCAGGAAGCGGATGATGTCGACGAAGGTGGTGGGGTCGGGGAGTTGGATGTCGGCGTCGGTGAAGAAGAGGAAGTCGGTGTCGGGCGGTGCGAGGGTGTGGACGTAGGTGTTCCAGGTTCGGGACTTGCCACCCTCGGCGAGGACGCAGACTTCGGCGGAGAAGGGGCCGGCGGCGGCGAGCTCGCGTGCGACGCGTTCGGCGATGGGGGCGGTCTGGTCTGAGCTGCCATTGACGAGCACGAGAACGCTGACGGCCCAGCCGGCCTTCCAGACGCTCTGCGCGGCGATCGAGCGGAGGGTGGCTTCGATGCAGCGTTCCTCGTTGTGCGCGAAGACGCCGATGCAGACGCGGACGGGGCCGGACGGGGGTGGGTTGTGCTGGGTCACGGATTACGGCAGAGCGGGCAGGTTGGGGGCGACCGCGGCGCGGACGCCTGCGGCGGAGAGGCGGTGATCCCAGGTGCCGCGCGGGCGCTGGCGGTGGGCCTGGAAGAAGGCGTCGCGTGTGGCGGTGCCGAGGATGGAGCCGGCATGCTCCTCGAGGGTGGGCGTGGTGACGGTCGGTCGGGAGGGGAGGGCGACGCTGCCCTGATCGTTCACCTGGCCGAGCCACCACGGCAGATCCACCAAAGCCGAGCCGTTGCGGACCCACTGACCGGGAGTGGCGGTGGTGAACCACTGGTTTCGGCTGGCGGTGGTGGTGGTCAGGGTGCCGGGGTCGACGTGCTCGACGACCGGGGCGGCGATGGTGTGGACGACGGTGTTGCCGGTGAGGGTGATCGAGGGGAGGAGATGGGGCCCGGTGGCGAACTGGATCGGGCCGTTCCAGTTGTAGATGCGGTTGCTGCGGATGGTGAGGTTGAGGACGCCCTGGCCGGCGCCCTCGATCCAGATCGGGTAGCCTTGAGAGGAGCCGGAGGTGTTGTTCATCACCACGTTGTTCTCAAGGGTGGCGAAGCTGAGATTGGAGACGCCGATGCCAAAGGAGCGGGGTGCGTCGCCGATGTCGCCTCCGTCGTAGACGAGATTGTCGCGGGCGATGGCGACGAAGCCGTTGGGGCGGGCGGACTGCTGGTGGCCGAGGGTGATGCCCAGCGGGGAGTTGATGACCAGGTTGCCTTCAACCAGGCCGGCGCCGCGGAGCTGGATGCCGGTGGCGGCGTTGCGGGCGGAGATGTTGCCCTTGACTGTCACATCGGAGTTGGAGCCTTGCAGGTACATGCCATGGTTGAAGATGGTCTGCACCGCGTTGGGCACGGCGGGGTTCCAGCCGTTGCGATCGAGGAAGTTCTCCTCGATCCAGAGGCCCTCGATGCCGTCGGCATAGATGCCTTGGGAGTGCGATCCGTTGGACCATCCGTCAACGATGATGTTGCGGCGGAAGATAGTGCGGCTTTGGTCCCGATCAAACTTGTTGACGTTGATGTTGTTGAGGAAGCCTTCGAGCTTGTTGTCCTCAAAGAGCAGGTCGTGGGTCTTGCCGATCAGGCGGATGCCCTCGCCGCCGCCGTTGGAGCCATCGCGACCTGTGGCGACGAAGTGCAGGCCGACGATGGCGACATGGCGGACGTCGGCGACGCTGCCGCCGCCGCGGCTGACGCCGCTCCAGCAGTTCAGCCGCGGTCGGCTTCCGGCGGGGCCGTAAGCGCCGATGACCTGCCGCTCGGTGGAACTGCGACCTGAGGAACCGAGCAGAGGCAGCCCGGTGTTCCAGGTGTCAGTGGAGAGCAAGAGCATGTGGTCGGGGTAGCCATCGCGAAGATGTTCATAAGCGGCGCTGAGGGTGCGTTTGGCGCGCTGCGGGGAGAGGCCGTCGTTGGCGTCGTTACCGGTTGAACTGCTGACGTAGAGGATGCGGGAGTCGGATGAGGGCGTGAGCATCGAGAAGCCGTTGGCATCCAACGGGAGGCTGGTGAAGGAGTGGATGATGGGGCCACCGCCACCAATGCCGCCGCCGGGCGGCAGCGGGGTGGGGTCAGGAGGGATGGGCGGGGTGCTCGTCCCCGGCGGCAGCGGGCCGCCGGCCGGATCGGGGTCGGCCGGGGGTGCGGGCGGGGTGGCGGGCGGGACAGGCGGCGTGGGCGGTGTGGGGTCACCGGGCGGATTGCCGCGGTGTGGGGTCACCGGGCGGATTGCCGCCGTGGGTTTGGGGCGGCGTGGGGGTGGAGGGGGGCAGCGGGTTGGTATTGGGCGGAAGGGGGATGCCGCCGGTGGTGCTGGGGGGGGCCGGGGGCGTGCTGGAACTTGGGGGAATGGAGGGGGAAGCGGCGGGCACGATGATGCGCACGGCGGGGGCCGGTGCGGCGGTGGATGCGGCTTGAGGAGCGTTGCTGGAGGGCAGGGCGTTGCCTGGCGAGGACTGCGGCGATGTGGCCGGGTTGGCCGACGGGGCAGGGGTGGCCTGACCTCCGGCGGTCGCCTGGCGGCGGTTGCGGAGGGCATTGAGCGACCAGGGCGACGGGGCCGCGGGCACGGGTACCGCGGCGTTGCCGGAGGCCGCGGGCGGGGCCGGCGGGGTGGTGCTGCTGGAGGGCCGGGCGAAGGCCCAGCCGCTGGAGCAAGCCAATAGGGTGGAAACAGCGAGACCGCAGGCGATGAGCATGGTCTGCGAGGGGCGGTGCGGAGCGGCGTGAGGGGCCGTGATCACGGACCGGGTGGGGGAAAGGGAAGAAGTTGAAGAACGCGTGGGAATCATGGTCACTCCTCCAGTGCAGACCAGAAGTCTGCGCTGCGAAGAGCAAGTCGGCACCGAATGCGGGCAGATTCGGCGTGAAGTTGTGAAAGACTCAGACAAGGTGCGGCGTCGGTGTCCACAGCCGTATCAGTTTGTCCAGCAAGCACATGCGCTGTGACTTCGCGGATCATCACCGGGAGCAGGATTCAACGGTTCGCCGGGCGATTTTGCTTGCCGGCGAGGCGGGTGAACGCACAACCCTATTATCTACCGAACATGTCGGCCGCGAGCGGGCTCCGCCCGTGTGGCTTGCGCGGGCAGGCCATTATCCGGACTTTTTGACCAGCCGCAGGCCATGATCGGACTGCGGCTGGACCCGTCTGCCGGGATCAGCAGGCTCCGAGGTTTCGGAGTCTGACCTCGGGAAAACAGCGGGGAGGGAATCATCGACCCCGGTGTCGGTGTTCTCTACCACTTCGAGGAGACTTTGTTCAATCTCCAGGAAGGCGGCCTCGCCGATGAGCTCGACGCCGAGCACCAATCGGTCATCGCGGCCCTGGCGGTCCACAACCCCTCGGATTCCGCGCAGCGGGCCGGAGCGAACCTGCACCTGAGTTCCTCGCTGGAGCGGCTGGCAACGTTCAAGGACCAGGCCGGACTGGAGGGCGAGGCGAAGGGCGGCGAGTTCTCGGTCGAGGCGGTGCTGGTCGGGGACTTCGATGATCTGTGCGACATGGCCGGTGCGATCGGCGGTGAAGGCGGCATCGCGATCGCCCTGGAGGAAGCAGTAGCCGGCGAACAGGGGCAGATCGACGATGAGTTTACGCTTGCCGTAGTACCGCGCAACTCGTTGCAGAGGAAGGAAATACGGAATAGCCATCCGCTGGAGGTCTTCGGCGAGGACTTTCTCCTGGCGGCCCTTGGTGCGAAGGACCCACCAGAGCGGGGCCGGGGTGGGGCGGGTGAGGGGGCCGGGTGAGGCAGTGGGGGCAGCGACGGCGACCGGGAAGGGGGCGGCAGGGGCGTCACGGGGTGGGCCGTCGGCTGGGGGCATGGCTGCGGGGTTGGGGGGAGGCGGATGGAGGGCAGGTGTTCGGCGGGCGATGGACGATAGGGGACAGGCCGGGGGCATCGGGGATTGGGGCGGTTGGGGCGAGATGGGCAATTGCCCCGATTTGAGTCGGCATCCGGGGTGGTCCGGCCGACGTATCAGGAAGACCATTGTGTATGGGTGGGCGGTGGTGGGGCCATGGGGCTGGGCTGGATGCGGGGCGCGTGCCTGGAAGCGAGGATGCCATGAGCAGCGGCGACGAAAGGCGGACGTGGACGCATGCGGGTGCGGTGGCGGTTGGCCTGATGCTGTCGGGCGGGGCGTTGGCGCAGGAGCCGACGTCGTCGCCGCTGGCGCCTCGCGGACAGCCGCAGCCGAAGGAGCTTCGGGGACGCGAGGTGCGACCGCCGATGTTGCTGCCGGTGCACTTTGGCGGGCGGGACATTCCGCATCCGCAGCCGATGCCTCTTGGGCAGTCGGGCAACGACCGGCGTTGGCCATCGAACCCGACGACGGACCGGGGGGGGCGGCCGGGCGGGGGCGCAGGCGGAGTGCCGGGCGGGGCACCGGGTGTGGTGGTGCTGCCTGGGCGGCGGGGCGGGGACGTGATCGGCTATCGCCAGGGGCGGCAATGGGTGTGGAACACGGAGGATCGCGGGGCGTCGGCGGATCGGCGTTTTTCGGCGGGGATTGGCGGGCTGGTGATCGGCGGGGACTTGATGAGGCGGTATCCGTGGTGGGTGTGGGATCGGAGCTGGCGGCGGTCGTGGTATGGCGAGGGGACGAGCACGGTGGTGTGGGGCACGGGCGTGTCGATCGGCGTGTATGGGGGCGGGTGCGGGCCGCTTGGCTGCGGCTGGTGGCGTGAGCCGACGCCGGCGTTCTTTGATCCGCTGACCTTTCTCTCGCCGGATGTGGAGTTGCTGGGGTTTGATCCGACACAGGAGCCGGCTCCGGTGCCGCCGCCGGTGCCGCTTGAGCAGGGGTTTGAGGCTCTGGGCCAGGGGGAGTTTTCGCAGGCGGTGGTGCATCTGCGGGCGCACCTGTCGGGGATGCCGGGGGATGTGGTGGCGCAGCGGGCGCTCGGCTTTGCGCTGATCGGCGACGGGCAGTTTGCCGAGGGGGTCAGTACGGTGGAGGCGGCGTATCTGGCCGACCCGACGCTGGCCTGGCGGGCGCTGGAAGCGGAGGTGGCCCGGCCGGGCCGGATGGATGTGATGGGGCGGGCGGAGCAGTCGCTGCAGTTCGCCAGGCGGACGAAGACGACGGGGGCGTATCTGGTGGCGATTCTGCTGTATCAGGGCAACGAGCGGCTGGATGTGGCGCGACGGCTGATGGGGGACTACGGGCAGCTGTCGCCGAACGCAGCGGTGTTTGACCAGTTGGGGCGAGCGCTCGGGATGCCGGGGACGGCCAAGCCGGCGGGTGGGGGGGCGGTTCCGCCGGCGGGCGGGCAAGGTGGCGGGCCGGGCGGGGCCGCGGGTGACGGGAAAGTTGCGGACTGACAAGTTATCAGACGCAACTGCAGGGGGCGGGGCGGGGGACTTGTTCCGGGGTGTCGGGCGGTCTAAACTTCGCCCCTTCAACTTGACCCGCCGGGCGCGGTAAGCCCGGCACCGTTACAACCACTTCTTCGCCTGTCCCCGGCCGGGGCAGGACTGGGCCCCGAGGCCCCGAAGCAGTGGGAGGTGGAGAAACATGGCCAAGAAAGAAATCAAGTCGCAATTCAAGATCATGGCGCCGGGTGGCTCGGCCACCCCGGCACCGCCCCTTGGCCCCGTGCTGGGTGCCAACGGCGTGAACCCCGGTCAGTTCATCACCCAGTTCAACGCCAAGACCGCGGCGATGAAGGGGAAGATCTGCTCGGCCGTGGTGACGGTGTACACCGACAAGTCCTTCGCGATCGAGATCAAGTCGTCTCCGGCCAGCGTGCTGATCAAGGAGAAGGCGAAGATCGAGAAGGGCTCTGGCGCACCGAACAAGAGCAAGGTTGGCAAGATCAAGCGTGCCGATGTTGAGGCGATCGCCAAGGAGAAGCTGGCGGACCTGAACACGGCGGACATCGCTGCGGCGATGCGGATGATCGAAGGCACTGCCCGCAACATGGGCGTTCTGGTGGAGGGCTGAAACCAATGAGCACGTTCACCGGCAAGCGCATGCGCGAGAACGCCAAGAACCGCCCGGCCCAGCCCCTGGCTGCCGCCGAGGCCGTCGCGGCACTGAAGAAGTTCAAGGCGCCGAAGTTCGACCAGACGGTCAACGTGGCGCTGTTCCTGAATATGGACCCGGCTCAGACCGAGCAGGGCATCCGCGGATCGTTGTCGCTGCCTGCGGGCATCGGCAAGAAGATGCGTGTGGTGGCCTTCTGCCGCGAGGATGTGGTCAAGTCGTGCCTTGACGCCGGCGCCATCAAGGCGGGCGGCGAGGACCTGGTTGCGGAGATCGAGAAGGGCTTCATGGACTTCGATGTGGCGGTGGCCACGCCGGACATGATGCGTGTGGTCTCCCGACTGGGCAAGGTGCTCGGTCCCAAGGGCCTGATGCCGTCGCCGAAGACCGGCGCCGTGACCCCCAAGGTGGTGGACGCGGTGAAGGAGTTTGCGGCCGGCAAGGTGGAGTACCGCAACGACAAGGGCGGCAACGTCCACGCGGTGCTGGGCAAGCTGAGCTTCAAGGACACGGACCTGGTGACCAACCTGGACGCGTTCATCAGCCACATCGAGAAGCTGCGTCCGGCGTCCACCAAGGGCGCGTTCATCAAGAAGGTGGTCATCGCCGGGTCGATGACGCCGAGCGTTCAGATCAAGTACGTCCCCGCTGAGGTGGCCAAGGCCTAAGCCCGTCCCCGCTCACGCATTTACCACGAGGTCGAAGAATGTCCAAGACCGTCAAGAACATGCTGACCCGGGACTACACCAAGCGCCTGGAGGGCTTCTCCGAGGCGCTGGTGATCTCCATCCGCGGGATGAAGGCGACGCAGACGACCAAGCTGCGTCGTCAGCTCAGCAAGAACAAGATCAAGATCACCGTTGTTCGCAACGATCTGGCCCGCAAGGCCTTCAAGGGTTCGGCCCTTGAGTCGCTCGACTCGTTCCTGTCCGGGGCCAGCGCGCTGGCCTACGGCGGCGGGTCGATCGTCGAGGTCGCCCGCGAGATCACGGGCATGCTCGCCGACTACCCCGGCCTTGAACTCAAGGGCGCCATCCTGGATGGCACGCTGTTCAAGGGCGACGCCGGCGTGAAGGAACTGAGCAAGTACCCCACCCGTCCGGAAGCGATCGGCAACGTCGTCACCCTGCTGGTGTCGCCGGGCCGCAAGCTCGCCGCTCAGGTCAAGGGTCCGGGCTCGAACATCGCCGGCATCATCAAGGCGATTGAGGCCAAGCTGGAAAAGGGCGAGGCCATCAGCAAGAAGTGACATCGTCGGCCACTGGCCCCTGTGCGGGGTTAAAGCGCCGGGACTGGCCCGGCCCCTCTGGAAGACGTGCCCCTGGTTCGGACCTGCCGGTCCGGGCCGCAGATAGAGAAAGTGATTCACATGACCATTCAGGAACTCGGTGACAAGCTGGCCGGCCTCACGCTCAAGGACGCTGTTGAGCTCGGCAAGTACCTCAAGGACACCTACGGCATCGAAGCCGCCGCCGGCGGCGGTGTTGTGATGGCTGCCGCTCCGGCCGCTGCTGCTGCTCCGGCTGAGGAGAAGACGGCGTTCGACGTGACGCTGAAGGCTGCCGGCGAGAAGAAGATCGACGTCATCAAGGTGGTCCGCGAGGCCACCGGCCTGGGCCTGAAGGAGGCCAAGGACCTGGTCGAGGGCGCCCCGAAGAAGGTCAAGGAAGGTCTGCCCAAGGCGGACGCCGAGGCCCTGAAGAAGAAACTCGAGGCGGTGGGCGCTGCCGTCGAGATGGCCTGAGGCGAGGCCTTGGGCGGTTGACCGGGACGCTGCGGTGGCCCCGGGCAACCCCAAACTTTGTGCGAACGGTCCCCGCTTTGTAACGAAGCGGGGACTTTTCTTTCCCTGCAGGCCTGATTGTTCGGTTTCTGTAGGGAAATAGACGGGAGGGGTAGGTGGGGGTGAAATGAGTGAGTGGGACCACCCACTGGCCGGCGGCGTGTTCACCGCAGGCCTGAGCAACTTCTGGGCCAAACGTGCGCAAATGTCCCTTGAAATGCGCGGATACGACGTCTATTCTGGTCGAATCGTCGCGGCACGACACACGAACATGGCGCGGTAACAACACACAAGCGGGCAGCGCTCCACGCGGGCGCGGTCGCTGTCCCCATCGCGAGGCAACCATCGATGGCTGAGATGAAGGTGCGCGATTTTTCCAAGCGGGGTGATGGCATCCCCGTCCCCGATCTGACCAAGATCCAGGCTGAGGCGTACGAGCGCTTCCTCCAGACCCGCAAGGGCCCGGATGAGCGCGAGCCGCTGATCGGTCTGGAATCGCTGATGCGCGAAGTGTTCCCGATCGAGTCCTACGACGAGAACATGCGCCTGGAGTACATCCGGTATCAGCTGGAAGAGCCGCGATACACGCCGGACGAGTGCCGCGAGCTTCGGCTGACGTACGGCGCGCCGTTCAAGGTGGGCGTGCGTCTGGTGCGCGAGGGCCATCAGGACATCGTCGAGGAGGAGATTTACCTCGGCGAGTTCCCGGTGATGATGGGCGGCGGCGAGTTCATCGTCAACGGCGCCGAGCGCGTGATCGTGTCGCAGCTGCACCGCTCGCCGGGCGTGGACTTCTCGCGCAACGCCGAAGAGGGTGACCGTCCGCTGCACTCGGCGCGCATCATCCCCGAGCGGGGCTCGTGGATCGAGCTGGAGGTGAACAAGAAGGACGTTCTGGTCATGCGGATCGACCAGAGCACCAAGCTCGCGGCGACGACGTTCCTGCGCTGCCTGGACGAGTCGGTGAGCACGACCGACAAGCTCCTGGAGCTGTTCTACGAGGTCAGCGACATCAAGGTGGAGGCCGTGAAGGCGGACCACTGGGCCGCGGACTCGATCATCGACACCGAGACCGGCGAGGAGCTGGTGCACGTGGGTCGCCGGATCGGCGAGGAGGCGGCGGCGAAGATCGTCGGCTCGAGCCTCAAGAGCGTCCGCGTGATCGTGAACCCCTCCGACACGCTGATCCTCAACACGGTGGCCGAGGAGAAGCTGGAGCAGTTCTCCGAGATCGCCGACAGCGAGTACGAGCGTGCGCTGCTGAAGATCTACAGCAAGCTGCGACCGGGCAACCCGCCGCAGGTGGACAAGGCCAAGACGCTGTTCGTTGAGAAGTTCTTTGATGAGAACCGCTACCGGCTGGGCAAGGTGGGCCGCTTCCGGATCAACCGCAAGTTTGATCTGAACGTGCCCGAGGACATGATGTTCATCCGCGCGGAGGACTTCCTGCGCGTGATCCAGTACCTGCTGGACCTTCGTTCCAAGCGGCTTGACCCCAAGACCGGCACCCCGGTGGCGGTCGAGGACGACATCGACCACCTGGGCAACCGGCGTCTGCGGACGCTGGACGAGCTGGCGGTGGAGGAGCTGCGCAAGGGCTTCCTGAAGCTCAAGCGGACGGCGCAGGAGCGCATGAGCGTGAAGGATCCGGGCGAGGTGCTGCGGATCGCCGACCTGCTGAACAGCAAGTCGATCTCCTCGGCGATCGACTTCTTCTTCGGGCGGTCGGAGCTTTCGCAGGTGGTCGACCAGACCAACCCGCTGTCGAGCCTGGTGCACGAGCGGCGGCTTTCGGCGCTGGGCCCCGGCGGTCTGAACCGCAAGCGTGCCGGCTTCGAGGTGCGCGACGTGCACATCTCGCACTACGGCCGCATCTGCCCGATCGAGACGCCCGAAGGCACCAACATCGGTCTGATCGCGTCGCTGGGCATCTACGCCTCCATCGACGACTACGGCTTCCTGCGGACGCCGTACAAGCCGGTGAAGGACGGGAAGGTGGTCGACAAGGTCGTCTACCTGCGTGCGGATGAGGAAATGAAGGCGATTCTGGCTCCGACGGACTCGGTGGAGCCGGGCTCGGGCCGGATCAAGTCCGGCGCCATCCTGGCCCGCGTGCGCGGCGAACTGGCCGAGGTTCCCTCGGATCAGGTCGAGTACCTGGACATCGCGCCCAAGCAGATCGTGGGCATCTCGGCGGCGCTGATCCCGTTCCTTGAGCACGACGACGCGAACCGCGCCCTGATGGGTTCGAACATGCAGCGGCAGGCCGTGCCGCTGATCAAGGTGACGCCGCCGATCGTGGCGACGGGCCTTGAGAAGGAGATCGGCCGGAACTCGGGCATGACGGTGAAGGCGAAGAACGCCGGCACGGTCACGTTCGTGGACGCCGAGCGGATCATCGTCGACAACTCCGACGAGTACGTGCTGCGGAAGTTCGTGGGCCTGAACGAGCGGACGTGCCTGAACCAGCGGCCGATCGTGAAGCTGGGCCAGAAGGTCAAGAAGGGCGAGATCATCGCCGACGGCGCCTCGACCAGGCAGGGCGAGCTGGCGATCGGCAAGAACATCCTCGTCGCGTTCAACACCTTCGACGGGTACAACTTCGAGGACGCCATCGTCATCAACGAGCGCCTGGTGAAGGACGACGTGTTCACGTCGATCCACATCGACGCGTTCGAGGTCGAGGTCCGCGAGACCAAGCTGGGCCGCGAGGAGTTCACCCGCGACATCCCGAACGTTTCGGAGAAGATGCTCCGGAACCTGGATGAGAACGGTGTGATCCGGATCGGCGCGCACGTCAAGCCGGGCGACATTCTGGTGGGCAAGGTGAGCCCGAAGAGCAAGACCGAGCTGACACCGGAAGAGAAGCTGCTGCACGCGATCTTCGGTCGGGCCGGCGAGGACGTGAAGAACGACTCGCTGGAGGTTCCGGCCGGCGTGGAGGGCGTGGTCATCGGCGCCAAGCGCTTCAGCCGCCGTCTGCACATGACGGAGGACCAGAAGAAGCAGCTCAAGCAGCAGATGGACGACTACACCAAGGAGATGGACGCGAAGGCGATCTCCATCTTCAAGCAGATGGTGGACGCCATCAACGTCATCCTCGGCACGCCGATCGTCGACCCGGCGACCCGTCAGCGGGTGGCCGCGTCGGACATCCCCGAAGTCATCCTCGAGCAGATCGAGAACTTCACGGCGGCGTGGCTGAAGGGCTCGAAGGAGACCAAGGAGGCGGCGGAGAAGGTCTGGAAGCAGTTCTGGCCCCGCATCACCGCCATCAAGGCCGAGAAGAAGCGCAAGACCGAGCACATGAAGCGGGGCGACGAGCTCCCCTCGGGCGTGCTGGAGATGGTGAAGGTCTATCTGGCCACCAAGCGTCAGCTTTCGGTGGGCGACAAGATGGCCGGCCGTCACGGCAACAAGGGCGTGATCGCCCGCATCGTGGCCGAAGAGGACATGCCGTTCATGGAGGACGGCTCGACGGTCGACGTGCTGCTCAATCCGCTGGGCGTGCCCAGCCGCATGAACGTGGGCCAGATCCTCGAGACGCACCTGGGATGGGCGATGAACATCCTCGGGATGCAGGCTGTGACGCCGGTGTTCGACGGCGCCACCGAGGACGAGGTGCACGCGGCGGTCGAAGAGGCCAACCGCTTCGTGGAAGAGAAGGTCAAGCGTTACGAGACCGAGGGCAAGTCCCCGCACCCGCGCGAGCTGCTGGTGCGGATGCCCCGCGGCGGCAAGGTGCAGTTGTTCGACGGCCGCACGGGTGAGCCGTTCAACCAGCGGACGACGGTCGGCGTGATGTACATCCTCAAGCTGCACCACCTGGTGGATGACAAGATCCACGCGCGTGCCACCGGCCCGTACTCGCTGATCACCCAGCAGCCGCTGGGCGGCAAGGCCCGGACCGGCGGTCAGCGCTTCGGTGAAATGGAAGTGTGGGCACTTGAGGCGTACGGCGCCGCGTACATCCTGCAGGAATTGCTCACCGTCAAGTCCGACGACGTCGAGGGCCGCACGAAGATCTACGAGAGCATGGTCAAGGGCAACAACACCCTTGAGGCCGGCATGCCCGTGGCGTTCGACGTGCTGTGCTCGGAACTCAAGGGCCTGGGCATGAACATCACCCTTGAGAAGAAGCGCTCCGAGGGTTCCGCCCTGCTCTAAATGCCCTGTCCGCGTCCGTCTGTTCCCCCGTCAGCCGACCCCGCATCTGCATTTCCATCGCGGAGTGAACCATGGCCGAGATCGTGTACGACCGCGTGAACGACTTTGCCAGCGTCAAGGTGACGCTGGCTTCCCCCAACGACATCCGCTCGTGGTCCTACGGCGAGGTGAAGAAGCCGGAGACCATCAACTACCGCACCTACCGGCCCGAGAAGGACGGCCTTTTCTGCGAGCGCATCTTCGGCCCGGAGCGCGACTACGAGTGCATGTGCGGCAAGTACCGCGGCACGAAGTACAAGGGCATCATCTGCGAGCGGTGCGGTGTGAAGATCACCCACTCGCGCGTGCGGCGCAAGCGGTTCGGCCACATCAACCTGGCCGCGCCGATCGTGCACATCTGGTTCTTCAAGGCGATCCCCAGCCGGCTGGGCAACCTGCTGGCGGTGAAGACCTCGGACATCGAGAAGGTCATCTACTTCCAGGACTACATCGTCGTCGACCCGGGCGACACCGAGCTGAAGCACAAGCAGATGCTGACCGAGGACGAGTACCGCTCGGCGGTGGAGAAGTTCGGCTCGGCGTTCCGTGCGCTGATGGGCGCGGACGCGATCCGCGAGCTGCTGGAGCAGATGGATCTGGCCAAGGAGGCTGAGATTCTGCGCGAAGCGCTCAAGAACACGCGGTCCAAGCAGAAGATCAAGGATCTGGCCAAGCGGCTGAAGATCATCGAGCAGATCCGCGGGAGCGAGAACGACCCGACGTGGCTGGTGATGGACGTGATCCCGGTGATCCCGCCGGACCTTCGTCCGCTGGTTCTGCTGGAGAGCGGCAACTTCGCGACCAGCGACCTGAACGACCTGTACCGCCGCATCATCAACCGGAACAACCGGCTGAAGAAGCTGATGGACCTCAACGCCCCCGAGGTCATCATCCGCAACGAGAAGCGGATGCTGCAGCAGGCCGTCGACGCGCTGTTTGACAACAACCGCTGCCGCCGCCCGGTGCTGGGCTCGTCCAACCGCCCGCTGAAGTCGATCACCGACATGATCAAGGGCAAGCAGGGCCGCTTCCGCGAGAACCTGCTGGGCAAGCGCGTGGACTACTCGGCCCGCTCGGTGATCGTGGTCGGTCCGGAGCTGAAGCTGCACCAGTGCGGCCTGCCGAAGAAGATCGCGCTGGAGCTGTACCAGCCGTTCATCATCCGCAAGCTCAAGGAGCACGGCTTGGCCGACACCATCAAGTCGGCCAAGCGCATGCTCGAGCGGCGTGACAACGAGGTGTGGGACATCCTCGAAGAGGTGATCTACCAGCACCCGGTGCTGCTGAACCGCGCCCCGACGCTGCACCGAATGGGCATTCAGGCGTTTGAGCCGGTGCTGGTGGAAGGGAATGCGATCCGTCTGCACCCGCTGGTGTGTACGGGCTTCAACGCCGACTTCGACGGCGACCAGATGGCCGTGCACCTGCCGCTGTCGGTGGAGGCGCAGGCTGAGGCGCACGTGCTGATGATGAGCACGCACAACATCTTCTCTCCGGCGTCGGGCAAGCCGATCATCTCGCCCAGCCAGGACATCGTCATGGGCGTGTACTTCATCACGTTCATGGCTCCGGACGACCGGGCCGAGAAGGACCTGCCGTACTTCGAGAGCCGCAAGGCGGCGCTGCGTGCGTATGAGCACCGCAAGATCGGTCCGCACGACCGCATCCGCGTGCGCGTCGAGCCTGTCACGCGTGACCCCAAGGACCTGCTCCGCGAGGGGCGGGTGGGGCTGGATATCGGCTTTGACGCGATTGTGAACGACCAAGGCAAGGCGGCGGAGAAGCTGCCGGAGAACCGCCGGATCGTGACGACCGCCGGCCGCATCCTGTTCTCGGAGATTCTCGCGCCGGGCATGCCGTTCTACAACTGCGCCCTGGGCAAGAAGGGCGCCAGCCGCGTGATCGACGACTGCTACCAGATCTGCGGTCGCGGCTCGACGATCGACCTGCTGGACCGCCTCAAGGAAGTCGGCTTCAAGCAGTCCACGCTCGCCGGCCTGTCCTTCGGCATCACCGACCTGCGCATCCCTGCTGAGAAGCAGGCGCTGCTGGACGAGAGCCAGAAGAAGGCCGACCGCGTGGAGAAGATGTACGAGCGCGGCATCATCACCGAGCGCGAGCGGTACAACCAGCTGCTGGACATCTGGTCGCACTGCCGCGAACTGGTCACCAAGAAGCTGGTGGAGACCCTCAAGGACGACCGCCGCAACCCGGACGGCTCGGAGGCCTCCAACAGCGACAAGACGGCCAAGAAGTACCTCAACCCGGTGTACCTGATGTCCGACTCGGGCGCCCGCGGCAACGTGAGCCAGCTGATGCAGCTGGCGGGCATGCGTGGTCTGATGGCCAAGCCCGACGGTACCATCATCGAGACGCCGATCCGCGCGAACTTCCGCGAGGGTCTGCACATTCTCGAGTACTTCTCGTCCACGCACGGCGCCCGCAAGGGTCTGGCCGACACCGCGCTCAAGACGGCCGACTCGGGGTATATGACCCGCAAGCTGTGCGACGTGGCGCAGTCGGTGATCATCACCGAGTACGACTGCGGCTCAAAGCGCGGCATCCTCAAGCGGGCGAAGTACAAGGGCGAGCAGATCGACGTTCCGCTGCGCGACCAGATCATCGGCCGCATCAGCCGGGACAACATCGTGGACCCGCGGACGGACCAGGTTGTGGTCCGCGAGAACGATGTCATCACGCTGGAGGCGGCCCGCCGCATCGAGGACATGGGCATCGACGCGGTCGCCGTCCGCTCTCCGCTGACCAGCGAGAGCCGCACGGGCTGCTCGGTGATGGACTACGGCCTGGACATGTCCACCGGCCGTCTGGTGGAGCCGGGCATGGCGGTGGGCATCATCGCCGCCCAGTCGATCGGCGAGCCGGGCACACAGCTGACGATGCGTACGTTCCACACCGGCGGCATCGGTCAGCGTTCAGCGGCGGATACCGAGTACCGGGCGGTCAACCCGGGCAAGCTTGAGTTCCGCGACTGCAACGCCGTGCCGGCCAAGGACGATGAAGGCAAGGACTGTCTGGTGGTGCTCAAGCGCAACGCCGAGATCGCGGTGCTGGACGCTCGCGGGCGCGAGCTTGAGAAGCAGAAGGTGCCGTACGGCGCCTGGCTGTACGCCAAGGACGGGGCGGAGATCAAGAAGGGCGACGTGCTGTTCAAGTGGGACCCGCACCGCATGCCGATCCTGGCTGAGAAGGAGGGCAAGGTGCAGTTCGTGGACATCGAAGAGAAGGAGACCTTCCGCTTCGAGGACGCGGGCCAGGGCAAGAAGGCCAAGGTCATCATCGAGCACAAGGGTCAGAAGCACCCGGCCATCAATATCGTCGACGGTCAGGGCAACATCCTGGACTTCCACTACCTGCCGGCCCGCGTCCGCCTGGACGTGGAGGACGGTCAGGAGGTCAAGGCCGGTCAGATGCTCGCGCGTCAGCCCCGCCAGGCCGGCGGCAGCCAGGACATCGTCGGTGGTCTGCCCCGCGTGACGGAGATCTTCGAGGCCCGCAAGCCCAAGGATCCGGCGGCGATGGCGGTCATCTCCGGCCGGGTGGAGATCCACTCGGACAAGCGCAAGGGCAAGATCACCATCCGCGTGGTGCCCGAGCATGCCGCGGAACTGGCCAAGGACCACCACGTCTCGAACGACAAGACGCTGCTGGTGCACACCGGCGACCACGTCGAGGCCGGTCAGCCCCTGACCGAAGGCCCGCTGGATCCGAAGGAAATCCTTCAGATTCAGGGCGAGGAGCGGCTGTGGGAGTACATGCTGGACGAGGTGCAGAACGTGTACCGCGCTCAGGGCGTGATCATCAACGACAAGCACATCGAGGTCATCCTGGCGCAGATGCTCCGCAAGGTTCGCGTCGAGAACCCGGGCGACACGGACCTTCTGCCGTTTGACGTTGTTGACAAGTGGGAGTTCAAGAAGAAGAACCAGGATCTGCTGGAGAAGCTGATCGTCGTGGAGTCCGGCGGGACCGACCTGCCGGCCAACGCGATGGTGTCCAAGAACGAGGTGAAGGAGGCCAACGCAAAGGCGGAGGCCGCCGGCAAGGACATCTGCAAGACCCGCAAGCCGCGTCCGGCTACCGGCCGAACGCTGCTGCTGGGCATCACCAAGGCCTCGCTGCAGAGCGAGTCGTTCCTCTCCGGTGCGTCGTTCCAGGAGACCACCAAGGTGCTCACCGAGGCTGCGCTTCGCGCCGCGACCGACACGCTGGTGGGCCTCAAGGAGAACGTGCTCCTCGGCCACCTCATCCCCGCGGGCACCGGCTTCCGGCCCTATCAGGCCATCAAGCCTCTGGTGGTGGGCGATGCTCTGGAGGACGACATCGAGGACGAGCAGGAGATCATGGCTGCGGCTGCGGCTGCCGCCGAGGCTCTGGGGGCCCGTCCGGGCGACCCGGTCGCTGAGATCAAGGTTGGCGAGGGCGAGCACGCCCGGAACTGACTTTCATGGAGCGGCCCCGGTGGGTGACCGCTGACAACGTGCACGCTTAAGGCCCGCCCGGATGACCCGGCGCGGGCCTTTTTCATCTGGCGGCCGGGGCTGCGGGCTGCGCCGGAGGACCGTCCGAGAATCCGCCAGGGCCGGTGGCGGAGCGTGACGTGCGGCGGCAATCCGTGATCGGCGTGTGCGTTGAGCCGACCATGCTGTACGCCGATTTGTCGCTGTCGTGGTTGCTTGCCCGGGTCCGTCCGTTGCTGGCGGCGCTGGTGGTCTTGTCGGCGCCGGGTCTGGCGGCGGCGCAGCAGTGGGTGACGCCGGCGGTGTCGGCGCCGCGGGTGCAGCGGGTGGTGTTCCCCAGTTCGGTGGTCGGCGGGCCAGTGAGCTATCACGTGTACACGCCGCCGGCGTACGACACGCAGCCCACGCAGCGGTTCCCGGTGCTGTACTGGCTGCACGGCAGCAACAGCGTGCTGGCGGGGATTCCGTCGGTGGCGGCGTGGTTCGATGCAGCGATCGCCAATGGCCGCATCCGGCCGATGATCATCGTGTTCCCGAACGGTCTTCCGTATGGCATGTGGTGCAACTCGGTCAGCGGGGCGACCCGGGTGGAGGACATCCTGATCCAGAATGTGCTTCCGGATGTGGACGCGCGATTTCGCACGATGGCTTCGCGATCGGGGCGGATTATCGAGGGGTTCAGCATGGGGGGGTACGGGGCGGGGCGGATCGGTTTCCGGCACAGCCACCTGTTTGGCGGCATCAGCATGCTGGGGGCGGGGCCGCTGCAGCAGGATTTCCTGCAGGAGCCGCCGGGGAGCACGATTCCCATCGAGACCCGGCTTCAGATCTACCAGGACGTGTACAACAACAGCCCGACGGAGTTTCTGGCGCGAAGCCCGTGGCAACTGGCGAGCGTTCATCGCGATGCTTTGCTGAACGCGGGCATGCCGATCCGGCAGATGATCGGGGCAGCGGATTTCACGCTGCCGGCGAATCTGGAGTTCCGGCAGCGTATGGCGGATCTGGGAATCCCTGTGGAGTTTGTCAGCCCGCCGAGGGTGGGCCATGATGTGCTGGGGTTGTTCAACGCATACGGGGAGAACCTGTGGTCGTTCTACCACAGCGTGTTCGGCGCGACGCCGGGGACGTGTCCGACGTGCGTGCCGCTGACAGAATTGGGGACCGGTCGATATCTGGGGCAGTATGAGGGCGGGTTGTACCCCGGCGGGGCGAGCGCGCCGCCGCCGTCGCATCAGGCTGCGATCGTGGGGGCGAATCGGGCGATTCGTCCGGTGGACGCGGGGGGGCGGCCGACGCCTGACGGGCTGGTGGGCTTTCTGGCCATCGGGATGTCCAACGCGACCATGGAGTTTGGCGCGTTGGAGGGGCTGATGGACTTCGACCCGGCCCGCAACGCGCGGGTGGTGGCGGTGAACGCGGCGGCGGGATCGCATCCGATCGAACTGATCAACAACCCGACCGAGGACTATTGGACGCTGCTGGAGGCTCGGCTGGCGGGGGCGGGCCTGAGCCCGGCGCAGGTGCAGGTGGTGTGGATCAAGCAGGCGTTCGGCACGCCGCCGACGACGGCGTTTCCGGCCCATGCCGAGGCGCTGCAGGAGCAGTACGTGCTGCTGGTGAATCAACTTCGGCAGCGGTTTGTGAACCTGCGGCTGGCGTTGCTCTCAAGCCGGATCTACGGCGGATACAGCAGCAATCCGATGCGTGCCGAGCCCTTGAGCTATGAGACGGGGTTTGCGGTCAAGTGGCTGATTGAGGCGCAGATCAACGGGTCTGATCCGCGGTTGCGTTTCACCGGCACTGATGCTCCGGCACCGGTGTTGGCCTGGGGGCCGTACATCTGGGCGAACGGCACGACCGTGCGGTCCGACGGGCTGTCCTGGCAGATCGCCGACTTTGCGTCGGATCGGATCCATCCCAACGATGCTGGGCGGCTGAAAGTCGCCCAGCGGTTCATGACCATGCTGACGGAAGCGGGAGTCGGCGGGTGGTATCAGCAACTGGCGGTATCAAGCGTGGTTTCTCGGCAGGCGACGGCGGACACGACGTTGGACGCAACACAGCCGAACACGGCATTCGGCGGCTTGACATCGCTGCGTGTGGAGGCCGGGCGGAACGTGGCACTGCTGCGGTTTGATCTGGCCGGACTGAGCGGGCGTGTGCTGCACGCCAAAATGGTTGTTCAGCCTGAGGGCGGCCAGAGCGTCGCGATCAGTGTGTGGGGGCCGGTATCGTCGGCATGGAACGAGGCCTCAGTGACGTGGAACACCGCACCTTCGATACCGACGACGGCGCTCTCGTCTTTGCCGGATGAGGACGACTTCGGCGGCGGCGCGAGCACGTGGTCGTTTGATGTGACTTCGGCGGTGCGGGGGGCGGCGGGCGGGCCGTTGAGTCTGGCGATCGCGTCGACGGACTCGGCGGGGGAGTCGGTGATGATCCGTGCACGCGAGTCCACATCGCCTCCCCGGCTGGTGCTGCTGATGGATCGGTCGGACATAGACGGCGACGGCGCTGCGACAATTGACGACGTGTACGTCCAGCAGGTGTTCCCGGCGGATGTGAACGGCGACGGCGTGATCAATCAGGCCGACATGGAGGCGCTGGCGGCGTGGTACCGTCGCTTTGAGGCGCCGCATCCGGCACCGCCTGGGCGCTGAGCGGGATGTTCAGTCCCGCCGGGGGCGGCTGGGAGATGCGCTGATGCTGACGGGGACGGGGAGCGGCTGTCGCGCGGCCACTGCGATCCGGATCGCCTGGCACTGTTGCGGCGTGAGCACCGGCAGCCGGTCGACGCCCAGGAATAAGGCCAGACGGGCGTAGGGCTCGCACATGCCGCAACCCGTGCCGCAACCGGTCTGATCGCAGATCTGTTCGAAGGTGGCGCCGGCTGCCGCCAGATCCAGCACCCGGCGGAACGGCACATCATGGCAAATGCAGCGATCAACACTCACAACGCTGACTCCCGGCGCACGAAGCACCTCCCATGGGTCACCTCTCGCCGCGGCCGTAGACCGCCGCTCCGACGAAGAGTTTACACCACGATCAGGGGTTGCCCCACAAAGTGTTGGAGTCTTCGTCCCCCATCCATCCGACAGCAACATCGGCAGGATTTCCGGGATAAACGCCGCTTGACCACGTGAATGTCATCTTCTCCGTGGATGCGTGGCCGTCAGCCCACATGATGGTGGCCCCGGCGGAAGCCCCAGCGGACCCGCGTGTCGCATTGGAGTTCTGGCCGGACATTGCGTGACGAAAGTGAACTGAAGGATCGAGGCGGGATCCGGGGGTGTCGGGAGCGAAACGCGGCTCAATGAACGAGTACTCGATGAGTCCGGCGGTACCGGGGCCTTGGGCCATGGCGGCGTCGCCGAACATGGCGGTGGCGGCGGGGGTGCTCAGGCGGGCGGTGTCGGCGCCGCTGCGGTCGGTGATGATCTCGCTGATGATGGTGCCGTTGATGGTGCGTTGGCCGCGGAGCGTGCCGATGTAGGCGTTGTTGTAGCCGTAGCCGCCGTTTCCGCGTTCAAAGCCCCGGCGGTCGCGTTCGAGTTGTTCAAGCCGGGTGCGGAACGATGGGCAGGCGCGAACGGCGGCGCTGGCGCGATCGCCCGCGCCGTCGCCCCCGAGGTAGGGGGTGAGGGCTCCGCCCCGCGAGGCCTCGAACATGCCGCTGGGCGAGGTGCGGGCGCCGTGCCAGCGTTGCAGGTTGGCCAGGAAGTCTGCGGCACCGGGGGGTGCGAAGCCGCGGTGATCGGCGGCATAGGTGAGGGCGGCGATGCCGAGCTGGCGGGCGTTGCTGGCGCAGGTGGCCAGGCGGGCGGCCTCGCGGGCGCCGGCCAGCGCCGGAAGCAACAGCCCTGAGAGCATGGCGATGATCGCGAGGCTGACCAGCAGTTCGACCAGCGAGAATCCGCGGGTGGGGGTGCGGGTGCGGCTGTGCAACGCGCGTGCGAGGGTCATCCGCCACCTCCTGCGAAGCTGGCGATGAAGGCGACGAAGTCGTCGCCGGTGATCAGGCCGTCAGGCTGGGCGGGCGGGCCGCCGATGCCGCAGACATCGGCAAGGGGGGCGGCGTCGGCGAAGGCGGAGACGAAGGCGATGAAGTCGTCGCCGGTGAGCAGACCGTCGGGCAGACTGGGCGGGCCGCCGATGCCGGTGATGTCGGCCAGCGGGCGGGCGACCGGCACGCGGACCAGAGCGAGGCCGCCGATTTCGGTGCTGGCCTCGCCCAAGAACGGGCTGACGCGTGCGACGGCGGTGGAGATGCGGACAAAGTCCGCGGTTGCCAGGTTCACCGGTGCGCCGGTGGCCGGGTGCACCGCCCACTCAAGGGCGATGGCATCACCGCCGCCGCTGCCTGGGGTGATGCCCACCGTGGTCGGGTCGTCGGGTTGGGTGTAGAAGGTCTCGGGCGTGGCGTTGAGGTCGTCGGCCTCGCCGTCGCCGTCGGTGTCGCCCAGCACCATCGTCGGCGTGCAGTCCGCCAGGCCCCAGGTGCGTTCGCCGGACGGGTCTATGGCGGAGATCACCGGGCCGAGCAGGGCGGGGTCGGTCAGGCGGTAGGTGTAGGTGGTCCACTGGCCGGTGCGGCCGGCGGGGATCCACGAGGCGACGGTGGGGGGGAAGGCGGGGTCGGCGGCGTTGTCGTCCCAGGTCTGCGTGAACAGAGAGGCCTGCGGAACTTCGCCGGCGGGCCAGGTGGCGGCGCCCGGCGGCCGGATGAGGTACCACGGATCATCGGCAAGGCCGTTGGCGTTGGCATCGGCCGCGACCTCGATGGCCCCGGGCTCGGCGAAGCGGGCGGCCGGATCACCCCCGGCGAAGAAGGCGTTGCCGAAGACGATCAGGTCCAAGCCGAGCGGGTTGCCGGGTGAGGCAGGGTGGTTGGTGACGGGCTGGTCAAAGCCAAGGGTGATGCTGCCGCCAAAGCCGCCGAGGGTGACCACTTTGGCGTTGCTGGGCGCAGCGGTTCCGCCGCCGAGCGGCGCACCCAGGGCGTGGGTGGGGTTGTTGAACGCGGGGTTGTTCACCAGCGATCCGGGGGCCGGCGCGTAGTGCAGCACGCGGGTGGCGAACGGCGAGGCCGACGCCCCCGTGCCAACCCCCCCGACAACGGCGGCGCCCGTCAGCACGACGAGCGCCACCGTTGCCCCACGGCTCGGGACGGTGGACCGCATCAGCGGCGCCTCCGCGCGGCGGTCAGGCCGGCGAGCAGCAGCAGACCCGCGGCGGCCGGACCGGGGACGGCGTAGCGGTAGGCGATGCCGCCGGCGGTCACCAGCAGTTCGTCGGTGAAGGCGTTGAAGCGCACGCCGTAGGTCACGCTGGTGCCCGCGGGTGAGAGGCGAAGGAACTCGCCCGGCGAGGCGGGGTTGACCACGGCGGCGTAGCCGATGTCGGTCGAGCCGCCGAAGGCGTCTCCGCCGCCGGCGAGCAGGTTGCCGAAGCGGTCATATCCCAGCGGAGAGGCGGAGAGGAACGAGCCGACAACGGCGCCGGCGGTGAAGGGGGTGGGCGACGGCGAGGCGTTGACCGCGAGCAGGTCGAATGCCCGCACCTGGCCGGTGGGCAGGCCGGGCCCACCGAAGCCGACGCCGGTGACCAGTTGGCTGCCGAAGATGGCGACGCCGCCGGAACCGCCGCCGATGCCGGTGATGATGGTGGTGCTCACCGGCGTGCCGGTGACGTTGGTGAAGGTGATGCGGTTGACATACGGCACGAAGTCCGAACCGGCACCGGTGACGTAGAGGGCGTTGCCGTCCCATGCGGCGTCGAAGCTGCCGCTGAGGACGCTGGCGGTTGCGGCGGGGGCGGAGACGCTCAGCGTGTCAAGCCCGACGAAGTGCACGCGGGCGCCGGAGCCGAAGTTGTTGTCGCCAAAGGCCAGGGTGCCGCCGGCGGGGCTGACGCGAACGAACGACGTGCCGAAGGGCGACACCGCACCGGCGGGTACCGTGCCGAGCAGGCTGTAACTGCTGCCGCCGGGGGCATCCTGCCGCCACACCTGGTTGCCCCGCATCTGCACCACGCGGCCGTCGGGCCCGACATCCCAGCCGTCGCCGCCGGTCAGCAGCGGGAACTGGCCCACGAGGGTGTAGTTGGGGATCTGCGCCGCTGCGGCTCCGGTCAGCACTGTGCAAGCCGCCACCGCCGCCGCCATCATCGAAACGTTCATCTGCGTGTCCTCTCGCATCTCACCGGGGCTTCGCGCCCGGCGGCTTGCAGTTGCCCGGTGGAGCGCAGCACAACGGCTGGGTCACCGGTCGGGTGCCGCCCGCGAGAGGGTCTTTGCATCTTCCAAAGAACGCCGGAACGCACGCCGCGCTGCAAGCCTGCGCGAGACACGCTCCGACGCCCCTTCTCGCGAGGGCGTACAGGCACTGGTCCCAGGCAGGTCTTCCGGCTCAGGGCCTCTTCCCGTCAACCTTCCCGGTCGCTTGCCCTTGCGGGCGGGGCAACCAGTGGTATTGCGACGGGCGTCGGCGGCCCATTACGGCGGCGCGTCCGCGGCGGAATTGGCCGTCCCACTGCGCAAACAGATGTGGGCCGGCCGCACCGCACTTCCCTTTCAAGTCCCGGCTCGTGCTACGCACGCGCGATCCGGTTCACGAAGGACAGAGTCACGATAGCCGGGCGAGGGCGGAAATCGTGGTCGTGTGGACAGAATGATTTGTGTATATGCCAAGTCATGGTCGGACGGGGCATTCCCCCTCGTTTTTGTGGATTGTACGGGTTCTGGCGGTGTTCCCGGACCCGCCAGACGTCCGATGGAGTATCTCCCACCGCCTTGGCCAGGTCCGTTTTTCCTTCCGTGCGAGGTCCAGCATGCCGGCACAACGCAAACCCGGGCAACCGGGCGGCGATCTTCGAGTACACTGTGGTCGGATGACTCCGCGTCACGAGCGAGCCCTGATCAAGGCGATTCTGCGAGGCGAACGGGCCGCGGCGGAGGAGTTGGTGCGCCATCATCAGCCATCGCTGTACGCGTACATGCTGCGGATGACCGGTCGGCCCGAGGTGGCCGAGGATGTGACGCAGGAGGCGCTGGTGCGGGCGCTCACCCACCTGCATCGGTACGACGAGCGGTTCCGGTTCTCCACCTGGCTGTTCACCATCGCCAAGCGGCTGCATGTCAACGCGTGCCAGCGGCTGGCCCCGGCGTTTGATTCAGAGACGGTGGAACTGGCGGCGGGTGCGTCGGTCGGGCAGCAGAGCTCGATCGCGGCCCGGACCGAGCGCAAGGCCAACATCGAGCAGGCGCTCAAGTTGGCTCTGGAGGGGTTGACGGAAGATCAGCGTGAGGTGGTGGTGCTGTTCTACCAGTTGCAGTGGCCGGTGGAGCAGATCAGCGAGTATCTGGACGTGCCGACCGGCACGGTGAAGAGCCACCTGCACCGCGCCCGCAGCCGTATGCGGGCGGCGCTGGAGGCTGACCCGACGCTGGCCCTGCACGTTCGCGAAGCGTTTGCCTGAGACTCATTGGCCGATCTGAGGCCCAACGACCGGTTCTGCAAGCATGTCCGACCGAGGCTTCCATCCCGACCAGTTCCTCTCCGGCGATGACGCCGAGCGGGCGGTGGCGCCGGGTCGCAAGCTGGTGGACTGCCTGGAAGCGTTGTCCTCGGCCCCGGCGGTGCCGGATGTGTCGGCCTCGGTGATCGCCCGCGTGCACTCCAGGCGGGCCTTCCTGTCGCGCTCGGCACGGTCACGGCTGTCGATGGGGCGGGTGGCGGTGGGTGTGGTGCTGGGCGGTCTGGCGTGCGTCGCCGTGGCGGCGGCGTGGTACGGCCCGGAGACCTTCGTGCAGTTCAAGCGGCCGACGGAACTGTCGCGCGTGGTGCGGTCGGCCGGGGCGGACGTGAGCGGCACATGGCGGGCGGTGGTGGATTCCGCCGGACGGCCGATGCTGCGGTCCGGTGTGTCGGCGTTTGGCGGGCCGCTGCAGGCGGCCGGTTCGGATGCGTCGGAACTCAGCCGGGCTTCGCTGCACGTGCTGCTGTCGTGGGCGTATTTCTCGAAGCTGCCGGACGCAGATGGGGCGGATTTGTTCCGATCAGCGACGGCGGTGCCGATGGGGCCGGTGGCTGCCGGCGTGGCGCCTTTGCAGCTGTCAGGGCCGATGGCGGGCCCGGCGACTGGATTGGCGAATGGGCCGGCCGCGTCGGGCGAGGTGGATGTGGCCGATCTGGTTTCCGGCGCGCTTCAGGGCGACGCTGCGCTGCCTCAGGGTGGCATCGTTGATCTTCCCCGCTGAACACGGTGGTGACGGCCGGGCGGGTCGGCGAAAGCCGGCGACTGCCGGGTGGCTGTCGGTCTGCGTGGCGGGCTTGGCGGCGGTGGTGATGGGTGTGGGGCCGGCGGGGGCGGCGGTGCAGGGCCAAGCCGGGGAGCAAGAGCCGGGTCAGGCGCAGGGCACGGGCGGGCGGCCTGCTTCGCCTGGGCAGGCGGCGCATCTGCCTCTGGTGGCGGCGGCCCCGGCGGGCACGCGTCTGCTGGTGGCCACACCGGCGGGGGCGTCGGCGATCAACACGGTGAGCCGCATTCCGCTGGTGCAGCAGGCGCTGGCGGTGGGTCTGCTGTCGCGAACCCAGGCGGACTGGTCGGCCCTGGCCCGGCGGCTGGACCTGACGCCGGCGAAGGCGCTGGAGGACCTGCTGGGCGGGCCGGCGATGCTGCTGGTGGCCGATCCGCCTCCGGCCCAGCCGCCGGTTGAGCCGGCGCCGGGCGAGGCGGTGCGGTGGGCGGTGGTGACGGCGATCTCGGAAGCCACCGAGCGGCGGCTGCGCGAGAAACTCGACGCGCTGCCCCGCGAGATCGTCGACGGCAAGCCGGTGCTGAGCATCGAGGCGGGGCGGCTGGTGCTGGTGTCGCTGCCGGCGGTGGCGGCGACGCGGGGCGACCGCACCCGCCTGGCAGTGATCGCCCCGACCGATGACGCAGCGCCCGCGCCGCAGCAGGAGGCGTTCCTGCGGGCGGTGCTGGCGAACCTGACGGCGGCGAGGGAGGCAGCGGGCAGGGTGCCGGCGGCGGAGGAGGGTGGGCCGGCGGCGGTGGCGGGCGGGCTGCCCGCGACGGTGCTGCACACCATCGCAGCCCACGGGCAGGCGCCGCTGGTGCTGGCGACGCGCAGCATGGGCGGCCCGGACCGGTGGGCCGACAGCGCATCAGTCGCGTCGTTCACGGCGCAGGGCCGCGTGTATCGCGTGGCGCTGACCACGGCGGCGCCGAGCGGATGGGCGAGCAGCACGCTGGCCGACGCGGCGTCGGGGCCGAGTGTGGACGACGCCCAGCGGGCCTTGCAGGCGGTGGCGGCGGCGACGCCGGGGCTGGTGGGGGTCGCGTGCCAGTTTGTTCCGCAGCCGCCGGCGGATCAGCCGGATGTGTGGGCGTTGCAGCCGACGCTGGCGGCGGCGCTGGCCGGCGAAGGCGGCCCGGCGGGCGGGCATCGCACGCTGGTGCTCCGCAGCGTGCCGTCAACGGCGGCGGCGGAGGCCCCGCCGGCGCTGGCCGGGGCGTGCGCGTGGGTGTTGCGGACCGGGGGGCAGGAGGCAAACGGGGCGGCGGCCTCGCGGATGGACCAGATGGTGCCGGGGCTGGCCGAGTGGCTGATCACCCAGGGGGCGATGCCGGGCGACCCGGTGGCGGCGGCAGCGCTCACGGAAGCGAAGTTGCTGGGGCAACTGCGGGGGGCGTTGCCGGAGACCCCCCGGAGCTTGACGCTGCCGTTGGCGGCCGAGGGCTTTCTGGGGCGTGTGCTGGGCGGTCAGGCGGCGATGACCTGGCGGTATCCGGCTCTGGACCAGGGGCGGGGATCGGCCTTGCTGCTGAGTCTGGCTCCGGCGATGACCGCCGAGGCCGACGGCCTGTCGGCGCAGGCGGCGATGACGCTGCTGCGGCAGATGCGAGGTGGCGGCGGGGCTGGGCAGCCCGAGGCGGCGACGGCACGCGGGGAGCCGCTGCTGCTGAGCACCGGGTGGGTCCGCCCGTCGCAGGTGGCGAAGTTGCTGCCGGCCACTCCGGCGTTGCCCGGGCCGGGGGTGGGAGCGGGGCCGCTGCCGGCTTCGGTGCTGGCGGGCGTGCTGGCGGGGATCGAGAGCGTGCGGTGGTCGGTGGTGCTGGAGCCGGCGAGGTCGGCTCCGCCGCTGGCGCCGGCTTCGTTCGTTGCTGATATTGAGGTGCGGTTCGCGGAACAGCCGTGAATCCGCCCCGGGCGCGGCCCGGCTGGATGTGGCGGTTCGGCGGCGTGCGGCGGGGCTGCCTACATCTCCATCATGCGACTGCTGCTCTGCAACGACGACGGCATCTCGGCGCCCGGTATTGTCGCGTTGTACGACGCGCTGGCAGCGCTGTGCACGGCCGACGGCGGCCCGCGGTTTTCTGACATCATGGTCGTCGCCCCACTCACGGTGCAGTCGGCCACCAGCCACGGTGTGACCTTCCGTCAGCCGCTGATCACCAAGGCGGTGCGGGCCTCGGCGAGCATGTCGGGCATCGCTGTGGACGGCCGTCCGGCGGACTGCGTGAAACTGGCCCTCTCGCGGCTCTGGCCCGACCGCTTCGGCGTGGGTTCTCGGCCTGATCTGGTGGTCTCGGGGATGAACATGGGGGCCAACGTGGGGATCAACGTGCTGTACTCGGGCACGGTGGCGGCGGCCATCGAGGCGGCGTTTCTGGGCGTGCCGTCGATCGCGGTGTCGCAGCACCTGGGCTCGGGCCAGGCGCGGTACGACATCGCGGCGAGCCACGCGGCGGAGGTGGTCGCACGCGTACTGGACCGGGGCCCGTTGCGGGCCCACGAGTGCCTGTCGATCAACGTGCCGATCACCGAGGCCCCGGGGCCGTGCCCGCCGGTGAAGGTGTGCCCGATGAACGCCCACGGCATGATCGACGCCTTCACCACCAACACCAACCCCCTTGGCGAGACGTACTACTGGGCGGCCGGCGAGCCGCTGGAGTTCCACAAGCTTGAGCCCGGCAGCGACGTGCAGGGGCTGTTCCAGGGGGCGATCACGGTGACACCGCTGATCTACGACCTGACCGACCACCCTGGGGTCAACCATTGGCGTGAGCGGCTGGGGCGATGAGCGGTCGGGCGGCCGCACCGCATCCGGCCCGGGCCGCTGACCTCCTCTACCATTCGGTCCACCTCACGCAGAGCCCGGGCGCTTCCGCCCGACCGGCTCTGCGGCCTCGCAGCCTCGCGTTGCCGTTATCGGCCACGCCGCCCCTGCCACCAACGGCTGACCGACCATGACCACCCCCGTCCGCGACCCCGCGCCGAGCTTCCCGGCCGACGCTCCGCCCCCATCGCCCCGCCAGGCCGACGCCGGTTCGTCCGGCGGCCGCCCGTTGCTGGCGGCAGTCCTTCGTGCGCTCATCGGCGGCGGCGTGCTGGTTGCCGGCATCGCCATTGCCGGGTGGCTGGTGGCCACCCGTGCCGAGCCAGAGAAAGCGCCCCGGCAGATGGACGTCGCCACCGTGTCGGTGATCCCGGCAACTCCGATGCCGGTGCGGCGTCCGATCATCGGCTTTGGCACCGCCCGGTCCATGAACACGGCCACCGTGTCGGCGCAGGTCACTGGTCGCGTGCTCGAGCGGCCACCCGGCGTGGAGCCCGGCGCCCGCGTGACCGCGGGCCAGTTGCTGGTGCGGCTGGATGACAGCGAGTACCGCAACCGCGTCACCTCCGCCGAGCAGTTGGCGGCGGCGCTGTCGGCGCAGCTTGAGCAGATTGACATCGATCGGGTCGCCCTGACCGAGCGGATGAAGTTCGTCAACGAGGAACTGCGGGCCGTGCAGGCGGAATTGGACCGGTCACGCAAGGCCGCGGAGGTCAACGCGGCCTCGCAGGCGGACCTGGACCGGCTGAGCGCCACGGTGGCCCGGGCGGGGGCAGCGGCCTCGGCCTTGCGGCAGCAGGTGGGCCAGTTGGATCCGACCGCGGCCCGCCTGCGGGCGGAACTGGCCTCGCAGCGTTCGGCCAAGGCGATCGCCGAAGAGGACCTGGCGCGAACCCGCGTGCTGGCGCCGATCTCGGGCGTGCTGCAGTCGGTGGACGTGGACGAGGGCGACTTCGCCCGCCCGGGCACGCTGGTGGCCCGCGTGGTCGATCCTTCGGTGATTGAGATCCCGGTGCGCATCGCCGCGTCGGTGGCCGATCAGGTGACGGTGGGGGCGGTGGCGACGCTGAGCATCAACTCCGCCTCGGCCACGGCCTTGGCGCCGGACGCGGATGCGGCCCGCGGCGGCGGAGCGGCGATCACCTGCACGGTGACGCGGATTGCGCCGGAGGCGGATCCGGCGACGCGGTCGGTGACGGTGTTTCTGGAACACCGCTGCACCGGCGAGCGGCCGGACGTGCTGCCGGGGCAGTTCGTGACGGCCCAACTGGCCAGTGCGCAAGAGCGGCCGGTGATTCTGGTGCCCCGGCGGGCGGTGGTGGACGACGCCATCACCATCGCCGAGCCGACGGGCGAGGACGGGCACCGGCTGGCCAAGCGGCGGGTGGGTGTGCTGTTCGCGATCGAGGGGCGGCGACCGGATCTGGACCCGGCGGAGATGCAGTGGCTGGCGCTGGACCCGGCGGTGCCGGGACTGCGGCGTGAGGATCTGGTGGTGGTGTCGGGCACGGCGCTGCTGTCGCCGGGGGCGTTTGTCAAGCCGGTTCCGGCGGCCGCGTCTGGGGGCAAGCCATGATGCGAGCGCTGGCCTCGTTCTCGGTTCGCAATCCGGTGGTCGTCAATCTCTACCTGATCGCCATCATTCTGGGCGGTCTGGCGGCGGCGAGCACGCTGCGGCGCGAGTTCTTCCCCGAGGTGCGGACCAACCGGGTGCTGGTGACGGCGCCCTATCCGGGCGCCCAGCCGGCGGAGATCGAGCAGAGCCTGACCCGGAAGATTGAAGACGCGCTGACGGACCTGGAGAACGTCAAGGAGATCACCTCCACGGCCTCTGAAGGCATCACCACCGTGCGGGTGGAGTTCGAGCCGGGGGTGGAGATCACCGACGCGGTGTCGAAGGTCAAGCGTCGCGTGGATGCGCTGCAGGATCTGCCCGAGGCCTCCGAGCGGATTGTGGTGGCCGAGTTGGAGCCGAACTTGCCGGTGATCTCGCTGAACCTCTCGGCCGAGCCGACCGAGGCGGACGAGCGGGCGCTCAAGCGTGCGGCGGAAGAGATCCGCGATCACCTGCGATCGCTGCCGGGGATGGGCACCATCGCGGTCTCCGGCGTACGGCCGGATGAGATCACGGTTGCGGTGCGGCCAGCGGCGCTGCTGGAGCACGGGCTGTCGATCAGCCAGGTGGCGGATCTGATCCGGGCGGCGATGGCCGATGCACCGGGCGGTTCGGTGCGGTCGGGGACGCAGACGGTGGCGGTGCGGACGATGGCGACGCCGGAGACCGCCGAGGCGGTGCGGCGAATCGTGCTCAAAGGGGCGGGCGGCGGGGCGGTGGTGACGGTGGCGGACATCGCCGAGGTGTCGCTGGGCTTCGCCGATGTGGACCTGCGGACGAGGCTCAACGGCAAGCCGTCGGTGAACCTGACGGCCTTCAAGGTGGGCCAGCAGGATGCGGTGCAGATCGCCGACATGGTGCGTGCGTACGCCGACGGCCGGCTGGGCAAGGACTTTCACCCCGGTCTGCTGGAGCGGCTGCACGGGCTGATCGGCGGGGTGGGGCCCCGCAAGGCGGCCTGGCAACTGGGGGCCGGCGCCGGCGGGCCGCCCCCGGGCACGCTGACGGTCACCAACGACCTCTCACGGTTCATCACCGGCCGGCTGGAACTGCTCAGCCGCAATGCGGTCTCCGGGGCGGCGGTGGTGTTCGTGCTGCTGGCGTTGTTCCTGAACTTCCGGGTGGCGGTGTGGATCACCTCCGGGCTGGTGACGGCGGTGTTCGGCACGCTGATCCTCATGGGCGTGCTGGGCGTGACGCTCAACCTGCTGACGATGTTCGGGCTGATCATCGTGCTGGGCATGCTGGTGGACGACGGCATCGTCGTCGGCGAGAACATCTATCGGCGGTTCCAGGAGGGCGAGCCGCCCCTGCTGGCGGGCGTGAACGGGACCACGGAGGTGGCTTGGCCGGTGGTGGCC
This sequence comes from Planctomycetaceae bacterium, assembly GCA_021294835.1. Classification (GTDB taxonomy): domain Bacteria; phylum Planctomycetota; class Phycisphaerae; order Phycisphaerales; family UBA1924; genus CAILKP01. The sequence continues at coordinate 54,621 of JAJTDF010000026.1, forward strand.
ACGGTGTCCACCACCATCTTTTCGTTCATGTCGCTGCTGGTGATCGAAGGGCAGATCGGCGACTTCCTGGGCGTGCTGCCCAAGATCGTCGCCATCGCGCTGATCATCTCGCTGGTGGAGTGCATCCTGGCGCTGCCGGGGCACCTCAGCCACGGGCTGCGCAAGGCGGTGGAGCGGCCGTCGCGGTTCGATCGGCTGTGCCGGACCTTTGACACCTGGCGCGATGACAAGATCAACCGGTACGTGATCCCGGCGTTCTCTTCGGTGCTGCGCTGGTGTTTGGATCATCGCGGGTTGACGATTTGCACGGCGGTGGCGCTGCTGATGGCGTCGCTGGGGATGGTCGCCGGCGGGCGGGTGGCGTTCGTGTTCCTCGGTTCAACCGACGCCGAGACGATTCTCGCCGAAGTCCGCATGCCCATCGGCACGCCGATTGGCCGGACTGAAGACATCATCAACCGCCTGGAGAAGGCAGCGCTGGCGCAGCCGGAGGTCAGCTACGTGTTCTCGCAGGCCGGCGCTCAGACCAGCCTGGACGGATTGGACAGCCTCTCACAGAGCCATCTCGGGCAGTTGTTCATCGAACTCAAGCCGGTGGAGGAGCGGCAGGCCAAGGGCATGCGGCCGTCGGATGAGCTCATCACGGTGATCCGGCGTGAGGCCGGTGACCTGCCGGGGGTGCAGAAGGTTCGCATGGACTCGCTGCAGGGCGGGCCGGAGGGGCCGCCGATCTCGTTCACGGTGTCGGCCCCGCAGATCGAGCGGGTGGACGCGGCCGTGGCGCGGGTGATTGACCTGCTGGCCGGCTTCAAGGGCGTGTATGACGTGTCCTCCGACGCGGACGGCGGGCTGCGGGAACTGCAGATCGACCTGCGACCCGGCGCCGCTGAACTGGGCTTCACCGTCGCGTCGGTGGCCAGGCAGGTCCGCGGAGCGGTGTTCGGGCTGGAGGCCCACACCTTCGCCAGCCCGATGGGGCAGGAGGATGTGGACGTTCGCGTGATCTATCAGGCCGAGGCCCGTCGCAGCCTCTCGGCGATGGAATCCATGCGGGTGATCAGCCCGGCGGGCCTGGCGGTGCCCCTGACCGAGGTGGCGCAGGTGCGAGAGACCGCGGGGTTCGCCACCGTTCGCCGGCTGGATCGCGTGCGTGCGGTGACCATCACTGCCGAGGTGGATCGTGCTCTGGCCAACCCTGAGGCGGTGACCCGGGCGGTGACGCCGACGCTGCGGCAGATCGAGGCGGAACTGGGCGGCGGGCTGACCATCCAGCCCCGGGGCCGCCAGCAGGAGACGGCCGAGTCGCTGGGCAGCCTGCCGCTCGGGGCGGCCCTCGCGGTCGGCCTGATTGTCATCAACCTCTGCTGGGTGTTCAAGAGCTACACGCGGCCGATCGCCATCATGCTGTCGATCCCGTTCTCGATCATCGGCATGGTGTGGGGGCACCTGGTCATGGGGTACGACATGACCATCCTCTCGCTGATCGGGCTGGTGGCGCTGGCGGGCGTGGTGGTCAACGACTCGATCGTGTTCATTGAGTTCTACGCGCAGGCCCGCCGGCAGGGCGCCAACGCCTACCGGGCGGCGCTGGAGGCCGGCCCGGCGCGGCTGCGGCCCATCTTCCTGACCACCGTCACCACCGTCGGCGGGCTTGGGCCTCTGCTGCTGGAGCAGAGCTTCCAGGCCAAGTTCCTGATCCCCATGGCCATCACCATCTGCGGCGGTCTGATCGTCGCGACCGTGCAGACGCTCATCGTGCTTCCGTGCGTGCTGGTGCTGGGGGACGACGCCTCGACCACCCTCAAGGCCCTGTGGACGGGCCGCTCGCGGCGCGACATCGCCGCCGATCCGCCCGACCGCGACTGGGATGCTGAGTTGGCCGCCCAGGAGGCGGCGATCCGCGAGTCGGATCGGAGCATGATCCACCGCTGAGTCGCCCGCACCTTTTTCTTCGAGCCTCACCATGACGACTGCGGCTGTGTTCCTCAAGCGGCTTGGCAAGCCCCCGTCCGCGGCCGATCTGCGCCGGCGGAACTGGTTGATCGTGCACGAGGATCAACTGTCTGACGGCATCGGCCCGCTGAAGAGCGAACCGGCCGAGTCGCTGGGCATCGTGCTGATCGAGAGCCGCCACAAGGCCTCGCTGCGGCCGTACCACCGCCAGCGGCTGGCCATCCAATGGGCCAACCAGCGGCACTTCGCGCTCGAGCAGCGGCAGCGGGGTGTGGCGGTGCACTACGTGTTCGGTGAGCGGCCGCTGCGCGAGGAGATTCCGGCGGCGCTGGCGAAACTCGGGGTGGAGCGAGCGCGGATGCTGACCCCGGCGGAGCGAGAGACGCGGGCGGATCTGATGCCCCTGATCCGCGACAAGACGCTGGAGTTGGTGCGGCACGACGGCTGGCTGACCACGCATGAGGACTTCCAGGCCTCGCACAGCGGGCCGCCCTGGCGGATGGACTCGTTCTACCGCTTTGTGCGGCGGAAGACGGGCATCTTGATGGAAGGGCCCGGCAAGGACAAGTACCTCGGCGGCAAGGTGTCATTCGACACCGAGAACCGCAAGCCGTACGCCGGCCCGCCGGGCGATCCGCCGCCGGCGACGCCGCCGACCTTCACGCCCGATGAAATCACCGCTGAGGTGTTGGCGATGGTGGCCTGGGACTTCGCGCACCACCCCGGCACGCTTGATGAAAAGTCGGTCCCGGCGACGCTGGCAGATGCTGAAGCGTTGTGGGCGTGGGCGCTCAAGCGGTGCCTGCCCAACTTCGGCCCGTACGAGGACGCGATGACCGTCCGCAGCACGACGCTGTTCCACACCCGCGTCTCCACGCTGATGAACCTGCACCGGCTGCTTCCGGCGAGGATCGTCGCCGATGCGGAGAAGGCCGACATCCCGCTGGCCAGCAAGGAGGGATTCATCCGCCAGATCCTCGGCTGGCGCGAGTTCGTGCGGCACGTGCACATCGCCACCGACGGCTTCCGGAAACTCCCCGGCGGCAAGCACGCCTCGGCCGATCCGCCCTGTGGCCCGGTGCCCGGCGACGGCGGCTATGCCCGCTGGGCGGGCAAGCCCTGGCCGTTGCCCGCGGGCATCAAGGCGGGCGATGCGCCCGACACGGGCGGCGCCGCCCCGCACTACCTTGCTTGCGAGCAGTCGCCATCGGCTCCGCTGCCGCCGGCGTTCTGGGGTGCGCCCAGCGGGCTGAAGTGTCTGGACACGGTGGTGGCCTCGGTGTGGGCCGAGGGCTGGTCGCACCACATCACCCGGCTGATGGTGCTCTCGAACATCGCCACCCTGCTGGACATCAGCCCGCGCGAACTGACCGACTGGTTCTGGGTGGCGTACACCGACGCGTGGGACTGGGTGGTGGAGCCCAACGTGCTGGGTATGGGCACCTACGCGCTGGGCGAGGTGATGACCACCAAGCCATACATCGCCGGCTCGGCGTATATCGACAAGATGAGCGACTATTGCGACAGCTGCGCCTTTGTGCCCGGCAAGACGTGCCCCATCGGCCCCATGTACTGGGGGATGCTCGATCGCCACCGCGAGCAGCTCAAGGACAACGCGCGGCTGTTCATGCCCATGCGGTCGCTGGCCAAGCGCACCGACGCCCAGCGTGCCGCAGACGCAGCGGTGACCGCCGTCGTCAGAGAGGTGCTGATCAACGGACAGAAACTCACGCCGGCAACGCTGGCGGGCTCCGCCCAAGGCGACGGGCAAGGGGCGAGGCAAGCCTGCCTGAGGAGCGAAGCCGCCGGGGCGGGCGTCAGACGCCGTACTTGATCTGGTAGCCGACCACGCTGACCAGCGCGATGAACGCGACGGTGAACACGGTGGTGAGGATGATCACGCAGGGGGCCAGCAGGGCCTGGTTCTTGCGAACGCGAGAACTGAACGGGGCGAGCAGGGCCGCCAGCAGCACGACGGCGCCGACGATCATCATGGCCTCGGGGGCGGTGCCGGGAACGGACTCGGTCTGCGCGAGGGTGCTCAGGAAGGTCATGGGTCGTCCTTTGGTGCTGCCCCAAACGGGGTGGGGGTCCTGGAGGGCCGGATGATTGACCATTCGGGCCGCGGCGTCCACTTGGATGTGGGCGGAAAGGTGCCTGACCGGCGGTTCCAGACGGTGCAGGTCTGCGGCGGGCAGGCCGGGGCGGGGGGGGCTGCACCCTGGCGCGTCTGGATAACCGCTTGGGAACTGTGGTCATGGCTGCAACCGCCCACGGCAGTGGGCGAACACCAGTGCATGGCTGGTCTGAACATGTGTCGTGAAGCGTGTGTGGTGGTTCTTGCTGCGGTGGCTGCGTTGGGGAGGGGCGGTCTGGTGTTCGCAGCACCGGAGGCAGGGCGTTTGCCGCCGGTGGCCCCGGCAGCGGGGCCTGCAGGAGCCCCCCCGGCAGGGCCGGCCGCAACTCCGTCGCCGGAGCAGCGGGCGACGGAGGCGTTGGCCGAAACGAAGCGGGCGTATGCGGCGTTGAAGTCGCTGAGCGATCAGGGGACGGTGCAGCGGACGATCGTCAAGGGCACCGGCGAGCGTGCGCCGGCGCCGAGGCGGTTCACGCTGGCGTTTGCGCGTTCGGATCGCTGGCGGTTTGAGTTCGCCCCGCCGGAGCCGGGGGCGGCACCGGGGGCGGCACCGGGGGCGGGCAGCGGCGGGGCGGCAGCCTTGAGCCGCGAGCATCACGCGGTGTGGCAGGATGATTCGGGCTCGGCCCGGCTGTGGCGGACGGCCCAGCCGATGGGTCAGCCTCGCAGCACGCTGGCGGCGGCGCTGGCCGAGGGTGGGGGGCTGTCGCAGGGCGTGCTGCCGCTGTACGCCCGGCTGCTGTTGCCGGATCAGGTGAGCACGCCGAGCCTTGTGGAGCGGCTGAATGACGCAGAGGTGGACCGCGAGGAGACGGTGCAGGGGTATCGGTGCACGGTGGTGACCGGCCAGAGCGCCCGGGGCCCGGTGACGCTGTGGCTGTGCAACACCACGCGGCTGATCCGCCAGATGGAAATCCGCAGCGACGTTGCGGTGACGACCTTCACCTTCAACCCGCAGATCAACCCCACCCTGGGGCCGTCGGCGTTCCGCTTCCAGCCGCCGGAGTCCGAGGCAGCGGCTCCCGCGGAGGTGCCCAGGCCGTCGGGCAAGTGATCGTCCGCCGGGACAGAAAACAACAAGGCCCGGTGTTGAACCGGGCCTTGCTCACGTTGCGTGGTTGTTGTCCGCCCGCGAGGCTCGCGGGCGGGGAGGATCATCAGCCGGTGATGCCGGTGATCTTCACCTTGGTGTACTTCTGCCGGTGGCCGGTCTTCCGGCGATAGCCCTTGCGGCGGCGGAACTTGTGGATGTAGATCTTGTCGCCCTTGACCAGGCCCTCGACGACCTCGGCGGTCACCTTGGCGCCGGAGAGATAGGGCAGGCCGACCTTGCCGGCGGCCTTGCCGTCGCCGGCGGAGATGACCAGCACCTTGTCAAAGGTCACGGCCGTGCCGGGCTTGACGTTGCCCTCGCTCATCAGGTCGATGAGGATGACGTCGTCCTTCCGGACCATGCGCTGACCGCCGCCTTCTTCGATCACTGCGTACATCGAAAACTCCAAATCCGCGCTGGCGGGGGGGCGAACAACGTCGCCCGACTTGGTGCGGCCCGTCTGGTGGGGCCAGCCCGCTTTGCACCGGGTCGTGATTCTAGCAAACTTCTGTCGGCCCGCCCACCCGCGTGAAGGCGGGCGAACGGGCTTTGTAAGGGGCTTTCTGGTGCCCCGCAGCGGGCGGGGCGGCCTTAGGCGTTGGCGGCAGCGGCCTCGCGGTCCTTGGCGGCACGCTCGGCCTTGCGGCGATCGGCCTCGTTGAGCAGCCGCTTGCGAAGGCGGATGCTCTTGGGGGTGATCTCGACCAGCTCGTCATCCTCGATGTACTCCAGCGCTGCCTCCAGGCTGAGCTTGCGGGCGGCCTTGAGGACCACCGTCTGCTCCTTGCTGGCGACGCGGAAGTTGGTGAGCTGCTTGGCGCGGATGATGTTGACGGGCAGGTCGTTGTCGCGGTTGTGCTCACCGACGATCTGCCCGGTGTAGACCTTGTCGCCGGGGACGACGAAGAGCACGCCGCGGTCGGCGAGGCCTTCAACGGCGTAGGCGGTGACGTCGCCGGGGTCGGTGGCGATGAGCACGCCCTGGAGGCGGTGCGGGGTCTCGCCCTGCATGGGGGCGTATTTGAGGAACGAGTGGTGGATGATGCCCTCGCCCTGTGTCGCGGTGAGCACGCGGCTGCGCAGGCCGATGATTCCGCGGGAGGGGATCTCGAACTGCAGGTGGGTCATCGTGTCGGAGCGCTGGTCCATGTGCTTGAGTTCGCCCCGGCGGGAGCCGACCAGTTCCATCACGGCGCCCACGGCGTGGGGCGGCACGTCGGCGACCAGCAGTTCCACCGGTTCGCTCATCACGCCGTCGATCACCTTGGTGATCACTTCCGGCTTGCCGACGGAGAGTTCGAAGCCTTCGCGGCGCATGGTCTCAAGCAGGATGCCCAGGTGCAGCAGCCCGCGTCCGGAGACGGAGAACTCGTCGCTGGTGCGGCCCTGGACCAGTCGCATGGCGACGTTGGTCTGCAGTTCCTTCTCCAGCCGCTCGCGGATCTGGCGGCTGGTGACCAGCGAGCCTTCCTGCCCGGCGAACGGGGAGTCGTTGATGCGGAAGACCATGGTGATGGTCGGCTCGTCAACGGTGACCGGCGGCAGGGCCTGCGGGTTGTCGGGGTGGCAGATGGTGTCGCCGATGTCGACCGACTCCAGGCCGACGATGGCGCACAGGTCGCCGGCGCTGACCTCCTGGGTCTCGGCGCGGCCGAGGCCCTGGAAGCGGTAGAGCTTGCCCACGCGGGAATTCTCGCGGCGGCCGTCACGCTTGATGGTGCACACCTGCTGGCCGGTGCGGATGGAGCCGCCGTACACGCGGCCGATGCCGATCTTTCCGACGTAATCGGAGTAGTCCAGCGTGGTGATGAGCATCTGCAGCGGGGCGCCCGGGTCGTCCTTGGGCACCGGCACGTGCTTGATGATCGCTTCGAAGAGCGGGCGGAGGTCGGTGCTGGGGTTGGTCGCCTGCTTCTCCAGATCGTCCGTCGCCCAGCCTTCGCGAGCCGAGGCGTAGATGCACGGAAAGTCCATGGCGTGCTCCTCAGCGCCCAGTTCCACCAGCAGGTCGAAGACCTCGCTGTGGACGGCGGTGGGGCGGGCGCCGGGGCGGTCGCACTTGTTCACCACCACGATGGGCTTGAGGCCCGCGGCCAGCGCCTTGCCCAGCACGAAGCGCGACTGCGGCATCGGGCCGTCGAAGGCGTCGACCAGCAGCAGGCAGCCGTCGGCCATGCGCAGCACACGCTCGACCTCGCCGCCGAAGTCGGCGTGGCCCGGGGTGTCGATGATGTTGATGGTGATCGGCTCGGTCTGGCCCTCGGGGGTGTAGCGAACGGCGCAGTTCTTGGAGAGGATGGTGATGCCGCGCTCACGCTCCAGCGGATTGGAGTCCATGATCAGGCCGTGCTGGCCGCCCTGCAGCTTCTCCAGTTCACCGGCGCGGAACTGGCCGCTCTGGAACAGCAGCTTGTCGACCAGCGAGGTCTTGCCGTGGTCGACGTGGGCGATGACAGCGATGTTGCGGATGGAGTTGGCGGGCATGGGGGTCTTCTGTCTGGGGGCGATGAGCGGGGCACCGGCATGTGGGTCATGCCGCGAACCGAACTGGGGCAATCAGGGGATGGCGACGTTGCGTTGAAGCGGGCGGTGCGGGCGACTGGGCGAGTCTGGGCAATGCTGGGTCGGCGGGTGGTGGCAGTGGACCAGGAGCAGGGCGGCGTTGACTGCCTCGGACGGCCGGGCTGGGCTCCACCAATCTCTGGCGTGCCCATATTGCTTGCCGCCCTCTGGTTCTGCCTCGGAACGCTGCTGGCCCGGGGTTCAACCGGTTCAGGCATTGCCGATGACCCACTGGGTTCCCCGTCGGGCCGAGGTACCAAGTGCTCCAGATCCGTCACACGCAGGGTTGTTTGGTTTCTGTGTGGACATGGCCGAGCTTCCATCGCCCGACTCAATGAGGATATGCGGCCCGGGGGTGGAGGGGCAGAAGCGGCCCTTGGGGTGGCGGGGGCACCCTGGCCGGGCTTGGGGTGCCCGGGTCTTGGTGGCCCTGCTTGAACCAACCAGCCCGGCTTGTCCACCAGCCGGAGCCCGCAGCCGCCGGCTCGGCCGCTTCACGGGCAGCCGCCGGCAAAGGCGGCGATGAAGGCGTTGAAGTCGTCGCCGGTGATCAGCCCGTCGCTGCCCGGCAGGCCGCCGATGCCCACCACGTCGGCCAGCGGTGCGCCGGCGGCGAAGGCGCCGATGAAGGCGTTGAAGTCGTCACCGGTGATCAGCCCGTCGGTGGGGGGCAGGCCGCCGACGGACACAATGTCGGCAACGCAGCGGGGGCAGGCCCAGTAGGTCTTGGCCAGCACGCGATCGGTGAACGTGCTGTCCAGCCGTGCCGCCAGCGCCAGGCCGCCCATGGCGACATCGGGCAGGCCGGCGGAGTTGGGCACGTAGGCCGCGTCGATGCTGGATCGCCGGTAGAGGATCGAGGCTCCGCCGGTGAACGGCTGGCGGGCGCCCCGCAGGAAGGCGTTGTAGGCGCCGACGATCTCAGCATCGCCGTTGGCGGCGCCGGACATCGCCGACACGCCCATGACCGCCGTGAAGGTGCTCACGTTCCCGGGCGAGTCGCCCAGAGCGTCGGCGTGATACCCGCCCCAGTCCGAGCGGGTGGTGCCCGCGGAGAACACGGTGTACCAGCGCGGGCGGTTGTCGTCGGTCCAGGCCGCCGAGGACGCCCGCAGGTTGGCCATGTGGGCGGACCAGTCCGACGAGGCGCGGTACCGCTCGCTGAGCAGCGCGGGATAGATGGACACGAACGCGGGGAGGAACGCGCCGGCGACATCGCCGGTGATCGGCCGCCCGGTCAGCCAGGTGGCCGTGGGCCAGAGGGCCCGGTTGAACCAGTTGGCCGAGGCCGCGGCGCCGGTGGGCCCGCCATACACGCCGGCCTGCTCGGCAAACAGCAGGCCCTCGTTGAACGCCGCGGATTGCGACGTGGTGATCGGCCCGCCGGCGGGCTGGGCGAGCATGAAGTAGCCGCCGGGCAGTTGCAGGAACGCGTCGTGGTTTCGCACGCGGCAGACGATCTCCCTCGCCGCCGACTGAATCTGGGCGTCCTCGGGGAACATCTGCGCCGCCCGTGCCGCGGCCAGCACGATTTTCATGGTGCTCAGCGTCGCGAAGCCGTCGCCCCAGCCGGACTTCTGGCCGCCGGTGGCGGGTTCAATCCAGTGGAGGAACCATCCGTCGGGGTTGCGTTGCGGTTCGCTGCCGGGGAAGGCGAGGCCCGCGTGCCGCAGCAGCACGCGTCGCACGTCGGCCTGTGCGGCGGGGTCATCAAGCACGTCGTGGGCGGCCAGCAGCAGCAGCACCGTCCAGGCGGCGGCGTCGGGGCTGGCTGGGTGGAAGCGGGTCAGGCCGATCTGGGTGTCGGCATCGATCACCCAGCCTGAACCTCCGGGCGAGGCCGGGCCGGTGATCAGCGAACGGGCGAAGGCCACCTGCTGAGTGAGTTCACTGCGCATCCATGCCTGCAGACTCAGGCGGGTGTCGGCCGCGTCGCGAACCGCGACCGGGGCGGTGGCGCCCGAGGCGACCAGCGTGCCCTCGGCCCCGGCGGCGAGGGTGACCCCGGTGGGGCCGATGCTGGTCTGGCTGACGTTCACGCGGCCATAGATCACCGGGGCAAACGCCGCCTCGCCGCGCATCTGGTTCGCCGGGATGAACCGCATCTGCACCGCAGCGGCCGGATCGGCCCCGTCGACCACGGTGTGGTAGAGCCCCTGCCCGCGCCCGGCGGTGTCGCTGAACGCGGCGGCGGCGGTTGGCCCGCCCGGCAGGTTGCCGACGGTCACCCAGTTGGGCGGCACCAGAACTGACCCGGCCCGCACCAGCGTGCCGTCGCTGCGCAGGCCGTGCCACTGACCGCGTTCGCGGTCCACGCTCAGCGAGCGGAAGACGTTGGCGTCGCTGCCCAGCAGCGTGCCGGTGGTGTCGTTGGCGTTGGCGCGGTAGATTCGCAGCCCGGCGGGCGTGCCCGCCAGCAGCCGCCCGCCGAAGTGGGCCAGCGGCGCGGCAGACGTGCCGTCACCAAGTTCAACCCGCGCGAACACGCCCAGGCTGCCGGTGGAGGTGTCCCACCGCAGCAGCGTGCCCCGGGGCTGGCTGTCCGGGGCGAGGCCCGACTGGGCGATGGCCACAAACCCCAGCCGCCCGGATTCCGACATGGCCGCCCCGACCACCCGCGCGGCGCCGCCCGGGCCAAGTGTCAGCCAAGGGGCGAGTGCCGTCACATTCGCCGGTTCGGCGGCCCAGACCACCTCGCCCCGAACATCCACCGCCCGCAGGCGGCCGTCGCTGCCGGCGGCCAGCTGCCACCCGGCCAGACCGGCGGTCGCGACCAGCGTGGCAGCCCCGCCCCCCAGTGCTGGGCCATTCCACGGGCTGCTGACCGGCTGGGCCAACCCGGCAGGGGCGGCAAGCGACGCCCAAGCCATGGCCGACCCGGCCGCCCACAGGTACATCATGCCGCTGCGCATGCCGGGAGTGTACAGCCTCGGCGCGGAGCCGCCAGAGATTGGCGAGTTTCAGGCGTGAAACCGGTTACATCGACCGTCTATCCTTGCTGGCTCGCGCGGGCCGGTCGGCTGGCCCGCGGGCAGCAGGAGGCCTCGGCATGCCGGACGCGGTTCGAGTGGTTTCCCGAGTCGTTGCCACCTCGCTGGGGCGGGTGGCCTCTCTGGCGGCCCTGTGGGGCGTGGGCTGTGCAGTACCCCCGGTTTGGGCGACTGTCTCGCAGGCGGGCCAGGCGGCGGAGTCGTCGGCGGCATCCACCGGGCAGATCAGCCCGTGGGTGGTCATCAATCCGCTGGACAACGCCGAGGGTGCCGAAGCGGTGGCCTCGGCGGGCGTGGAGGCCTCGCTGGCGACCCAGGCCGACCCGGCGGCCGGCAACGGCCAGGCGTTGCGGGTGAACATCCACTTTCGCTCCGGCGCCGGCTATGGCGGCGTGCGGCTGAAACTCCCGCAGCCGCTCAAGGTCGGCGCGAACTACGAGTTTGCGTTCAGCGTCCGCAGCGAGGGGTTGGGCGAGCAGGACCTGGAGTTCAAACTTGCCGATCCGTCGGGCGAGAGCGTGTGGTGGCACAACCGCCGGCGATTTGCGTTCTCGCCGACCTGGCAGCGGCTGACCAGCAAGCAGCGGCACATCGCCTTTGCGTGGGGGCCTGCCGCGGGCACCCCGCTGTCCGAGGTGGGAACCATCGAGTTCATCGCCGCGTCGGTGACCGGCGGTTCGGGCGCGCTGGTGTTCGATGACCTGCGCTATCGCGAACTGCCGCCCTCGAGGCCATATGCCGGCACGCCGGTGGTCTCGGCGGGGGGCAACATCCTGCCGTCGCCGGGCGATTTGGCCCCGGTGCCCTCGCTGGTGCTCACTCCGGGCAACGCCCGGCCGTTGCGGTGGGGGCCGGTGACGGCGCAGAAGCCTGCGCCCGCCCGCTGGCGGGCGGACTTCGGCGAATTGCGCGAGTTTGGGGGCGTGCGTATCCGCTTCGCGGCCGGCGATGGCAAGACGCCAACGACTTTCACGCTGGCGGCGTCAGAGGACAACCGGCAGTTCAGTGAGTTGGCGACCGTGCGGCTGAATGTGCCGCCGGCGGAGCATCCCGGCGAGTTCTGGCTGTCGTTGCCGGACAGCCAGGCCCGCACGCTGGAACTTCGACCGGCCTCGGACGCGGGGGCGGAACTGCTGGAGTTTGAAGTCCTCGACGTCGCCATCGGCCTGCACCCCAACGCGATGCTCAAGGCCATGGCCGAGCGGGCGGAAGCGGGTCGGTGGCCCAAGGCCATCCTCGGGCGGACGCAGAGCAACTGGACGGTCTTCGGTCTCTCCAGCCCGGAGGCGGGCGACACTGCTGAGGGGCTGATCAACGAAGAGGGGCAGGTGGAGTTCGCCAAGCGCGGGCCCTCTGTCGAGCCGTTCATCCGCGACGCCGACGGTCGCCTGCTGACCTGGGCCGATGGCACGCACACCCAGAGCCTGACCGAATCCTCGCTGCCCCTGCCGGTGGTGGTTCGCACGCACGAAGAGGCCGGGCTGACGCTCAAGGTGGAAGCGCTAGCCACCGGGCCGATCAACGCGAGCTGCGGCATGGTCAGGTACACGGTCAGCAACACTGGCACGGCGGCCTTCACCGGCGAGTTGCTGCTGGCGCTGCGTCCGGTGCAGGTGAACCCGCCCTGGCAGTGGCTGAACACCCAGGGCGGGGCGTCGAATGTCCGGCGGCTGAGTTACGACCCCGGCACGGCCACCTTCGCGGTCAACGGGGCGCCGGCGCTGCGGCTGGTGCAGCCGCCGTCGGCGGTGCGGGTGCTGGCCTTTGCCGACGGCCAGCCGACCGAGGCCGCAGCGGGTTCGGCCGGCGCCGCCCCGATGGACGTGGAGGACCCCGCGGGTCTGGCCTCGGGCCTGGCGCGGTACGCGGTGCAACTGGCCCCGGGCGCGTCGGCCTCGTTCGTGGTCGTCGGGCCGATGCACGGCGCTGCCTCGGCGCCGGTGACGGCCACCTTCGAGCAGGCCCTGGCCGAGCAGACGGCCTTCTGGCGTGAGAGCCTCGGGCGTGTGGCCATCAGCGCGACGCACCCCGGGGCGCAGCGGGTCATCGACACCATGCGGGCGCAGCTCGCGTACATCCTCATCAACCGCGACAACGCCGGCATCCAGCCCGGCTCGCGGTCCTACGAGCGTTCGTGGATCCGCGACGGCTCGATGACCGCCGCGGCGCTGCTGGAACTGGGCCACACCAAGGAGGTGGAGCGGTTCATCCGGTGGTACGCGCCGTACCAGTTCGCCGACGGCAAGGTGCCGTGCGTGGTGGACTGGCGCGGGCCCGACCCGGTGCCCGAGCATGACAGCCACGGCCAGCTGATCTTCGCCATCGCCAACTACCACCGCTTCACGGGCGACCGCGCCACCGCCGAGAGCCTGTTCACCCATGTGGAGCGGGCGGTCGCGTACATCGAGTCCTTGCGGGCCCAGCGGATGACCGAGCGGTACACCGGCGACGGGCTGAGCACGCCCGAGCCGGGCAAGCCGCCGGTGCCGCTGCGGGCGTTCTTCGGGCTGGTGCCCGAGTCGATCAGCCACGAGGGCTACTCGGCCAAGCCCATGCACAGCTATTGGGACACGCTGTTCATCCTGCGTGGGCTCAAGGATGCGGTGGAACTGGCCCAGGCGCTGGGCCGCACCGAGCAGGCGGCCAAGTGGGCGACGCTGCGTGACGAGTTTCGCACCACGCTGTACGAGTCCATGCGGCTGACGATGAAGGCCCACGGGATCGACTACCTGCCCGGCTGCGTTGAACTGGGGGACTTTGACGCCACCAGCACCACCATCGCGCTCTCGCCGGTGTCCGAACTGGGCTTCATGCCGCCGGACATTCGGGCTGCCTTGGAGCGGACCTTCGAGCGGTACTGGTCGTTCTTCCAGCAGCGGCGTGACGACCCCGCGTACCGGTGGGTGGACTACACGCCGTACGAGGTTCGGCAGATCGGGACGTTCGTGCTGCTGGGCCAGAAGGAGCGGGCCCATGCCCTGCTGGACTGGTTCTACGCCGACCAGCACCCGGCCGGCTGGCGACACTGGGCGGAGATCGTCCACCGCGACCGCTCCCGCCCGGCGTGGATCGGCGATATGCCCCACACCTGGGTGGGGTCGGACTTGCTCAACGCGGCCCGCAACATGTTCCTGTGGGAGAACGAGGCCAACGGCTCGCTGGACCTGTTCCGGGGCGTGCGGGCGGAGTGGGTGGCCGACGGCCAGAGCCTCGCGTTCGGCCCGCTGGCCACCGCGCACGGGCCGGTCACCGCTTCGCTGACCGGGCAGTCCGGGAACCGGGTGACCATCCGCCTGTCGGGCGGGGTGAACCTGGGCAGTCTGCCCAAGGGTGTGGTCGTGCACTCCCCGCTCTGGCCCGAGAGGGGGGCGATCACGGCCGCTACGCTCAACGGCTCGCCGGTCGTCCTCTCAACCGGGAGCGCCGCGGTGACGGTGACGTCGCTCCCCGCCGAGCTCGTCCTCGTTCATCAGTCCTCCACCCCGCCCGCCGGCCCGGCCAAGTGACCGGATCACCGTCCGAGGCACCGCCGCTTCGCACCGGACCCCTCCATGGCGCGAGTTGAACTCAAAGACGTCGTCAAGACCTACCCCGGCAAGGTGACCGCCGTTCACAGCTTCACGCTGGACATCGCCGACGGCGAGTTCGTGGTATTCGTCGGCCCGTCCGGATGCGGCAAATCGACCACGCTGCGGATGATCGCCGGGCTTGAGGAGATCACCGGCGGCACCATCAGCATCGACGGCCGGGTCGTCAATGACGTGCACCCGAAGGACCGGGACATCGCCATGGTGTTCCAGAACTACGCCCTGTACCCGCACATGACCGTGCGTGAGAACATGGCGCTGGCCCTCAAGCTCCGCAAGGTGCCCAAGGAGGAGATCGCGCGGCGTGTCGGCGAGGCCGCCCGCATGCTCGGGCTTGAGCCGTATCTGGACCGCAAGCCCAAGGCCCTCTCCGGCGGCCAGCGGCAGCGCGTGGCCGTGGGCCGGGCGATTGTCCGCGAGCCCAAGGCCTTCCTGTTTGACGAGCCGCTCTCGAACCTGGACGCCAAGCTGCGGATCACCACCCGCGCCGAGCTCAAGGCCCTGCACGCCCGCCTGAAGACCACGACCGTGTACGTGACGCACGACCAGGAAGAGGCCATGACGCTCGGCGACCGCATCGTGGTGATGAGCGCCGGCCGCATTCAGCAGGTGGCCCCGCCGCTGGTGGTCTACCGCCGCCCGGTGAACCGCTTTGTGGCCGCGTTCGTCGGTACGCCTCCGATGAACTTCATCCCCGGCTCGCTGGCCCGCGAGGGCGGAAGCGTGATGTTCACCGAGAACGGCCCGGGCGGGGCCCGCCTGCGTTTGCCGGGTGAGATGTCCGCCAAGCTGGCCTCGGTCTCCGGAGCGGTGACGCTGGGGCTGCGTCCGCAGGCCCTGCACGCCGCCCCCGCGCCCGGGCGTGAGCCGATCAGCGTGAGCGTGAGCGTGACCGAGCCGCTGGGCGACGCCGTCGACTGCACGTGCACCACAGCGGCCGGCACGCGGCTGGTGGCGCGCGTGGACGCAATGGCCGATGTTCACCCCGGACGCAACGCGACGCTGCACGCCGACCTGGCGCATGCCCACGTGTTCGCCGAGGGCGAGTTCGGTGCGAATCTGACGCTGTGATTGTTCGACTCGCGCGGGGGGATCCACTTCGGGCGGGCGGGTTATGAACCCGGGAGGCAGGTTCCAGCAAGGGGCGCAGATGCACACCGAAAGCGGTCGGTCAAAGCACTCGGACCACCTCTCAGGGCACAACCCGGAGCAGGTCTCAGCGGAGTTGGCCGAACTAAGGGCGCTCCGAGCGGAGATGGGCCGGGTGCGTGATGTTGCCCGGTTCCAGTGGTTAACACATGTGGTGCTGCCAGCCGGCTTCTTCGTGTGCGTTGGCACCGTGTGGTTGATCCGCGGGGGATATTGGTACGTGCCTGCACTTGCGCTGCTGCTTTGGGCGCTCGCCGCAGCCCTCACCAGCCACGGCCGCACCTTGGGACGATGGACCCGCAAGGTGTTGGGTCTGGGCTCTCGCGGCCGTTCGGATCAGCGACGCTGACACTCGGTCGTCCCGGGTGCCAAGCGACAAGGGGCCCGCTTGTCCTGCGGGGATGGGATATCAGTGCCCGCCGCTCTTCTCGCCCGCTTTGGCGCCCTTGGCGGCCTTGGCCGCCGCTTCGTCGGCCGCTTTCTGGGCCTGCTCGCGCAGCTTGATCGACTCGGGGTGCTCGCTCATGCCGTGCAGTGTCGGCTGCGGCCCCAGCGGAATACCCGGATCGGGCGGACCTTTGAGCAGAACATACGCCCACGCCACCCCGGCGTTGAACAGCGTGATCAGCGCGACCCAGCCCAGCGTCTGGTGGGTGGCCGGCGACAGGCCGCCCAGTCCGGCCGCCAGCGGTCTGAGCAGCGGGGCGAAGGCCCTGCCCAGAAGCCGCACCACCGTCTCGCGCAGCCGCGTCAGCAGGGACGGACCCGTGTGCGGCGGGGGCTCGGCGGCTGGCCCCGCAGCGGGCGGCGTCGCAATCCTCTCCGGAGCGGGGGCAGCGGGCGAAGGTGCGGCCGGAAACGGGGCAGGCGTGGGCACCGCCGCCTGCGGCGCTGGAGGCACCGACTCGGCCGCGATGACCGGTGCGGCGGCTGTGACCGCCGGCGGGGCAGGGACCGCTGCGGCTGCCCCGGCGACAACCTGCGGAGCGGCGGGGGCCTCTGCGAGCACGGCCGCCGCGTCTTCGAAGTCGTTGGCGGCGTCGGCCTCGGCCAGAGCTTTGTCGGCCCCGCTGGCGATCTTCGCGTCAAGAGCTTCGGCGCTGGCCCGCACGGCCGGCGGTTCTGTCGGCTTCGGCTGGTCGCTCGCTGGTGCTGCGGAGGCTGAAGGGGCGGGTTCGGCGGGGGTGGTTGGGGGTGCGGCCTCCGGCGTTGCGGCTTGGGCGTCGGCCGGCGGCTCAGCGGCCGCTTGTGCGGCCGGTCCGCTCCCGGGGTCGGCGGCCGCCTCGGTGGTCGGCGGCGTTTCCGGAGCGGCAGCGCCGCTGTCGGTAACCGCGCCGCCGGTGGTCATGGCCTTCTCGATCTGCTGCTCCAGCGACAGCACCTGGTCGCCCTCGGCGTTGGTCAGCGTGGTCGTGACAGCCTCGGTCGCGGCATCCAACTGGACCAGCAACGCGTCAACCTGCTGATCGAGCTCCGTCGCTGATTCCAGCGTGGAGGCGCCCGCACCCGGAGGGGCGGTGTCGGCTCGGCTGGCAGTTTGGGCGGGAGCGTCCGGCATGGTGCGATCGGGGTTGGCGGGATCGGGCGGCAGTGGGCTGGGTCAATCGGTGGAGGGGCTGGGGGCGCACCGCGTGCGCCGCTTGGCATTGGCCAGCATACCACATCGTCCCAACATGTGGGCGACTCAAGCCCCCGCCTGCCCCGGCTGCCCGTCCCGGCGGATCCCTGTTGATCTGGGGGATGGGAAGTGGATGTGAAGATGGGCAAGCGCGAAAACTGCGCGGAGCGACCCCCAATGGCAAAGCACCGTTTGTGGCTGGACTCGATTCCGGGAGGGCTTCGTCCGGGTCAGACCATGCTGATCGAGGGCGAGGAGGCCTGGCACGCCGTGTCGGTCAAGCGGGTGGTCCCCGGCGAGGAGGTGGAACTGCTCGACGGCCAGGGGCACCGGGCAACGGCGCAGGTGCAGGCGGTGGAGGGCAAGAAGGGCCGGGCTCGGCTGGTCGCATTGGTGGGCCAAGTGGAAGCGCTGGCCGAGCCTGCGCCCCGGCTGACGGTGCTGACCGCCGTGCCCAAGGGCGGCCGGGTGGACGACATGATCGATCAACTCTCGCAGGCGGGGGCGGCGGCGTGGGGGCCGCTGCACGCGACGCGCAGCGTGGTGGACCCGCGCCCGGCCAAGCTGGACCGGCTGGAACGCATCGCGATTGAAGCGGCCAAGCAGTGCGGGCGGGGGCGGGCCTTGGCGGTGCTGCCACCGTGCACGCTGGCCGACGCCCTGCGGCCCGAACCGGGCGTGAGCGTGCTGGTGGCCGACGGTTCCGGGGTGGCGGTGGGTGATCTGTCGGCCGGCGGCAGCGGCCTGCGGCTGCTGGTGGGCCCCGAGGGCGGATGGACGGATGAGGAACTCGGCCAGGCCAGGGCGGCGGGCGCCGGCGTGGTGCGGTTCGGCCCGCACATCATGCGGATCGAGACCGCAGCGGTGGTGGCGGCGGGCGTGCTGATGTCGCGCAGCGCGTGAGTGGCGAGGCAGCGGTGTCGGTGGTGGCCCGCTCAGATGAAGACGCTGGCGACAGCTCCGGTGGTCCAGCAGGCCAGCGCCCCGGCCAGCATGGCACGCGGGGCGAGCGCCGCCAGCTCGGCCCGGCGTTCGGGGGCCAGCGCCGAGAGCCCGCCGATCTGAATGCCGATGCTGGCGACGTTGGCGAACCCGCACAACGCGTAGGTGGCGATCTGGGCGGTCCGGGCGTCCACCTTGCTCTCGGCGGTCAGCCGTGCCAGGTCGGCATACGCGACAAACTCGGTGGCGATCACCTGCTGGCCGAGCAGCGAGCCGAAGGCCCGGCAGTCCGTCCACGCCACGCCCATCAGCCAGGCCACCGGCGTGAGCAGCCAGCCCAGCAGCGACTGCAGCGTGAGGGCGTCCAGCCCCATCTGCCCGCGGATCTGCCGCACCAGGTCAATTTGATCCAGCGCGGTCAGCGGCCAGTTCACCAGCGCCAGCAGGGCGACGAACGCGACCAGCATGGCGGCAACGTTCAGGGCCAGCCGCAGGCCGTCGCTGGCGCCGGCGGCCGCCGCGTCGACGACGTTGGCGGTGGCGCGGTCATTGGCGAGCAGCGCGTTGACCGACTCGGGAGCCGGAGCCTCGGTCTCGGGCAGCATGAGCTTGGCGAACATGATGCCCGCCGGCGCGCTCATCACCGAGGCGGTCAGCAGGTGCTTGGCGAACAACTCGGCCCCCTGCTCGGGCGGCACGCCCAGGGCCTGGGCGTACGCGTTGCCCAGCATGCCCACGTACGCGGCCAGCACCGATCCGGCGATGGTGGCAAAGCCTCCGGTCATCACCGCCATCAGTTGCGAGCGGGTCATCTTGGCGATGTACGGTCGGATGGTCAGCGGGGCCTCGGTCTGCCCGAAGAAGATGTTGGCGCTGGCGCACAGCGCCTCGGCCCCGGTGATGCCCAGCGAGCGACGCAGCACCCAGGCGATGGCGGCGACGATCCGCTGCATCACGCCCAGGTGATACAGCACCGCCATCAGCGAGGCGAAGAAGATGATCACCGGCAGCACCTTGAAGGCGAAGACAAAGCCCCACGGCTGCGAGGCGTCGGCCGCCTTGCCGAACAGAAAGCTCGCCCCGGCGTCGGCGAAGGAGATCACGCGGGCGGTCGCCGCCGCGATGGCGTCCACCACCGCGACCACCGGCGCGAACTTGAGCACCAGGAACGCCAGGGCCACCTGCAGGGCCAGCGCCACGCCGATCAGCCGCCAGTTCACCGCCCGCTTCGCCGAACACAGCGCAAAGCCGACACCGATCAGCACCACGACACCGAGCAGCCCTTGAGCGGAGGTCATGCCCCTAGCGTACTGCCCATGGCCGGCGTCGCGGACAACCCTGACGATTGCGCGGGCCCCGGCGCTGCCGGGCGGCCCTACCGCGCACCCATGGCGAGGGCCCCCGACGTGCTCGTAGCACGTGCCGCGGTTGTCGCCGGACCGGAGCGTCCGGCGGTCATCGGCCTGTGCGGGCCGGTGGGCTCGGGCAAGTCGCACCTGGCGGGGCTGCTGGCGCAGCGGTTCTCCGCGGTGCGGCTGTCCACCGATGACTATCTGCCGGACTATCACGCGACGCCCGAGCACCTTCGCGACGAGCCCGACCGGGCCGACCTGCCCCGCCTGCTGGCCAACCTGACGGATCTTCGCCAGGGTCGCCCCACGGTGGCGCCGGTGTGGTGCTTCCACGCCCACGCCCGCGTGGGCGAGCGGGCCGTCCAGCCGCCCCCGCCCGAGGCCGCGCCGCGGCTGGTCGTGGTGGAGGGCATCCACGCGCTGCACGCCTCGCTGCGGGGGGTGCTGGACGTCAAGGTGGTGCTGACCGCCCCGGCGTCGGTGCGCTGGGCCCGCTGGGAGCACCTGGAGGCGACCGGTCAGCGCGGGTGGGGGGTGGCGGTGGCCCACGCCTTCTTCCACGCGGTTGCCGAGCCGGTCTTCTCGCGCCATGCCCACGGGCCGGGCGGGTATCTGGCGGTTGCCGACGTTGTGGTTGACAACAGCGATTTCGTCCCGCCGCCATCGGGTGTGTCCCAGGGGTGAACAAAGCCCGTCCGAAAACTCAAGAGTGCACAGGGAAACGGCCTGCCGACGGGCGAAAGATGCCGCTGCGTTTGTCCGTCGGCACAGGAGCATTGGGATGTCCACCGTCACGTCGAAGCTTGCCCTCCACGGGGGCACCCCCGTCAGCACCAAGAAGGTTCCGTTCATGGCCACCGGCCTGTCCGAGGCCGATATCGAGGCGGTCAACCGCGTGTTGCGTTCGGGCATGCTCCGGGCCGCCACCAAGTGCGCCGAACTGGAGACCCGCTTCGCCGAGATCAGCCACGCCAAGCATGCCATGACCTGCGCCAACGGCACCTGCGCCCTGCAGTTGGCCTACGAGCCGCTGTTCCAGCCCGGCGATGACGTGCTGGTGCCGGCGTGGAGCTACATCGCCACCGCCGCCATGCTGTCCGCCCGCGGCTGTCGCCCGGTATTCGTCGACTGCCTGCCCGACACGTTGCAGATCGACATGGCCGACGCCGCCCGGCGGATGACCCCCCGCACACGGGGTATTGCCGCGACCCATATGTACGGCTGCCCGGTTGACATTGACGGCGTGCAGGCGCTGGCGTCCAAGCACGGCCTGAAGGTGGTGTACGACTGCGCCCAGTCGCACCTGTCCACCTACAAGGGCCAGGGTGTGGGCGCCTTCGGCGATGTGGTGACCTATTCGTTCTACGCGACCAAGAACCTGGGCACCGGCGAGGGCGGGCTGGTCACCTGCAACGACGACAATCTCGCCCGCCAGATCAAGCTGCTCCGCAGCCATGGTGAGACCGACAAGTACCTCCACGAGCAGGTCGGGTACAACTACCGGATGAATGACATGGCCGGGGCCATCGGGTGCAGCAAGCTTGACCGCCTGCCCGCCGAGACCGCCGCCCGCCAGGCCGCCGCCAAGCGCTACGACGCGCTGCTGGCCAAGCCCGAGTTCGCCGGCGTGCTGACCCCGCTCACCGTCACCCCGGGCGCTGTCGCCGTCTACCACCTGTACACCGTCAAGCTCGACCTTTCGGCCGTCACCTGCACGCGTGACGAACTGGCCAAGATGCTCGACGCCGAGGGCTTGCCCACCGCGGTGCACTACCCCCGCAGCCTGCCCCAGCAGCCGGCCTTCGCCAAACACCTCCCCGGGCAGGGCCCCTGGCCGGTGGCCGACTCCATGGGCCAGCGGGTGATGAGCCTGCCCATGCACCACCTGCTGGGCGACGAGCACTTCCGCGTCATCGAGGAAGCCCTGGCCAAGGTGCTGGCGGCTGTCCGCAAGTAAGTTCAGGTCCGCCGGCAAGCAACGTGGCAGTCGGTTGCGATGTGCGCTGCGGCGGGCTTACCGCCCGCTCTGCTGCATCCACGCCCACTGCGCCGCCAGCCCGTCATCAAAGCTGACCTTCGGGTCGTAGCCCAGTTCGGCGCGGCTTCGCGTCAGGTCCGCCCAGGTCCGCTCCACATCGCCCTGTCGGGGCGGCTGGCGGTCCAGCACCGGCTCACGCCCCACCGCCCGGCCGATGGCGGCAATCATTTCGTCCAGCCGCACGGGGTGGTCGTGCCCCAGGTTCCAGATGCGGTAGCCGTGCCGGTCGATCCGCTCCAGCGCCGCCAGAATGCCCGAGACCGTGTCGCCCACGAAGGTGTAATCGCGGCTGGTGGCCATGTCGCCGAACACCGGGATCGGCTGACCCGCGGCGATCTTGCGCATGAACAGGTTGATGGCCAGGTCAGGCCGCTGACGCGGGCCGAAGACCGTGAAAAAGCGCAGCATGGCCACCGGCGTGCCGTGCAGTGCGTGGTGCGTGTAGGCGATCAGTTCGCAGGCCCGCTTGGTCGCGGCATACGGGCTGATCGGGCGTGAGACGTCAAGTTCTTCATGGAACGGCGCCGTCGGGCAGTTGCCGTACACGCTGCTGGAGGAGGCGATGACCATCCGCGCCAGCCCGTGCCGCCGGGCTGCCTCGAGCGCCACCGCCGTGCCCACCACGTTCACGTGCGCCCAGGTCACCGGGTCGTCGATGCTCGGCCGCACGCCGGCCCGCGCCGCCAGATGGATCGCCGAGACGCTGCCATCGGTGTTGCTCTGCCGGGCCGCCGCCGCGGCGCGGTCCCACGTGCCGGGCTCGGCCAGATCGCCCTCGATGAGCACAAAGCGCGAGCCGGTGCGTTTGGCCGTCGCTTCCACGGCCGCCAGGTTGGCCCGCTTGAGCGCCGCCGGGTAGAACGGGTCGAAGTTGTCGATGCCCACCACCGCCGTGCCCCGCGTCAGCAGCGCCTCGGCGGTGTGCGAGCCGATGAACCCCGCCGCCCCGGTCAGCAGCACTGCACCCTTCATTTCGACGCTCCCGCGCCCATCGCCTTGATCGCTTCCACCGCCGAGGCGATGTGGCCCGAGACGTTCAACTGCGAGTTGAAGATGCTCCGCACCACCCCCGCCGGGTCGATCACGTAGGTCACGCGGCCGGGCACCAGCCCGAACAGGCTGCGGGGCACGCCGAACAGGCGGCGGATTTCTCCCGAGCCGTCCGAGAGCATGACAAACGGGAGCCGGTGCTTGTCGGCGAAGCCGCGGTGGGTGTCATCGGAGTCTGATGACACGGCGACCACCTCGGCGCCGACGGCCTGGAAGTCCTGATAGATGTCGCGGAAGGCGCACGCCTGCGCGGTGCACGCGGGGGTGTTGTCCTTGGGGTAGAAGTACACCACCACCGGCCGCCCCCGCAGCGACGAGAGGCGAAACGGGCGGCCGTTTGAATCGGTCGCCGAGAAGTCCGGGGCCACAGAACCGACAGCAGCAGGGGGCATGGTCTGGCAGTGTAATCGCCCGCTGCCGCCGGTGCGACTGGCCCCGACCAGCTCCGACCGTCCCCGACCGGCCCCGACCAGCCGCCACCGGCCCCGCCCGGCCAAAACGCACGACGCCGGGGCCCGCCCCGCCCGCCAACTGCTGGCAGACCGGACAG
This sequence comes from Planctomycetaceae bacterium, assembly GCA_021294835.1. GTDB lineage: Bacteria > Planctomycetota > Phycisphaerae > Phycisphaerales > UBA1924 > CAILKP01. Next base: position 77,642 of record JAJTDF010000026.1, read on the forward strand.
ACCCCGGCGCGTGGATTCAATCGGTTGATCGGCCGAGGAGCGCGGGCTCAGCGCCGACGGCGGCGGGCGGCGAACAAACCCGCCAGCCCGAGCACGCCAACCGCGCCGGGGGTCGGCACGATGTTGGCTTCGACGTACTCAATCGCCTCGTCGTGCTCGGCCTCGCTCAAGCCGTTGTTGAACACCAGCCAGATCGGCTCGCTGCGAGAACCGGAAACATTGTCCAGTTCAAGGTCCACTGACAGCAGGTAGATGCCCGCGCCGGGGGACGTCAGGCCCGGGGCCGGGTCAAGAAAGAAGTCCCAGTGCTCGTCAAAGCCGCCGGTGGGTCCGAGCGGGATCGAGAAGCCGCCGACGGTCGAACCGTCCAGCGGGCTCAGCCGCGAGGCGGCCCCGCCGAAGAACTCGATACGCAGCCGTTCGCCGGGCGTCGCAGCGCTGAAGGTGCCCGCCGTCGGATCCCACGCCCGCAGGTTGCCCAGAATGCGGAAGTTCAGGCTGCTGGAGGCGGGGATGGTGTTCGCGCCGCCGGCGGAGAGCGACGAGCCGTAGAAGCCCGGTTCGTCGGTGTAGATCTCCCCGCCGGAGAGCGTGAAATCGGCCCCGAAGACGCGTTCGCCGAGGCTGACAAACTCCAGCGGCGGCGTGCCGGCTTCCTCCACCTTGCCGGTCGCCAGTCGGCCGTTCACCAGCGCCAGGCCGATGTCGCCGATGTGGGCCGAGGCCCATCCGGCCAGACCGCTCAGGGCCATCGCCGCCGCCATACCACGCACCATGTGCAATCGCATACAGATCTCTCCTGTCTCCCCTTCAAGAGGGGCACACACTCACCCGTCCCCTTGCCAACTCATCGACCAACGTCCCGGCGGTTACGGACAGCCGGAAGCAAACGCCGCGATGAACGCGTTGAAGTCATCCCCCGTCACCAGCCCGTCCGGTTGCGACGGCGGCCCGCCGATGCCCGTGACATCAGCCAGCGGTTCGCCGGCCGCGAAGGCGGCGATATAGGCGTTGAAGTCGTCACCGGTCACCAGGCCGTCGGGTTGGGCCGGCGGCCCGCCGATGCCGGTCACATCCGCCAGGCAGCAGACAAACACGCCCCGCACGCCCGCGTTCTGCGCCTGCCAGTTGAAGGCCGCGTCCAGTTCGGCCTCGGGCCGGAGTTGGTTGATCACCAGCCAGATCGGCTCGCTGGGCGCGATACCCGGAGCGTCGCACCACATGCGAAGCGTCAGCAGGTACACGCCCGCCTCAGCGGGGATTGCCGGCGGGGCGGCCTGGCTGAACAGCGAGAAGTTGAAGTGGTGGTGGTACGCCCCGTCGGAACCGACCGTGAAGCCGAAGCCGGTCACCACGCTCTGGTCGGCGGGCGTGAAGCGGGTGTTGGCGGCGCCGCCGAGGCGGATGCGCAGCCGGGGCGAGGCCGTCTGGCTGAAGTCGCTCCCGTTCCACACTTTCAGTGAGCCGAGAATGTCAAAGCCCACCCGCGCGCCGACCGGCAGCGAGCCGATGGGCGAGTCAAAGCCGGGATCGTTGATGGTGTCGAATGCCCCCAGGTTGGTCCGGAAGATCCGCTGATCAACCACCTCGCCGGTGCACGGGCTGACCGCCCCGGTCGTCACCCGGCCCGCGTTCACTGAGAGGATCACATCCGTCGGGTGCACCTGCGCCTGCGCAACAGCCCCCGCCAGCAGCGCCCATCCGGCCCCCAGTCCCATCGCCCACGCCGATTGCGTCGCCCTCATCGTGCCACCTCCGGATAAAAGCGGTTCTGTTCAGCGGTGCGGTACACCGCTTCAAACGGCTGCGTCGCCGCATGGCCGTCCAGATACGCGTAGTTTGCGACCCCCGTCCAATTCACGCCGCCCCCGTGCGCGTTCAGTTGCATCTCGCGGGAGGCGAGTGTCGGGGCCGAGCCCGGCGCGCCGTCGTCCCACGCTTCGGCGTGCACATGGTCCGACCGGGCGAATCCGCTGCCGTCGGCGCCGAAGGTCATCATCAGAAAGTGCACCGTCGCCGACGGGGCCGGCACCTTGGCAAAGGTGTCATACGCGTCCCGCGCCATCAGTTCGCGGGGCGGCTTCTTGTTCGGGGTCACGTAGTTGTTCAGCCCGTAGCTCGTCCACCGCGCCAGCGCCCCCGTCGGCGGGCTCTGCGGGTTGGCCAGATACAACTCGCGGTAGCGGTTGAACGACATCCCGCTGAACCGGCCCCCCTCCTCGGTGGACCAGAACGGGCTGGTGTCCGCGGGCGACCGCAGGATCAGCCCGCCGTCCGCGTAGGGCGCCAGCAGAATCGGCCAGGAGATTCGGGGATCTCCCAGCCCGCCGTGCGCCAACGCTGCCGCGACGAACCGCTCGCTGTTGGCGTCGGCATACAGCGTGTGGGCGGTCGCCAGTTGCCGCATCTGGGTAAGGCACTTGACGGTCCGGGCGGCCCGGCGGGCACCTGATAGCGAGGGCAGCAGGATGGCGACCAGCAACGCCACGATGGCGATGACCACGAGCAGCTCCACCAAGGTGAAACCGGCGGGTTTGTGGCGAAGCGGTGACGGAGCGGGGCGGGGTTCTTGCAACACGGTTGCACACTATTTGCAATCATGTGGCATCTGTCAAGGCTTCGAAATTCCGTCCGTTTCGCTGCATACAGATTCACTCTGTCGCGGTAGAATGTGACAGGGAGGTGTTCGGTAAGGTTTCGGGCAGGCTGTCGTCTTCAGTTTGCCCCCGCGTTCGGTCGTTCGGTTCTGTTGTGTCCGGCCTGTAGCCTTTGGCGCAGGAGCTGTATTTGAAGTCCAGCGAATACGCATCGCTCGAGGGGGTGACGCCGGGCGGTGGTGCGGGCGGACCGCTGAGCTCGATGCTCTCTGCTCTGGTGACGCCGGGCACGCTGGAAGATCAGATCGCCGCCGTGCTGCGGGCCATTGATGACCCGATCGCGGGCAAGCACTGCTCGGTGATGATCATCGAGAATGACCGCTTCCAGACGGTGGCGGCGCCCAGCCTGCCGCCGGCGTTTGGCGCCGCCGTTCGCGGACTGCCGGTTGACCCCTCGGCCGGCCCGTGCGGCGCCACCGCCTGTTCAACCGACGTGGTGGTGGTGCCGGATCTTCGGGTGCAGCCGCCCCGGCCGGAACTTCGCCCGCTGCTCGAATCCTGCGGCATCCGGGCGTGCTGGAGCGCGCCGATCCGGGACCGTCACGGCCGGATTCTGGGGGCGTTTGTTCAGTACTACACCGAGCCCCGCTCGCCCGATGTGCACGACCTTCATCTGCTGGAGGCCGCCGCCCGCACAGTGGGCATGATCGTGCAGCTGTGGCGTTCGGACAATGTGGCCCGTCATGCCGAGCAGCGGCTTCGCCGTCTGCTGGAGTCCACGCTCGAGGCGGTGTGGGTGGCCGATCCGCAGTGGCGGACGGTGCTGGTGAACGACCGGTTCTGTCAACTCGCCGGTCGGACGCGCGAGGAGTTGTGCGGCCCGCTGCATCAGGTCGGGTGTCAGGGCGTCCCGGACCTCCGCGCCCAGCTGGTTGAACGTCTTGGGCAAAGGGCCGTCGCCCGCACCCGGGCGGACGAAGTGCAGTTCACCCGACCGGACGGCACGGTGCTGTGGGCGCAGGTGATCGCAACGCCGGTGGACGACGCCAACGACGCCCCGGGCGGCACGCTGTTTGTCGTCGCCGATGTGACCGAGCGTCGTCGGGCCGAGCAGTTGCTGCGGCTCACCGGGCGCATGGCCCGCATCGGCGGATGGCGGCTGGCCGTTGATTCCTCGGCCGTCGCGTGGACCGACGAGACGTACGCCATCCACGAACTGCCGCCCGGCACGCCCATCGGGCTTGAGACGGCGGTGAGCTTCTACACCCCGGCCGATCGTGTCCGCATCAGTCAGGCCGTGCAGCACTGCGTAGCCACGGGCGAGAGTTGGTGCGGCGAGTACCAGATCGTGACGGCCAAGGGGCGGACGGTCTGGGTTGAATCGGTCGGGCAGGCCGAACGCGACGGTTCAGGACGGATCACCCACCTCAGCGGCACTTTCCGCGACATCACCGACCGACGCTCCGCGGAACTGGCCCTGCGCGAAAGCGAAGAGCACTACCGCACCATCGTTGAGTCCACCAGCGACGGCATCTGGATGGTCGACGCGGATTTCAAGACCGTCTTTGTCAACAGCAAGGCCGCCGCGATGGTGGGGGCCACCACCGAGACGATGATCGGCAGGCCAGTGATGGACTTTGTCAGCCCGACGGAACAGGCTCGTGCCGCCGAGTCCATGGAGCGGCGCCGGCAGGGGCTCAACGAGTCCATGGAATGGACCTTCCGCCACCCCGGCGGCCGGGACGTCCGAGTGCTGATTACCTCCAACCCGCTGGCGACGGCGGACGGCCGCTTCCGCGGCGCCGTCGCCATGCTGGCCGATGTGACGGCTCAGCGCGAAGCCGAGGAGCGGCTCCGGCAGTACACCCTCGCGCTGGAGCGCTCCAACCGTGAGTTGGAGCAGTTCGCCTATGTCGCCAGCCATGACCTGCAGGAGCCGCTCCGCATGGTCACCAGCTTTGCGCAGTTGCTCAGCCGCCGATTCGCCGGACGGCTGGATGTCGACGCCGACGAGTTCATCGGCTACATCGTCGAGGGCGCCACCCGCATGCAGCGGCTCATCGATGATCTGCTGGCGTTTTCCCGCGTCAACACCCGGGCGCAGAAGCCCCGCCGCGTGGATCTGAACACCGCTCTGGATCACGCGCTGGCCAATCTGCACGCCGCCGTCTCCCAGAGCGACGCCGAGATCATCCGCGGGCACATGCCGGTGGTGATCGCTGATCCGGCCCAGCTTCCTCAGATTCTTCAGAATCTCATCGGCAACGCCATCAAGTTTCGGGGCGAGGCGGCGCCCCGCATCCGCATCTGGGCTGAGCCCTGCACCGACCCGACCGGCGGCTGGACCATCAAGGTCGCCGACAACGGCATCGGCATCGAGCCCAGGCATCGCGACCGCGTCTTTCGCATGTTTCAGCGGCTGCACCCGCGAGAGAAGTATCCGGGCACGGGCGTGGGGCTGGCGATCTGCCAGCGCATCGTCGAGCATCACAACGGACGGATCTGGATCGAAGACGTCCCGGCCGTCGATCATGCAGCCCCATCGAGCGGCTGCGTCTTCTGTTTCACGCTGCCCGACCTGCCCGAGCACGCCGGCCTCTCCGGAGAGCCGACGCAGGTCGCCCAGACGGTTGTTGTCCATCACGCACCCGGGATACAAGAATTCGCCTCATGACTTCATCTGCGTCCAACCCCGCTTCGGCCCCCGCAAGCACCGATCCCAACCGCAACGCGCGGCTCACCGAGATTCTTCTGGTTGAGGACAACGAGGCCGATGTCCGCCTGACTCGCGAGGTGCTCTCTGAAGCCCGCCTGCTCAATCGGCTTCATGTCGCCCGTGACGGCGAACAGGCCATGGACTTCCTTCGCCGTCGTCCGCCCTTCGAGAACACCCCGCGTCCGGACCTGATCCTGCTGGACCTCAATCTGCCCCGCAAGGACGGTCGAGAGGTGCTCGACGAGATCAAGGCCGATCCGACGCTCCGCCGCATCCCCGTCGTGGTGCTCACCTCCTCGCGCAACGAGGGCGACGTGCTCCGCACCTACGGCAGCCACGCCAACTGCTACGTTGTCAAGCCGGTGGACCTGCACCAGTTCACCGAAGTTGTCCGCACGCTGGAGGACTTCTGGCTCCGCATCGTCGCCTTGCCGGCCATGGACCCGACACCGTGACCCTCGCTCATCCGTCCCCGTCACCGGCCGTTTCCGCTGACGCGGCTCAGCCGTCGCCCCGGCTGCTGCTGGTCGAGGACAATCCGGCGGACTTCCGGCTGATTGAACTGCATCTCCGCGAGCACCCCAGCACGCACGCGGCGGAACTGCTGGTTGTGCGGTCGCTGGCCGCCGCCCAGCGAGTCCTCGCTTCGCCCGAGTCCGCCGTTGACCTGGTGCTGCTCGACCTCTCCCTGCCTGATTCTGAAGGCCTTGAGACGCTCGAGGCCATCCGTGCCGCCGGCCCCCGCGTTCCCGTAGTTGTTCTCTCCGGGCGTGCTGACGAAGGCCTCGCCCTGGAGGCTGTCCGCCGCGGCGCTCAGGATTATCTGGTCAAGGGCCATGTGGGGGCCGATTCGCTGGCCCGGGCCATCCGCTACGCCATCGAACGCAACCGCATCGAGGTCGAACTGGCCGCCCAGCGAAAAACCGTCGAGCACATGTCCCGTCTTTCCGCCTTGGGCGAGATGGCCGCCACCTTCGCGCACGAGCTCAATCAGCCGCTTTCGGCCATCCTGCTCTCAGCCGAGGAGGCCCGCTCGCTGGTGGACCGCTTCTGCGGCATGGAGGCCGCCAAGCTCCGTGAGCCCCTGGCGGTGGTCTCCACGCAGGCTCGCCGGGCCGCCGAGATCATTCGCCGCATCCGCGGGTTCGCCGCCCGTTCACAGAGCGGCCCGACGCTGATTGACGTCGGTCAGTTGATCCAGGACTCCTGCGGGCTGATGCAGCCGGAACTCGCCCATCGCCGCGTCCGGCTGGCGGTTGACGCCCCGGTCGGGCTGGCCAGCGTTCAGGGCGATCCGCTCCAGCTTCGCCAGGTGCTGGTGAATCTGCTGATGAACGCCCTTGAGGCGATGGAGCGGACGCCCGCCGCCCAGCGCGAGGTGGCCGTGAGCGCCAAGGCCATGCCAACCGGGGTGGAGGTCGCGGTGCGCGACCACGGACACGGCGTCACCCCCGAAAATCTCGCGGGCATGATGGAGCCCTTCTTCACCACCAAGCGGGAGGGTCTGGGCCTCGGGCTGTCGATCAGCCGCTCGATCATCGAATCCCATTCCGGCCGTCTTTCCGCTGAAGCCAACTCCGACGGTGTCGGTATGACCTTCCGTTTCGTTCTACCTCGCACCCGCAGAGGCGCATTATGATCGCCCAGACCGTCTACATCGTTGACGATGATGAGGCCGTTCGGTCCAGTCTGGTCCGCATGGTCTCCGCCGCCGGCATGAACGCCGTCGCCATGTCCTCCGCCGAGGAGTTCATCGGCGTCTGCTCCGCACGCCCGGCCGGCTGCCTTGTGCTCGACGTGCGGATGCCCGGCATGAGCGGTCTTGAGCTGCAGACCTACCTGATCCGCGAGCGGATCACTCTCCCGGTGATCATGCTCTCGGGCCACGCCGATATCCCCATGGCCGTTGAGGCCACGCGCCGCGGCGCTATGGACTTTATCGAGAAGCCGCCGGAGCCTTCGGTCCTGCTGGACCGCATCCGCGAAGCGCTGCGGCTGGACCTTGAACGCCGCACCGCCGAGGACGATCGCGAGGTGGCCGCGGGCATCATCGCGACCCTGACCGGCTCGCAGCGGGTGCTGCTTTCCCGGCTGGTCCGCGGGCAGAGCGTCGAAAGCGTCGCCCGCGACCTTTCGATCACCGACACGCAGGCCCTGCGCGAGTGCGACATGCTCACCCGGCAGATCGGGCCCAACGGCTTTGCCGTGATCACCCGCGTGCTGGGCCGGGGTGAGGCCGTCGGCGGCCTGACCTGATCTGAGCGGAAGAGAACCGAACCGCTCGCCGGACCCGTCAGGTCAGCAGGCCCTGCCGCCGCAGCGAATCAACCACCAGCCCGGCGACGTCCGCGTCGCTCCGCACCAGCCGGTGGCTCATCCCCCGCGCCCGGCAGAACGCCGCCGCCTCGGCGACATAGGCCGCCGCCACCTTGCGATACCGCTCCAGCAGGGCGCGGCTCACCGTCACCTCCGCCGTCCGCCCGCTCTCCGCGTCGGTAAGCCGCAGGTCGCCGATCACCGGGCTCGGCCCACCGGCGGCCCCGCCCGCTCCCCCAGCCTCGGCCGCTGGGTCCAGCTCCCCCGCCGAGAGGATCTGCAGCACGTGCACGTCCAGCCCGCCCGCCCGGCCCGCCGCGGCCCCCCCGCCGGCCGCTGCCAGCGCCCGCAGCCCAGCCTGATAGCCGTCGGGGCCGGGGGTCAGCAGATCCGACAGCACCACCGCCACCCCGCGACCCGCCGGTGAAGCCGCCAGCGCCTTGAGCGTGCTGGTGAACGCCGGCTCGCTCCGGCCCGGTGTGGGCGGTTCACCAAAGGCGTGCTCGAGCACAAAGCCCACCAGCCGCTGGAGGTTCCGCCGCCCCCGCAGCGGCTCCAGCCGGCGCACCCCGGCCCCGCCGCCGAAGATCGTCAGGGTCACGCGGTTGTTGTTCACCAGCCCGATGTACCCCAGCGCCGCCGCCAACTGCGCCGCCGTGAACAGCTTGGGCGGCCTCCCCGCCATCATCGAGGCCGAGGCGTCCAGCAGCAGGTGCAGCGCGAGGTCCTCCTCCTCCTGGAAGATTTTGATGAAGAAGCGGTCCAGCCGCGCGAAGACGTTCCAGTCGATGTGCCGCAGGTCGTCCCCCGCGCTGTACTCCCGGTAGTCGTCGAACTCGACCGACCGCCCCCGCCGCTTGCTGCGACGCTCCCCCTGCAGTTTGCCCGAGAGGATCTTGCGGCTCAGCACGTCCAGCGCGTCAAGCCGCCCGGCCAGCTCCGGGGGCAGCAGCTCCGCCGGCGTGCTCGGCGCTCGAACCGCCGAGACGATCATGCCTTGCCCGCCTGGCCGCCCGCGTTGATCTGCGCCAGCACGTCCGCGTCGATCCCCAGATACTCGCGCATGTGCTGGTCGTAGGTCTCCTGGTCCTTCTCCCGCGAGAGGTCCAGCCGCAGTTCGTTGATCACCTTGGTGCCCTGCGGGATCCACATCTTGAAGAACGTCTCGCTGGAGATGTTCGCCTGGATCCACTCCCCGATCGGCCCGCGGAACGGCGGACGCTGCATCCGCGTGCCCAGCTTGCCGGTCCGCGAGCACCGCATCATCCCCTCGGGGATCGGGCCGCCGGTGTCGGCCGGTCCGCCGGCGTCCTCGACCGTGGCGCTGGCCGGCGGCTCCTGCCCGATGCTCTTGAGCAGTTCGGCGATCGCCCGCTTGGGCATCAGGTCGCCCTTCTGGCCGGCCACCTCGTAGCCGTCCAGCAGCACCTGGCTTGCCCGCTGGTTCTGGCCCGCCTTGATCATCGCCTCCCCGGCGAGCTGGTAAGCCTTGCTCATGTCCGGCACCAGTTGGATGCACCGCATGAACGAGTCGGCGGCGTCTGACCAGCGCCCCGCGTCCGCGTAGGCCCGGCCCAGCGAAAAATGAGCCATCTCGTTGGTCGGGTCGGCCTGAGCCATGTTCTCGAACTGGGCGATGCGGTTCTTCACGTCCATATCCCTGAGTTTACGGGTGCGGGCGGCCCCGGGTGGTTCGCCCGCCGGTTGTGCCCCGGCCCGGCGGCCGGTCTACCTTCGGGCGTGGCAACCGCCCCGGACATCAGCGTGGATCTGGCAGGCGTCCGGCTCACCTCGCCGGTCATCCTCGCCGCCGGCACCGCCGGCCTGCTGGATGAGATGGCCGACGTGGTCGACCTCTCCGCCCGGGGCGGCATCGGCGCCGTGGTCACCAAGTCCATCACGCTGCAGCCTCGCGAGGGCAACGCCCCCTGGCGGATCCTCCCCGCCGGCCCTGCAGGCATGCTCAACGCTATCGGCCTGGCCAACCCCGGCTTGGACGCCTTCCTGGAGCACCACGCCCCCCGCGCCGCCGCCATGCCGTGCAAGGTCTTCGCGTCGGTCGCCGGGTTCTCGATCGAGGATTACCGCGCCGTCGCCGGCAACTTGGATGCCTGGTCGCGCGAGCACGGGGACTGCTTCCCGATCATCGAACTGAATGTCAGTTGCCCCAACGTCAAGACCGGCGTGGAGTTCGGCGGCTCGCCTCAACTCATCCGCGAACTGCTCGACGCGGTTCGGCCCCACGTGCGGCACAGCAAGCTGTTCGTCAAGCTCGGCCCGCTGAACCCCGAACTGGCCCTGATCGCCAAGGCCGCCGTGCTGGCCGGGGCCGACGGCCTGACGCTGTGCAACACTGTGCCGGCGATGGCAATCGACGTGGACACCCGCCGCCCGAAGCTCGCCAACGTCACCGGCGGGCTCTCCGGCCCCGCCGTGCACCCCATCGTCGTCAAGCATCTGCACGATGTCCGCCGCAAGGTCAGTGCTGAGCACGGCACGCCCCTGCTGGGTCTGGGCGGCGTGTGCAACTGGACCGACGCCGCCGAGTTCATCCTCGCCGGCGCCAGCGCCGTGCAGGTGGGCACCATCCTGTTTGCGGATGTCGGTGCGCCCCGCCGCATCGCCAGCGGGCTGGCGCGGTGGACGGCCAGGCAGGGCAAGCCGGCGCTCCGCGACCTGATCGGCGCTGTGGAACTGGGCTGATCCGCGACCGCGCCGCAGGCCGCTGCTTACTGGTCCACCTTCAACTGCGCATCGCTCATCAGGTACAGCCCCAGCAGCCAGCCCGCGTCCACGTACGGGTCCACCTTGAACTTGCCGGTCACCGACCCGTGCACGCTGAACCGCTGCGACGGCGTCGCCGGTGAAGCCAGCATCACCTCCACCGCGTCGTACGGCGTCGGAGGCACACCGATGCAGCACCCGTCCCACTGGTTGAGCATCACCAGCATCTCCTTCGGGTCGGCGCTGGTGATCGGGAAGGCGATGAATCCTGTGAACCGCACGAACTTGCCGTCGAGCATCAGCACCCGCTGCGGGATCCGCGTCTGGCCCAGGTTGGGCTTGTAGCTCTCCTGGGCCGAGGCGATCAGTTCCCACCCGGTCACGTAGGGGTCCTCCTTCGTGCCGCTCCCCCGGATCACGAACCGCTCGTCCACCAGCAGCGTGCCGTCCTTCAGCCGTACCGCCCGCGACGGTTGCACCTTGTCCCCCGTGAAGGTCGGATGATCCGGCAGTGCCACCGGCTCGCCCTCCGCGGCATTCGGCAGGCTCGGCAGCGCCGCTGCGTCGCCCCCGCGGGCCTCGGCGGCGGCTGCGGTGGCCGTGGTCAGCTTCGCGGCGATGTCGGGGAACAACTCGTTGATGACATCCTGCGCTGTCGACGGGGGCTGCTCGCCCTTGGAGTCGGGTGCGGCTTGCGGCTGGGCGTCGGTCGGAGTGGCGGCAGTCGGGGACGGGGTGGTTGGGGCAGGAGCGGCGGTGGGGGCCGGGGCGGCGGTGGGGGCCGAGGCGGTTGGGGTTGCAACAGCGGTGGACGGCGACGGAGCGGCCGGCTCGCCGGTGGCCGGGGCCGGGGCCGAGGTCGCAGCCGGCGCCGGTGCCGGGGCCGAGGCCGGGGCCGGGGCCGGTGTGGCCATCGGCTGGGGATTCGACGGGGTGTTCTCCGACGCAGCGGTCCCGCCGGCCGGCGTCGGGTTCGCCGGGCCTCGCCCTGTGGGCACAAACAGCAGTGCCGCGGCACCCAGCATCAGCAGCACAAGCACGATCCAGAACACCTTCATGGTGCGACACAGTAGTGGGCCGCGCGGGCCGCCTCCGAGGGCGGCTTGCGGTTCGGTCCGCGGTCGGGGTTTGGCCTGACCTTCGGCTGCCAGTCCGGGTGCCAGCCCGGCGACCAGCCCTGCCGCGGGCTGGTCGCCGGTCCGCCCGCGGTGGCATCGCCCGTCGCCGGCCCGGCCAGCCCGCGTCCCAAGGCTGATTCCGGCGTTGACGACGGGGCGTGCCGGGTCTACAGATTCCCATGGCTGACCACAGCGTTTCATCTGGGGCGGTTTTTCAGGCCGGCAACAAGATCATCATGGAGGGGATCACGTTCGACGACGTGCTGCTGCTGCCTCGCGCCAGTGCCATCGTCCCCGGCGATGCCGACACCAGCACCTTCCTCACCCCGAGCATCCGGCTGAACATCCCGCTGATCTCCGCCCCGATGGACACGGTCACCGAGGCCGATCTGGCCATCGGCCTGGCGCAGGAGGGCGGCATCGGGTTCATCCACCGCAACCTGCCCATCGAGGCCCAAGCCCGCGAGGTGCAGAAGGTCAAGCGGTCGGCCAACGGCGTGATCCTGGATCCCAAGACCCTCTCGCCGGATGACACCGTCGCCACCGCCCGGCAACTCATGCAGCGCTACAAGGTTTCCGGCTTCCCGGTCACCGAGGGCGGGGCCGCCAAGGGCAAGGTGCTGGGCATCCTCACCCGGCGTGACTTGAAGTTCGTGGAACGCGACCAGACCCCCGTCAAGGAGGTCATGACCCGCGATGAACTGATCACCGCCGCCCCCGGCACCACGCTGGAGCAGGCCGAGATTATCCTCAGCAAGAACAAGGTCGAGAAGCTGCTGCTGGTTGACGAGCAGTTCCGCCTGGCGGGCATGGTCACCATGCGTGACATCGACCGCCTCGGCCAGTTCCCCAAGGCCACCGTGGACTCGCGGGGCCGCCTGCGTTGCGGCGCTGCCTGCGGCGTGGACCAGTACGAGCGGGTCGAGGCCCTGATGGCCGCCGAGGTGGACGTGCTGGTGGTTGACACCTCGCACGGCCACTCTGAGAACGTGCTGCGGACGGTCCGCGAGATCAAGAAGCGGCACCGCATCGAAGTGGTCGCCGGCAACGTGGCCACCGCCGCCGCCGCCAAGGCCCTGGTTGAAGCCGGGGCGGATGCGGTGAAGGTCGGCATCGGGCCGGGTTCCATCTGCACCACCCGCGTGGTCACCGGCGTGGGCGTGCCCCAGTTGTCGGCCATCCTCAGCGTCGCCGAGGCCCTGGAGGGCACCGGCCGCTCGGTCATCGCTGACGGCGGCATCCGCCAGTCGGGCGACATCGCCAAGGCCATCGCCGCGGGTGCGCACGCGGTGATGATGGGCTCGCTGTTCGCCGGCCTGGAGGAGAGCCCGGGCGAACTGGTCATCCGCCAGGGCCGCCGGTACAAGAGCTACCGGGGCATGGGCTCGGAAGGCGCCATGCGGGCCGGTTCCAGCGACCGCTACGGCCAGCCCGCCTCCAGCACCTCTGAAGCCCGGGGCATGAGCGCCGAGGGCCGGCAGATCAAGTACGTTCCCGAGGGCGTGGAAGGTCTGGTCGCCTACCGAGGGCCGCTGGCCGAGTTCGTCTACCAGATGGTCGGCGGGCTTCGGGCCTCGATGGGCTACCTCGGCTGCAAGACCATCCCCGAGATCCGGCGTGAGGCCCGCTTCTGCAAGGTCAGCGTCGCCACCGTGGTGGAGAACCACCCGCACGACATCAAGATCACCAAAGAGAGCCCGAACTACCTGGTGGAGAAGTCCGGGGAGTGATGGGCCGCGGGCCCAGCGGTTCGGGCGGGGCGGGGTTTGGTCGGTCGGTCGCTGCGCTGCCGGGCGGGTGGGCTGCGCCCTGTTCAAGTGCAAAACCCGCGGTTTATGCGTTGGCGGGCGGGGCCGACGGCTCCAACCGGGGCCATTCCCGCTCGCCGCCCCGCTAAACTGGCCGCGATGTCGTACACCGTTCTTGCCCGCCGCTACCGCTCGCGTGACTTTGGCGAACTCGTCGGCCAGAACGCCGTCGCCAAGACCCTGCAGACCGCCATCGCCGAGGACCGGGTGGCCCACGCGTACCTGTTCACCGGCACGCGGGGCGTCGGCAAGACGTCGACCGCCCGCATCTTCGCCAACGCGCTGAACAACCCCAAAGGCGACCAGGCGATCACCGATGCGATCATGCAGGGGCGCGACACCGACGTGATCGAGATCGACGCGGCCAGCAACTCCAAAGTGGAAGAGGCCCGCGAACTGATCGCCAACGCCGTCTACCGGCCAATGCGGGGCATCAAGAAGATCTACATCATCGACGAGTGTCACATGCTCTCCACGGCGGCGTTCAACGCGCTGCTGAAGACCATGGAAGAGCCGCCGGCCCACGTGGTGTTCATCCTGTGCACCACCGAGACGCACAAGGTGCCGGCGACCATCCAGTCACGCTGCCAGCGGTTCGACTTCCGCAACATCCCCACCGCCGAGATCGCCCGCCACCTGGGCGCCGTGCTGAAGGAAGAGAAGCGCGAGGCGACGCCGGAACTGCTGCACGCGGTGGCCCGGCTGGCCGCCGGCTCGATGCGCGACGCCCTCTCGCTGATGGACCGGCTGCTGGCCGGCACCGACAAGAAGCTGACCGTTCCGATGCTGGAGGAACTGCTCGGCCTGCCTGAGGCGCAGCTGGTCTCCACGGTGATCGACGCCATCAGCGCCGGTGACGCCGGGGCGGCGCTCAAGGCGGCCGGGCGGCTGCTGGGCCGCGGCACCTCGGGCGACACGCTGCTGGGCAGCATGGCCGAGCGCTTCCGCGACCTGCTGGTGATCGCCCAGTGCGGCCCCGATCCGGAGTTGCTGGACCTGCCGCCGGAGGTGCTGGCCGAGGCCGAGGCCCAGGCCCGCAAGTTTGACCCTGCGGCGCTGGTGTACAACATCGCGTTGTGCGACTCGGTGGCCAAGAGCGCCAAGAACTCGGCGTTCCCGCGGGCGGTGATCGACGCGGCCATCTCGCGGATGGCCATGGCCGAACGCTTTGCGTCCGCGGGCGTGGTGGCCCGGGCGCCGGTGGCGGTTGGTGCGGGTGCCCCGGTAAAAAAAGCCTGACGCCGGCGGGATCGCCTGACGATGGGCCCAGTTTCGCGGCCCTCGTGCAGCGTTCAGCGCCGGCGGCAACCGTGGAACCGGTGGTCAGCGTTCGCGCTGTCAGCGGTCCGGCTGCGCCGGCGACGAGCACACCTGCGCCCGCTTCGCCCGCTCCCGCGGCCCCGCGTCCGGTTGCGCCTGCTGATACTGCGGTCCCGAGCGGCGGGTTGACTGTCGACGCGGTGTGGGCCCGCGTGATGGCGGTGGCGGAGCGGTCGGCGAGCATTCGGCTGGTGGTGCGGTCCATGCGGCTGCTCTCGCTGGATGAATCGGGCGGGCGCGCGGTGGTGAGTTGTCCGGCGGTGCAGATGAGCCTGGTGCAGGGCGTGATGGCCCGGCCGCTGGCGGAGATCTTCAAGGAGGCGACCGGCCGGGCGTGGACGCTGGTGGTGCAGGAGGGCGAGCCGCCCCCCGCGCCGGCCCCGGCGATGGCTGTGGCAGCGTCTGCGGCGGCGTTTGCAGCGGGAGCGGGTCCGCGGAACGCAGCGCCCGGCGGCCCGGCTGCCGCTGCGTCGCCTATGCCGGCTCCGCAGATGGGCGGTTCGCCGGCGGCGGACCATCCGCTGGTGCGCAAGGCGGCGCAGGCGTTCAACGGGCGGGTGACCAAGATCCGGCCTCGGGCCAAGGGCCCGGAGGGCACGGGCAACTGACCGGTGGGCGGGGAATGTGCGAGTGATTTGGGCCGAGTCCGGCCTCTGGAGGATGCGACGTGTTTGACCAGTTGAAGATGATGGGCGCTGTGGCGAACCTGATGAAGAACAAGGAGGCCATCGCCGAGGCGGCGGCCCGCGTGCAGGAGAACCTGGAGAAGCGGGTGGTCACTGTCGAGGCTCCGGACAAGTCCATCAGCGTGCAGGTGAACGGCAAGCTGGCGGTGCTGGAGATTCGCCTCGCCGATCGCGTGGTGAAGGATGCGGCGAGCAACGCCGAGACGCAGGCGAAGATGGAGAAGCTGATCGTCGGCGCTGTGAACGCCGCCATGGCGCGGGCCAAAGAGATCATTCAGGAAGAGATCAGCACCGAGACGCAGAAGCTGGGGCTGGGCGATCTGGGCGGGCTGAGTTCGCTGGGCAACCTGCTGAAGTGAGTTCTCCTTTCCCACCGATGCCGGAGGCCCGGGCTGATGGATGCGCAAGCGCTGGTGCTGGCGGCACTGGACGAGATCGACGCCGACCACTTCGCCCAGGCCGAGGCGCTGTGCCGGCGCGTGCTCAAGCACCTCCCGAATGAGCCGCACGCGCACCGGGTGCTGTGCAATGCGCTGCTGCTGCAGGGGCGGGCCGAGCAGGCGAGGTTCCACGGGCGGCGGGCGGCGGCGCTGGCGCCGGCGGAGTCGCCGTTCTACTACAGCCTCGGGCGGCTGATGCGCAAACTGGGCTCGCCTGATGAAGTGGCCGGGCTGATGGCCAAGGCGTGGGAGCTGGACCGCTCGCACCCGGACCCGTGCATCGCGCAGGTGGAGGCGCTGCTGTGGGGGCAGCGGTTCATAGAGGCGGTGCGGGTTGGGGCTGAGGGGCTGGCGGTGCATCCGGGGTCGGCGGAGTTGGCGGTGAACCGGTCGGTGGCGTTGCTGAACCTGGGGCGGGCTGATGAGGCGGTGGACACGCTGCGGGCGGCGCGTCGGCTGGCGCCGCACCATGCGACGCTGATGGGCATTCTGGCCAGCACGCTGAACTACGACGACCGGGCGACGGCGGCGGAGGTGCTGGCGGTGCATGCCGAGCATGGGCGGCTGCGGGCGATTGAGGAAGGGGCGGTGGGGGTGGGCCGGCCGAGGCTGGAGTGGCGGGGTGGGGCGGATGGCGGAGAGCGGCCGTTGCGGGTGGTGTTCTTGTCGCCGGATTTTCGGCTGCACTCGGTGGGGTTCTTTGCGTTGCCGCTGATTGAGCGGCTGGACCGCACGCGGGTGGAGCCGATCCTGTACCACACCGATCCCATGTACGACGAGGTCTCGGAACGGTTCGAGGCGTTGGCGGCCCGCTGGCGGCACGTGCCCTTGCATGGGGATGCGGCAATTGCCGAGATGATCCGAGCGGACCAGGCGGACGTGGTGGTGGAACTGGCGGGGCTGACCGGCGGGCACCGGCTGGGCGTGGTGGCGAGGCGGCCGGCGCCGGTGCAGGTGACCTGGCTGGGCTACCCGAACGTGACGGGTCTGGCGGCGATGGATGCGCGGCTGGTGGATGGGCTGACCGACCCGGTCGAGGCGGATGGGCTGGGGGCGAGCGCGGGTGCGGAGCGGTTGGTGCGGCTGTCGGGTGACGGGCCGTTCCTGGTGTATCGGCCGCCGACTGGAGCGCCGGAGGTCGCGGCGGCGCCGTGTCTGGCGAGCGGGCGGATCACCTTCGGGTGCTTTGGCGTGCACAAGAAGCTGACGCCGACGACGCTGGCGCTGTGGGCGGCGGTGCTGCGGGCGGTGCCGGACTCGGTGCTGCTGCTGAAGAACGCGGCGCTTGGTCTGCCTCGGGTGCGGGTGGGCCCGCCGAGTGAGGCGGAGGCGAAGAACGAGACGGTGCGCGACCTGCGGGCAAGGCTGGCGGCGCTGGGCATCGGGCCGGAGCGGGTGCGGCTGCTGGGCGTGACGGCGGAGGTGGCCGACCACCTGCGGGCCTATGGAGAGGTGGACATTGCGCTGGACACGTTCCCGTATCACGGGACGACGACGACGTGCGAGGCGATGCACATGGGCGTGCCGACGGTGTGCCGCGTGGGGCGGACGCACGCGTCGCGGGTGGGGCTGAGCCTGCTGAGCGCGGTGGGGCTGGGCGAGTTGGCGGCCGAGAGCGACGAGGGGTTTGTGGCGGCGGCGGTGCGGTTGGCGGCGGATCGGCCGGCGCTGGGGGCGTTGCGTTCGGGGCTGCGGGCGAGGCTGGCGGGCAGTTCGCTGCGGGATGAGGCGGGGTTCGCGGCCCGGTTTACGGCGGCGCTGGAGGGTGTGGTTCGGGACGTTGCTGCGCAGCAGGAATGAGCGGAGTTTGGCCTGGAAGTCGCGTCAGGTCTTCATGGACGTGAGCATGGCGATGGCCATGGGCAGCAGGGCGAGCACGGGGACGAAGACGGCGGCTTCGACCGGGAGGCCGGGCAGCGGCGCGGCGGTGCCGAGGATGCTGCCGAGCAGGGCGCCGATGGAGATGGGGGCCGCCTTGAGGGTCTGGGCGACCATGTTGCGGGGCTCGCGGGTGAGGAAGAAGGGGATGGCGATCAGCAGGCTGAGGAAGACGCAGACGATGACCGCGACGCGGCCCCAGCCGATGCGGAGGAGTTGCTCGCGCAGTTGCGGGCTGGTGGCCGGGGAGGCGACGGCCTCGCGGATCTGCAGCCAGGAGAGGCTTTGGCTGAAGGTGCGGTAGTGGGCGACTTTGAGCGCGGTGGGGTCCAGGTCGGTGACCAGACGGTCGGGCGCTCGGGCGGTGGCGGAGGCGCTGGCGCCGGCTTGTGAGCCGGGCGCATCGACCAGGGCCAGGCGGGTGACAACGGGGGCGTGCAACTTCCAGTAGCCAGCAGTGGCGGGGGCTGCGGGTGCGGCGGCTGGGGCGGGCGGGGCGGAGGGCTTGGCGGAGTTGGCCGGGTTGGCGGGGGTGGAGATGAAGGTGGCTTTGTCGGCGGAGATACGGCGGATGAGGCGGCCGGCGGTGTCGCTCTCCCAGATGTGGGGCTTGATCAGTTCACCGGCGCCGTCTGCCGCGTTGGGATCAAACCGTTGGGCCATGATCAGCCGGCCCTGGCTGTCGGGCGTGATGGGGACGGGGAAGCTGGAGAAGTCACGCCGGGTGATTTCGGTGTTGCTGCGGAGCAGCAGCGGGGCGATGCGGGGGATGACCACCTCTTGATTGATGATCTGCAGCGTGATCATCGCTGCGGCGACCAGCAGCACCGGGCGGATGAGCCGCGTGAGCGAGATGCCCCCGGCGAGGGCGGCGACGATCTCGCGATGGCGGACGAGCTGGGCGAAGGTGAAGCCCATGGCGCCGATGAGCACGATGCCGACGAGGTAGTTGTACAACTGGAGGAGGCGGGGCCACCAGAGATCCGCAGCGAGGATGACGGCGGTGAGGGCCCGCTTGATGGGGCCGGCGCTGGATTGCCCCTGCTCGCGCAGGGTGGCCTCGGCCACCCCGAGGAAGCGCTGGAGGTTGAGCGAGGCGTCCACCAGCACCACAAACGAACCGAGCAGCACGAGCAGCACGGCGATGTTGATGAGGAACTGGCGGGCGATGTAACGGTCGAGGATGGACAGGGAGAAGGGCAAATTTCAAAATTTCAAAATGACAAGATGGCAAAATGAAGACAGGCGCGGGGGAAGGGGTGGGCGGTGGGGGTTGGCGGGGGAGAGGGTTAGGCCCTCCCCGAGGAAGTGGCGGGACGGGTGTGTGTGGAGAAGAGAAGGCGGGGTGGGGTGGGGCTTTGTACGGGTGAGCACCGCTCGCCAAGGATCGAGGGTAGGGGGTGTGTGTGGAAAAGTCGGCGGTGGGGGTGGTGGGGTGGGTTGGGTAGTAAGTAGATGTGTGGGTGGTTGGCGTTGGCCATGGGTTCTTGTGGGGGGGTGTGTGTGGATAAGTGGGGCGTCGGGACTCCGGGATGGCATGGGGGCGCCTGGCCAGAGGCGGTAGGGGGGCTGGCGATGAGGGCGCGCGGAATGGGTGGGGTTTCGGGGACATCCGTACATGTACCTTACCGCAAAGTGGCTGGAGGTGCAAGGGGGAGGGTTGGATTTTGTGGGGGTGAGGATCGGTCGCGGTCCGCTGAGGCAGGCGGTCGCTGGTGCCGGGGAACCTGGGTTCCCCGGCAGCCCCTCCGGGGGAGGCCGGCGGTTCGGGAAGGTGGCGGGTGCAGTCAGGTGCCGCCGGCGAGTTCATCGCGGGGATGATCCGCCGGCTGATGACGCTGACGGGCGTCAGGCACCGGTCCATCCGCCCTGACGGCGCCGTGGAAGAGCGCCTTCGTGGAGAACTTCCACTGTCGGCTGCGGGGCGAACCGCTGGCCGCGGAAGTGTCTGCGGACTCTCGCGCAGCCGAGGCGTTGGCGGCAAGGTGGCAGGAGTAGTGCAGCCACCGTTGCCGGCACTTGTCGCTGAAGGACGTCCCACCGGCGGTGTTCGCTGTGACGCTGCCTGGGGCTGCACGCCGCCCGCCGGACCGGCCAGCGACAGCCACCCTCCCCGTCATCCTCAACTCTCATCGGGGCTAGTGCAGCAAAGGGAGGCAGGTCAACTGGCGGTGAGCGCTTCGTGCTGCGGTCCCACCATTCACACCCTATTGTTCCAAGGATCCACTGTGAAAAGGAGCTTACGTGCCACACACCGCCGAGATCAGCCGCGCGACCCCGACCTGCTTCCTATTCCTTATTGATCAATCGGGATCGATGGCTGATCCCATCGCATCCGCCGAGCCATCCTCCGGTCGTTCCAAGGCGCAATTCGTTGCTGACGCTCTGAACTCGCTTCTTCAGGGCCTGGTCCTCCGCTGTGCACGTGAGGAGGGGATCAGAGGCTACTTCGACGTGGGCGTGATCGGATACGGCAACTCTGTGGGCCCCGCGCTCGCCGGAGCCTTGGCGGGGCGGGAGTTGGTGTCGATCACGGACTTGGGCAACTACCCCGCCCGCCTTGAAGAGCGGACGAGAAAGGTCGAAGACGGGGTGGGCGGGCTGATCGATCAGAAGATCAAGAAGCCGATTTGGATCGATCCGGTCGCCAACGGCGGCACGCCGATGTGCGAAGCTTTCCGCCAGGCCATCTCGTTGCTCAAGGCTTGGATCGGATCACATCCGCAGTCGTTTCCGCCAAGCGTCATCCACATCACCGACGGTGAGTCGAGCGATGGCGATCCACTGGGCCTCATGCGAGAGGTCACCAGCCTCGCGACGTCGGATGGCAACTGCCTGCTCTATAACTTCCACATCTCCTCGAACGCGGCGGCGAAGGAGATTGTGTTCGCGGATTCGTTGGCGGGGCTCCCGGATCAGTACGCCACGCTGCTCTTCAATGGCGCGAGTCCGCTGATCCCAGGTGTCCGCAACGAAGTGCAGCGGCAGGGCATGGCAGTCTCGGAGGGGGCCCGGGGGTTCTTGATGAACGCTCAGACCACGACGATCATCCAGGCCATGGATATCGGCACCAAACCGAGCGCCCTTCGCTAAACATGGAAGTTTCTACGGCGGCAATCGCGATCCCCAAGCGAGGTAACGAGACGATGGGATCGGACGACGCGCTCGCTGCATCTTGCGAGGGGGAGTCGCTCGTCCTGCGGCCCGGGGAAGTTATGCGCTTCGCTGTCGCCGACGGAGCCAGCGGCTCCATTTACTCCGGCTACTGGGCGGCGATTCTCGCGCGATCCTTTGTGCAAGGCGATCTCTCTGGCGAGGTGTCACAGTGGCCGTTTGGCCGCATGGCGAGCGAGTGGAGGCACTCTGCCACGGGTCGGCTCGCTGAATCGCACGGCGACGCAATTCCTTGGTACCTCCTGGAGAAGCTTGACGCATCCGCCCAGGCTGCGCTCCTAGGCGTGGTTCTTGAATTGCCTGCAGACTCCCCAAGTGCAATGTGGAACGCATGCGCGATCGGAGATGCTTGCCTCGCTCGCATTAGCCCTGGCCGCCCCAGCATCACCTTCCCGATCGATAACCCGGAAGCGTTCGGCAACGACCCACCGCTCATCCCCGCAGAGGACGGAGCTGGCAGCATTCTTTCGGAAGCGCAGTATGACGGAGGGGTCATCTGGCCTGGGGACAGTCTCTATCTGCTCACCGACGCTGTTGCTGCGTGGTTCCTTCGCGAGAGTGCCGCGAGCGGCGAGCCTTGGCTGCAACTCGACGAGGTTCTCGACGCTCAATGTGAGGCCGCAGCCAAAGTCTGGGCCGATGGCGAGAGACACGCGGGCCGCATGAAGAATGACGATATCACCGTGCTACGCTTGAGGTTTGGACCTGGCTGATGCTCTGGCCACAGGACATCGACTACCTCAACGCTCTGCAGAACCCGGCCACGGCGTTCAACGATCCTGCCCTGCGGCAAGGAACGGTCGAGATCGATCCGCTCGGCATGCCAAAGGCCCGCTCTGGCAACTTCGCGATTGTCTTCAAGCTTGAGACGGGCGGGCATGCCTGGGCTATCAGATGCTTTAAGCGTGAGTTGTACGATCGCGAGCAGCGCTATGCCGCGATCAGCGATCACCTACAGCGCCTCGCGGTACCGTACCTCAGTCGGTTTGAGTACGAGGCTCACGGCATCAGGATTGCGAAGGCTTGGTACCCCATCCTGAAGATGGAGTGGGTATCGGGCGATCTCTTGCGGCCTTGGGTCGAGCGGCATCTCCACCAGCCGGACCAGTTGAGGGCACTTGCTTCCCGCTTCGTTGAAGCAGCTGCGGCGCTGCGCCGGGGCGGTATCGGGCATGGGGATCTGCAGCACGGCAACATCGTGATCGTGAACGATCAACCTCGGTTCATCGACTACGACTCGATGTTCGTTCCCGCGCTTTCCGGGCGAGACTGCCCTGAGTTGGGTCACGAGAACTATCAGCACCCGGGACGGACTGAACGCCACTTCGGACCGTTCATGGATGATTTTTCTATCTGGGTGATCTACGTGTCGCTCATCGCCCTGAGCTTCGATGCGAGTCTGTGGCAGAGGTACTCGGTGAACGAAGAGGCGATGCTCTTCCGGCGTCCGGATCTCAAGGATCCCCGAAACTCGAACCTGTTCGCGGAGCTGGCACGTGCGAGGGACCCTCGCCTTCGCGTTCTATCACAGTCACTCCTTGGCCTCCTCAGCCGTCCGCCGGACGGTTTGCCCCCGTTGGGCGACAGCCTGGCTCTCCCGATCGGGGAGATCGTGGTGGCGTGTCCGGCGTGCCACCAGAGGCTCCGTGTCCCTGTGCAAGCTGGAACTGCGGCGATTCGCTGCCCTGCGTGCAAGCACGAGCATGAGTGGGTACAAGGTCCAGCGCCGGGCAAGCAAGCCGTGACGGGAGGCAATGAGTGGTGGCGCCATGATCGGCAGCCGCAGCCGACAGCCCCCGCCGGTGGAAGTCAGGCTGGTCCGTACATCACTGTCGATGCCTCCCTTTACCAGCCCGCGCCTGCGACAGACGCGACGTGGGTGCTCGAGTCGCTTGCTGAGGGCGCGACGATCCAACGCGCCGGGTACGGCAAGTGCTTTGTCGCAGACCGATGGCTGCTCTTTCTGACGCTGTTGGCAGCGTTAGCGCTACTCGGCACGACGCTGGCTAGCAGCAGCACTGAGTGGATTCTCGCCAGAGGTGCTCTCGCTGCTGCGGTTCTGGCGACCAATCCCTTGCTGTGGGTGATCCGTTATCGCCACCATCCGGCCTACGCGCGGAGGCGCGAGCATCAGCGGAGAGTCGACGAACTATCGGGCAGAGTCAAGGACATTGAGCGGCAGCGGGCGGAGTGCGGTCGCATCCAGAAGATCCGCCAGAAGGACATATCCCGGCGCGACGCCGGGTTGGCTAGGGAGCTGAAGGCGAAACAGAAACAGCTTGCAAGAGCGATTCGAGCCGACTGTAAGCCGATAGAAAAGGATATCCAGCGCATGAAGTCGAGGCTCTTGAAGCTTCAGTCTCATGTGCAGAGGGATGTGGACAGGGCTCTCCGTCTGATCGATGGCAGGTTGGCGATGACGCGAAGGGTGCTGGCGGATCTTCCGGCCCAGCGAGCACGCGAACTTGCACTGATTGACCAGCGCGAGCAAGCTGAGGTCAAGCGAACCGAGGCACCGCTGACGCGACGGCTTGAAAGTCTTCGGCAGTCGCTGAGCACGGCGGTCGCCGCCGAAGACGCCGAGGCTGCGCGAGTCTTTCAAGCGTATTTCAAGACCTGCGTAGAGGACGAGTTGCGTCGCAATGCCATCGGCACTGCGAGCATTCCTGGCATCGGCACCGGCCTCCAACAGCGGCTTATCGATGCCGGCATCCGCACGGCCCTAGACGTGGACGCATCTCGCATCTACGGCGTGAGCGGATTTGGTCCGCATCGGGTCTCGCAAGTCTTGGCGTGGCGCAGCGGCCTCTTGGTCCGAGTGATGCAGTCGGTCAAGGATCTTCCCGCGGCGGAGCGGCGTCGCATCGCCGATGAGTGGTCCGCCAAGCGCCAGCGGTGGAGCGACGAGCTCGCGCAGCTTGAAGCGGGTCTCGCCCCCGAGCTTGCACAGGTGAGGGAAGCCTACGCGAGGCAGAAGGCGGCTGTCGCAACCACCTGCTCCGTTCGAGAGCGAGACATGTTGCGAGATATCGCCCAGATTGAGGCTGATCGGGAGGCACAGGAGCGGGACATACGGGGGCGACGCTCAAGCGAGGTGCTTGCGTTGCAAGGGCAGATTGACGCGAAGGAAGGTCAGTTGAAGTTGACGCGAGAGTCGGTGGAGCTGTCGTTCGCTAACGCGATCGCCGAAATCGAGAAGCAGCGGTTGGCGCTCGTCCAAGAGGCAGCGTCGGTGGGCAAACACCTAGAAGAAAGGCTAGCGGAGATTCGCAGTGGCGAAGGTGAACTTGCATGGACGCGAGCGCGGCTGGACGTAGACGGCGATGCGATTGCCGAGCTGAGCTTCAGGGGCTATGTCCGCGGGGTATTCGGACGCTCTCTGTAGAGTCGCCAAAGTCGATTGTGGTTACTGCGAGCCTGTTGGCCATTGAGTCCTGCGTGTTGGCGAGATGGACGACGCTGAAGCTGGGCTGGCCGATGACCTCTAGGAGGCGAGACGAACCGATTGGTGAGCCCCGGGACTCGTTGCCGCCGCGGGAGCTCATCGGCAGGGTCGGCGGCCGGTGTGTGGACGCGAGGGGTGTGATTCGCCTCCCCCGCTGGGGGAGGGGGGCGCAGGGGGCCTGTTTTCCAGGGGTGCAAAGCCACCCCTGGCAACACTCGCGCATCCCGCTGGGATGCGAAGGCGGGGAGGCGGGAAGGCAGGGATCGCAGATCTCAGATTTGAGAGGGCAGATGGGAGTGGGATGCGAAGGCGGGGAGGCCGGATCTCAGATTTGAGATTTGAGAGGGCGGAGGGGCGCGGGGGCGGCCGTGGGTGGGTGCCGCGGCTTCAGCGGTCGGCGAGGAGGGCTTCGGCGGCGAGGCGGCCGGTACGCATGGCGCCGTCGATGCTGGCGGTGGCGAAGAGGTCGCCGGCGCGGTAGAGGCCGTTGGCGAGTTTGAGGGGGAGTTGGGGTTGGGTGCCCAGGGTGTAGCAGGGTGGGGTCTGGTCGGGCAGGGCGCGGTCGATGCGGTAGGTTCGCAGGTGGGTCCAGGAGTCGGCGATGGGGCCGAACCAGGTGCGGAGTTGGGCGCGGACGGCGACGTGGGGTTCGCCGGGGTCGGCGCCGCCCCGGCCGATGACCGAGGCGGCGATGAGGTGGCGGCCGGGTGGCGCGTAGGCCTCGGAGACGCTGGACATGCACACGACGTTGGCGGTGCGGAGCGGGGCGTCGGCGGTGGGGGGGATCTCGCCATCGAGCAGCAGCAGGGGCTGATCAAGCGGGGCCGGGGGGACGCCGTGGCCGGCGAAGTAGACGGTGGTGACGGTGCGCCAGGTGCGCGGGCGCGGGGCGGGGCCGGAGTTTGGTGCTGTGCCAGTCGCGGCCAGACGGTCATCAGTCGGGGCGGCGTTGACGATGGCGGAGCAGGGGAGGTCGACCTCGCCGGCGGGGGAGGCGAGGCGGACGACGCCGGGCTCGATGCCGAGGACGCGGGAGTGGAGGCGGAGGACGCCATCGGGGAGGCCGGCGGCGATCTGGTCAGCGATGCGGCCCATGCCCAGGCGGGGGACGGCGGCGTCGCCCATGGAGAACATGCGGAAGACGAACTCCATCATGCGGCTGGAGGAGCCGAGGGAGAGGTCGAAGAAGATGCCGCCGAAGAAGGGGCGGAAGAAGCGGGCGATCATGGTGTCGGAGAAGCCCTCGGCCTGGAGGGCGGTGAGGATGGGACGCTCGGGCCGGGCGAAGATCTCTTCGACGGTGGCCTTCTGGAGCCGGGAGCGCATGGAGCCGACGCGGAGTTTGTCGGCCAGGGAGCCGACCTTGGCCAAGGCGCCGTCGAGGATGGCCGAGGGTTTGCGCCAGGGATCGAGCAGGGTGTGCATGCGGCCCTGAAAGGCGACGGCGGCGCCGGGGAGGAAGGGGCGGAAGTCGAGGGCTTTGTAGTCGAGGGCCTGGGCGGCTTCGGGGTAGGCGGTGAGGAAGACCTGGAAGCCGCGATCCAGGCGGAAGCCGTCGAGTTCGTCGGTGCGGGCGCGGCCGCCGACGCCGTCGGAGGCTTCAAGGACAATGACAGGGACGCCGGCACGGTGGAGCGTGCGGGCGCAGGTGAGGCCGGCGAGTCCGGCGCCGATGACAACAACAGGGAGCGCGTGATCGAGCGGCATGGGAAAGTGGGCGGACGCGGCTGACGCGGTGGCGGGGCTGAAGTGGGGCCGTCCGTTTGCGAGCGTAGCGGGGTGGCGAGGCGGGTTGCCAGTTGGGGGTGGGGGT
>JAJTDF010000027.1 GCA_021294835.1 Planctomycetaceae bacterium
CGCGGCCCGCCGCCCACTGTGATGACTGTGCCGGAGATACGCCCAGACCCCGCCTGCGGTTGCACAGGGCGGGGTCGGCGATGCGAAAGTCAGGCATTCTTCAGGACGGGTGCCGACTCGAACGCACCCTCCAAGATCTTGGTGGAATCGGCCTTCATCCACCGGCTGAGTATTCCTGCATACACGCTGCGGAAGTCCACCGTGTACTTCAGATCGCCGTTGTCCAGATCGCTCATCGACGGGTGCGCCGTCAGCACGCCGGGCTTGACCATCGGGCCGAACAGGAACATCGGCGCCGCCGTGCCGTGGTCGGTCCCCTGGCTGGCGTTCTGGCCCACCCGCCGGCCAAACTCCGAGAAGCTCATCGTCATCACCCGGCCGTCGTTCCGCTGCGTCTTCAGATCGTTATAGAACGCGCGAATCGCGTTGGCGAACTGCCCCAGCAGGTTGGCATGCCGCCCGTTCTCACCGCCCTGCCCGGCGTGGGTGTCAAACCCGCCCATCGACACGTAATACACCCGCGTGGACAGCCCCGCGTTGATCATCGAGGCCACCATCTGCAACTGCCGCGCCAGGTCCGAGTTCGGATACGCCACCCGCGCCGTCGCCGCCACCGCCCGCCGAATCGTCGCCGATGAGATCTGCGCATCCAGCGCCGTCCGCGTCAGGAACCCGCTGTTGCCCACCACCGGGGCCGAGCCGCCCGCGTTGGCAATCGCCTGGTACACATCCGCCAGCGACTTGTCCGCATCCTGACCCGTCCACCGGAACAGGTCCGCCGACTCAAACGCGATGGCGCTCGACCGTCGGCCCTTGGTCGCCAGCGGAGCCTCGCGCCCCAGGGCGATGCCGATCTGCGGGTTGTTCTGCTTGCCGTTCGCCTCCCGCTGGCCCGACTCGCCCTTGCCAAAGCCGCAGCACTCAGAGTCAAAGTACCGCCCCAGCCAGCCGTCGCCCGTCGCCGAGGTGTCGGCCGTGTGCCAGATGTCCATGGACTTAAAGTGCGAGCGGTCCGGGTTCGGATAGCCCACGCCCTGAATCACCGAGCACAGCCCCTCGTTGTACAGGTCCGCCATCGGCGCCAGCGCCGGATGCAGGCCCACCGTCGACCCCGACAGCTTGATGGCCCGATTCTCAGCGATCGCGATGCCCGGCCTGGCCCGGTAGTACGCCGCCTCGCCGTACGGCACCACGGTGTTGAGCCCGTCGTTGCCGCCCGAAAGCTGCACCACCACCAGAATGTGGTCCTGCGGCACGCCCGGAATGGCCGACGCCCCCGGCTCCGCCTGAGGCAGCCCCAGCGCCGTCGAGTGCAGGAACTGAGGCAGCGCCACCGCAGCCGAGGCCAGCGTCAGGCCCGAGGTCACAAATTCACGGCGGGTAAAGGCGGTTTCCAGCATGGTGCGGTCCTTGCGTTGCAGGCCGGTCAGTCAACTCACGCGATCCAAGGTCAGTGAACACACATCGGGGCGGCGTCCGCGGCCGTTCGCCCGGGCCCCGTCTCACTCAGCACAACTGATACTCCGGAGCCGCCGTGATCAGCATCAGCAGATCCGTCAGCGAGTCCGCATCCAACTTGCCGTTGCGGGCCCGCGACGCGACGAACTGGTCCAGAATCGGCCGGCACACCGGGTTGGTACGACCAAGGCTGAAACTCAGGATCGCATCCAGCAGGGCCTTGAGGTCCCCGCTCGAGGCCTCCGGGAACGCATCGGCCAACTGGCTCAGCAGCGGACTCGGGTTCCACTGCTCCTTGTCCGCCAGCGCGTCGCGGCCCTGGGGCCGCTTGCCGGTCAGCAGGAACACCAGCGTGTTCTGCCGCACAAACAGCGTCGACGTGTTGATCCACGACCGCCCCCCGTCCCACCCCTTCACCGAGGGCGGGAAGAAGATGTTCTGCCCCATCATGTTCGCCGCGTCGCACAGCAGCCCCAGGTCGCGGGGCGGCGTGTTCAGCGACCGGATCGCCCCCACGATCAACTGCACCGGCGACTTGATCTGCTCCCCCCGCAGCCCCGCGTCGTAGAAGTGCTGGCTGAGGAACAGCCGACGCAGCACCGGCTTGATCTGGTACCCCTCTGCCCGGGTCAACGCCGCCAGATCGCCGATCACCGTCCGCGCCGCAGTGTCGATCCGCTCGTCCCCGCTCGGGTAGTCGTGCACGAACGCCCGGTACAGCTTGCCCGCGATGAACTGCGAGCACGCCGGCTGCTCCAGAATCGCGTTGACGAAGCCGTCCCCGTCCAGGTTGCCGCTCCGACCCAGGATCGACTTGCCCCCGGCATCATGGTTGTTCTTCTGGAACACGAACTGGTCGTCCTGGAACGTGTACCCCGTCAACGCCCGGGCGCCCTCCTTGATGTCCCCCTCGGTGTAGTTGCCCACCCCCAGCGAGAACAGTTCCATCAGTTCCCGCGCCAGGTTCTCATTGGGCCGCCCGCGCCGCGACTGGTTGTTGTTCAGATACGCCAGCATCGCCGGGTCGCGGATGATCGCAAACAGCAACTCCCCGAAGTTCCCCGTCGCATGCTTGCGGAACAGCTGGTTCTGCTGGAACATGTGGTACGAGTCTTCGATCGTCCGGTAGTTGGTCGCGAAGTGCCCGTGCCACAGCAGCGCCATCTTCTCTTCCAAGGGCCGGGGTGTCTCGATCATCCGCTTCAGCCACCACCGCTGAACGTCGCGCATCTGCTCGCGATCCGCCTGCTCGGCGTTCTGCCGCCGCAGCCGCAGTTCCGCCAGCCGGTCCTCGTTCCGCGCCGACGCCGCCTGCCGCGCCATCCGACGCTCGTCCTCCGTCGGCGGACGCATGATGTCTGCGCTGAACTGCGTGGGCGACACCTCCTCAAAGGCGATGCCCTCGTAGTCCACCAGCATGTTCACCGACTTCTCCAGCCCCCAGTTCACCAGCGTCTGAACCTGGTCCGGCGTCCCGCCAAACCCCGCCCGCCACAGCAGGTGCCGCGCCTGATCGAATCCAAAGTCCTTCTTCACCAAGGGCGACAGGCTGGTCGTCGGCGGCCGGGGCGGGCTGGGCCGTGCCGACCGCGTGCGCGTCGGAGCGGTGCTGGCAGGGGTCGAAGCGGTGCGGGCGGGCTGGCTGGGGGTCGACATCGCACAAACTCCTGCAAGGCACAAACAACCGCCATCGGCCATCGGGTCGATCCAGCCGCTCGCCGCCTCCCGCCCGCCTGTTCCTCTCCGTCCGCTCCCAGCAGCAGGTGCCGGCTGCCGGCGGGGGGCAGGAGTGGGGGAGAGGGGACGGGGCGAAGGGCCAGGTGAGCCGGCGATGACCAACAGGCTCACCCACGGACACACACCAAACCGAGACAGCCCAGAGAAGTCGTCAAAGCGGACAGAAGCGGGCGAAGATCGGGCACACCAGCAGCAGCGCCGGCCCCATCGGCCGGCCGGAGGAGAACGGACATCCTCCCCGGTGTATTGCGTACCGGGACGAGCGAGGTTTCATCGAACCGATGGACAGACCCCGACCAGTCGGCCTGCATCACCAGAATCAGTTATCGGACGACACTCGCCCTCACGCCCTCCACGGGCCCCGAATCGCCAGCGTCGCGCCCGGCTTGTTCTGGATGTTCACAAACAGCGTGCTCCCATCCGGCGAGAAGCACACCCCCGCAAACTCCGCGTTGTCCGCCATCGGGTTCCGCGCGATCACGTACACCTGGCCCGACGGCGTCACCCCCAGCAGCCGGCACGGCCCCGACGCATCCTCGCACACGATCAAGTCCCCCCACGGCGCCGCCGTGATGTTGTCCGCGTTCCGCAGCACCGCCGCGTCGTTGGGCTCCAAGAACAACTCCAGCACATGCGCGTGCCGATCCAGTCCGGACTCCGGCGGGGTGAGCTTCCACAACTGCCCCAGCTTCTTGTGCCCGCCGGTTGTGCACGCGAAGTAGCACTGCCCGTTGGCGAACCACATCCCCTCGCCCCGCGCAAACCGCGCCGCACCCGCCTTGAAGCACGTCTCCCGCAGCGAGTCGCTGTCCGGGTCCGGCTCGGCGATGTCGATCCACCGCACCATCAGCCGCTCGCCAGGCTTCACCGTCGCCGGCTGGTCCTCGTTCCGCGTGTCCAATGACGGCCGGTCGACGATCGCCAGCGCCTGCAGCTTCCCGCCCTCCAGCAGACGCTCCGGGTTCTTCGGCACGTACCGGTAGACGCACCCGTCGTGCCGGTCCTCCGTCAGATACACCACCCCCGTCCGCGGGTCGGTGGCGCACGCCTCGTGCATGAACCGCCCCATCCCCTTGATCGGCTCCGCCTTCACCAGCCCCGGCTCCACACCCGCCGGCACCTCAAAGCAGTACCCGTGCCGCTGCGCGCGGTGCTCATCGGGCATCTCGACCGTCTCCTCGCACGTGATCCACGTGTTCCGGGGCGTCGCCCCACCGGCGCAGTTCCGCTCCGTCCCCGCCAGCGACAAAAAGTCCCGCACCACCACGCCCTGCTCACGCCCGCCCCGCGTGTCGTACACCACCGTCGTCACGCCGCCCCGCGCCGGCTTGCCGTTCTTCCCCAGGTCGTAGATCTTCTCCGCCGGCACCTTCCCCAGCAGTTCATTCTCGCTGCCGAACGCGCCCACCGTCTTGTGCGCCGGCTCAATCTCATGGTTCCGCAGCAGAATCGTCAGCCCGTCCGGCCCGGGGAACGCCGCCATCGCGTCGTGCTTGCCCGGCACGATCAGCCCGTCAGACATCCGCTCACCGGCCATCGAGAACCGGTGGTACGTGAACCCCGCCGGCAGATCGATCACCCCCGCCGGGTCGGTCACCAGCGGGCCATACCCCGCCCCCGGCGCCTCCGCCATCGCCCACGACATCGACCCCCGCGACATCGCCAGACTCAGGCCCGAAAAGCCCAGCGCAAAGCCCCCGGCGCGAGCAAGAAAGTGACGACGCGGCATGTTCACAGTCAATCCTCCGTTCAGCAGCCGCCATCTTTGCCCGCCGCCGTTCAGCAACCACCCCCGCCCTCTGTTCAGCCTGCGTGAAGACTCACGCCGGCTTGCCCACACCGCCAAACTCCGCAGCGCCCGTCCCCACCCCCCGCCCCGCCGCCGCCCGCACCCCCGGCATCACCCGCACCGCCAGAACCGCGCACCCCACCGCCGCCGCCAGCAGCAACGCGCCGTTCGCCTGGTGCAGCGTCCGCACCGCCCCTTCGATCCACCCCACCGTCAGCGGCGTGCTCGCCAGTTCCTCCGCCGTCGGCACCACCCGGTCCGCCTTGCCCGTGCCGCTCCCGGCCATCAGCACGCCCCACGCCGCCCACCCCAGCACAAACTGCACCGTCACCACCGCGTGCAGCGTCGCCCCAGCACGCCGCAGCAACTTCGCGTCCGGGCTCTCCTCCCGCCCCGCCCGCATCAGCACGATCCCCGCCGCCACCGCCGCGCCCATCACCACCAGCGAGAACCCGATGTGCGACCACAGCGCATGCTCTGATCGCATGTGCCGGTACATCGCGCCAAACGCCAACTGCATCACCAGGCACCCCAGCAGCACCGCAAACACGCCCACCTTCACCGGCCCCTCTCCCGCCGGTCGTGCCGCAAACCGCCGGTGCTGCAGCATCGCCAGGCACACCGCCAGCCCGAACACCACCTGCCCCAGCACGCCGTGAACCACCGCCAGCCCCTTCCAGTCGCGGCTGATCACCCAGCCCCCGCCCAGCACGCCCTGCACGATCACCAGCCCCAGCAGCCCCGCCGCAAACCACCGCACGCCCCCGCGCGGGTCAATCCGCCAGGTCATCACCGCCAGCGTCAGCACGCACAGCCCCGCCAGCGTGCCAAACAGCCGGTGCGTGTGCTCCGCATACACCCGCGGGTCCTCCATCAGCCGCAGCGGATACAGGAACATGTTCGCTCCGAACGTCCCCGGCCAGTCCGGCACCGACAGCCCCGCGCCCATCGTCGTCACCAGCCCGCCCAGAAACAGCAGCGGCACAATCGAAAGCGCCGTCACCGTCGCAAACCGCCCCAGCCACCGCCGCGAGGCCGACAACCCGCCATCAGCCTCCCCGCCCATTCCATCCCCACCTGCCCCATCCCCACCCGCCCCAGTCCCACCCGCCCCAGCCCCGCTCCGCTCCGGCAGCCTCGCCGCCAGCAATCCGCCCACCAGCCCCAGCAGGCCCGAGGCCCCGATGAACCCCACCGTCACCAGCAACGCCGCCGGCCGCAACCCCGTCACCCCGGGTGCCGCCTCGCCCGTCTCCAGCGGCTGACCCAGCTTGCTCCCCAGCAGCAGCAGGTTCACCCCCGCCGCAATCACCCCCGCCGCCAGCCCCAGCATCGCCCGGCTCCCCCGGGGCCCCATCCGGCACAACAAACCAATCACCCCCAGATGCACCGCCAGCAGCAGCGGCCCCGACACCGCCGGTTCCAGCCGAAACGCCGGCGTGTGCACCAGGAACCACACGCACCACGTCGCCACCGCCGCACCAAAGCCCACCGTCGCCGCCGCCGGCCATGAGAACCTCGACTCCGCCCCCAAGGCGGGTGGCAGGGTGAATGGGGGGGCACAGGGGGGAGAAGGGGGGGTGGAATTGGTGGGGGGGTTGGAAGGGGCAGCAACCATGTTCCGTTCCGTTCAACCTGAATGTTTGGGAAAAGGTCGGTTTTCCGCCGGAGTCTCCCCGGCCAGGCACCAGCGTACGCCCTGACAAGAATTATTGCTGTCTGACAGAAGTCCCGACTGAACCGCTTGACAAAACCCGTTCAGTTGCTGACTATTGCGATCAGACGCGATTTATTCCCGTGCTACAAGAGTTGGCATCTACTTACTCTCCCCTCGCGTCGTTCGGCTTTGCGGAGCATGTTTGGGGCGCAGCCTTCATTGCCAAGGTGCCCTTCCCAAATCTCGCCCGATAAGCGTTCCGTCCGCGGCCCCCTGAGTTCCCGAGGGCCGCTTGCATGCAGGAGATTGGCTCGTGTCGACCATCTTCCCGAAGTGGACCAACAACCTTCCCACGCTGCTGGCCGGCGGCGCCGTGGGCACGTTGGCGGTCGTCGTGGGTGTCGTGTGGTACTACTTCACCCCTGAGTACTGGTCCGTGGGCTACATGCCCACCCAGCCCGGCGGCGGGTTCAACCACCAGATTCACGTCGGCAAACTCGGCATGGACTGCCGCTACTGCCACACCAACGTGGAGAAGAGCGCTGAGGCCAACGTCCCCACCGTCTCGACGTGCTACGGCTGCCATGCCGACGGCCGCCTCGCCAAGCTCACCTCTTCGCAGGGCCACGCCGAGAAGACCGCCTTCATCCGCGAGGCCTACGCCAAGGACGAGCCCATCGAGTGGCGTCGCGTCCACAAGGTCCCCGACTACGTCCGCAACTTCCCGCACCACGCCCACGTCAACGCCGGCGTGTCGTGCTACTCCTGCCACGGCAACATCGGCCGCATGCCCGTCGTCTATCAGGCCAAGTCCCTCTCGATGAGCTGGTGCCTGGACTGCCACCGCAACCCCGAGCCGCACCTGGTCGCCAAGGACGATGTCTACCGCCTCTTCGATGTCGAGGACCGCAACGCCGCCGACCCGTCCGGCAGCGGCAAGCGCCTCACCGAGGGCAAGCGCTTCTACGAGGAGCGCAAGATCGCCGCTCCCGAGAACTGCGGAGCCTGCCACTACTGATCCGTCGTCCGGTCCGCTCGCCCGCTCTGCCGGGTGCAGGGACCCAGCCGACGCGTGTCCAGGGGAACAGGGAACCGGGGCCGAAACTGTCTGAACGCCAACCGATCGCGGATCGCCCATGAGCACCAACCACCACGACCACGAACACGGCTCTCACAACCACGAGCAGTGCCCTTCCAGCAAGAAGGCCGGCCTGCCGGTGAAGACGCCCCGCAAGGTGCTGCCCGAGCAGATCGGCACCACCGGCATGAACTACAGCCGCGGTCTGGACGACGTCGCCGACACCCCCGAGTTCCGCGAGTTCGTCGAGCGTGAGTTCCCCGCCGGCGCCAGCGAGCTGCTCGAGAGCGAGCGTCGCACCTTCCTCAAGCTCATGGGCGCGGGCCTCGCCCTCGCCGGCGCCACCACCCTCCCCGGCTGCCGCCGCCCCGATCACAAGATCCTCCCCTACTCCAAGTCCGTCCCTGAGGACGTGGTCCCCGGCAAGCCCCTGTTCTTCGCCACCAGCATGCCCCTCCCCGGCGGCGGCTGCGAGGGCCTGCTCGTCGAAACCCACGAGGGCCGCCCGACCAAGATCGAGGGCAACCCCCTCCACCCCAACAACCAGGGCAAGAGCAGCGCGTGGGCCCAGGCCAGCGTGCTGGACATGTACGACCCTGACCGCCTCAAGGAGCCCGTCATGCTCCGCGAGGGCGCTGTCTCGCCCGAAGTCGGCGTCACCTGGGACGACTTTGTCGCCTGGAGCGGCCGCCACTTCGCCCAGTTCGCCGGCAATGGCGGCGAGGGCCTCGCCTTCATCTGCGACCGCGTCTCCAGCCCCTCCTTCCAGGCTCAGCGGGCCGCCGTCGCCGCCAAGTGGCCCAAGGCCATGTGGGCCTGCTACGACGCCCTTGAGAACCGCAGCGCCGCCGAGGGCATCGCCCTCGCGCTCGGCAAGCCCGCCACCGAACTGCTCTCGATCGACAAGGCCGAGCGCATCGTCTCGCTGGACCGCGACTTCCTCCAGCACGAGGCCGCCAGCCTGACCAGCGCCCGCCAGTGGGCCCACACCCGCCGCGTGCTCAGTGTCGCCAAGGACGCCGCCGGCCAGCCCGTCACCACCACCTCGGCCGGCCGCATGAGCCGCATGTACGTCGCCGAGTCGATGTTCACCATCACCGGTGCCGCCGCCGACCACCGCCTGCGGCTCAGCCCGCAGCAGGTCTCGTCCATGGCCGTTCGCCTGGCCAAGTTCGTGCTCCTCAAGACCAACGCCAACGCCGCCCTGGTCGCCGCGCTCGACAAGATCAACCTCCCGGCCGACCCCGCCGTCGACGCCGCCGAGATCGAGAGCATCGGCAAGGACCTGATCGACCCCGAGTTCAAGGGCAAGAGCCTGCTGGTCGCCGGCGCCAGCCAGCCCGCCTGGGTCCACGCCCTGTGCGTCGCGGTCAACGCCGCCGTGGGCAACATCGGCAAGACCGTCTCCTACGTCCCCACCCCCGCTGGCCTGCAGGGCGACGGCCTGGCCGATCTGGCCGCCGTCACCAAGGCCCTGATCGACGGCAAGATCAACACCGTCGTCACCCTCAACGCCAACCCCCTC
Organism: Planctomycetaceae bacterium; assembly: GCA_021294835.1. Classification (GTDB taxonomy): domain Bacteria; phylum Planctomycetota; class Phycisphaerae; order Phycisphaerales; family UBA1924; genus CAILKP01. The sequence goes on from JAJTDF010000027.1 coordinate 9,245, forward strand.
TTCAACGCCCCGGCCGAGCTGCGCTTCAACGAGGCCTTCTTCAAGGCCGCCCACCGCATCACCCTCAGCGTCGATGACAACGAGACCGTCCAGGCCAGCACCTGGCGGCTCAACGGCGCCCACTACCTCGAGGCCTGGGGCGACTGCCAGTCCATCGACGGCACCATCAGCCCCATCCAGCCGATGATCGCCCCGCTCTACGGCGGCCGCAGCGCCATCGAGACGCTCGCGATCATCCTCGGCCAGCAGCAGACCGCCGGCTACGACATCGTCCGCAACACCTGGAAGAGCGTCGTCAAGGGCGACTTCGAGCGGGCCTGGCGCCGCGCCCTGCACGACGGCGTCCTCGCCTCTGAGCGCCCCGCCCCCGAGGCCCCGGCGTCCGCCTTCCCCGCCATCGCCCAGGCCGTCGCCTCCGCGACTCTTGCCGCCGCGCCCAGCAAGGACGCCATGCACCTGGCCCTGATCGCCAGCCCCATGCATGACGGCCGCTTCCTCAACAACGCCTGGCTCAACGAACTCTCCGAACCGGCCAGCAAGATCGTCTGGGACAACGCCGCCTACCTCAGCCCCCGCACCGCCAAGGAACTGGGCGTCACCCAGACCCCCGCCACCCGCAAGAAGCCCGCCGGCCGCATGATCGACGTCACCGTCGACGGCCGCCGCCTCCGCGTGGTCGCCTGGGCCCTCCCCGGCATCCCCGACAACACCGTCGTCATCCCCATGGGCTATGGCCGCCGCCGCGTCGGCCTGGTCGGCACCGGCGTCGGCTTTGACGCCTTCGCCATCCGCACCACCGCCGCCCGCTGGTCCGCCGACAAGGCCGCCGTCGCCCCCAGCAGCGACGGCGAGACCATGTACCAGATCTCCACCACCCAGGGCCACTGGTACATGGAGGGCCGCGCTCTCATCCGCGAGGCCGACACCCGCCACTGGGCCAAGTTCGGCGAGAAGTTCCTCACCGAGCCCGACACCTACGGCCGCGACCGCAAGCTCTCCTTCGCCGAGCAGCTCGAGGGCAGCGAGGCCATGCACATGCCGTCCAACGTGCCGGTCATGATGCACCCCTATAAGGACCCCGAAGAGCGCAAGAACAGCAAGTGGGGCGGCCGCCAGACCCCCAAGCCCGCCTTCGAGATGAAGCCCCAGTGGGGCATGTCCATCGACCTGTCCACCTGCATCGGCTGCAACGTCTGCACCGTCGCCTGCCAGGCGGAGAACAACATCCCCGTCGTCGGCAAGGTCGAGGTCAACAAGGGACGCGAGATGCACTGGATCCGCGTCGACCGCTACTTCAAGTTCAAGAAGGCCAAGAGCCCCTCTGACGAGTACTCCGTCGAGTCCACCTCCGACCCGGTCGGGATGATCTTCCAGCCCGTCGCCTGCGTGCACTGCGAGAACGCGCCCTGCGAGGTCGTCTGCCCGGTCAACGCCACCGTCCACGGCCCCGAGGGTCACAACTACATGGTCTACAACCGCTGCATCGGCACGCGGTACTGTGCCAACAACTGCCCCTACAAGGTCCGCCGCTTCAACTTCTTCGACTACGGCGTCACCAAGTTCAACGGCGACTACTTCGGCCGCGAGGCGATCGAGAGCGTCGTCCCCGACTTCCTCGCCTCCAGCCCCAACTCCGCACGCAAGGTCAACCCCAACCTCATCCCGCCTCGCGTCCGCGAGAAGCTCGACCAGATCAGCAAGATGCAGAAAAACCCCAACGTGACCGTCCGCTCCCGCGGCGTCATGGAGAAGTGCTCCTACTGCATCCAGCGCACCAACGAGGCCAAGATCGAACTGAAGATCAAGGGCTTCCGCGACAACGAGGGCGGCATCCCCGACGGCTTCGTGCAGACCGCCTGCCAGCAGGCCTGCCCCACCAACTCCATCGTCTTCGGTGACATCCTCGACACCGACAACCAGTACACCCTGTCCGACGGCTCCAAGCGCACCGGCAGCATGGTCAACTACTGGCGCAACCACGGCCGCAGCTACCTGCTGCTGGGCTACCTCGCCACCGCCGCCCGCACCACCTACGCCGCCCGCATCAACAACCACAACACCGAACTGGCCGAGGTCCCGGAGACGCCCTTCGGCGATCACCACCCCGGCAGCCCCGATCAGTCCGGCCATGGCGGCTCCGCGTCGCTTGACGGCCGCCCCTTCGTTGACCCGACCAAGACCGGCCGTGACGGGTACGTCATGAGCCTGAGCGTTCTGGGAGTCCAGGCATGAGCGCGATCCACCCTGACCAGGTTTCCGCCGCCAAGCTGGCCGGCATGATGCGGCCCCCGCCCGAGCCGGAGTTCGACCCCGTGACCCGCGACGGGTCGCTGGTCGAAGACCCCGCCGTGCGCGCCCCGCTCGTCCTCGGCAAGGACACCTCCTTCAACGACGTCACCGAGACCGTCTGCGGTTACATCGAGAAGGGCCCCGGCCGCTGGTTCTGGCCCGTCTTCTTCCTGGTCTCCCAGGTCGCCGGCCTCATGCCGCTGATGATCCTCTACCTGATCATCACCGGCGTCGGCGTCTGGGGCCTGAACAACCAGGTCGACTGGGCCTGGGACATCACCAACTTCGTCTTCTGGATCGGCATCGGCCACGCCGGAACGCTGATCTCCGCCATCCTCTGCCTCCTCAAGCAGAAGTGGCGCACCAGCATCAACCGCGCCGCCGAAGCCATGACCATCTTCGCGGTCATCTGCGCCGGCACCTTCCCCGGCGTCCACATCGGCCGCGTCTGGATGGCCTGGATGCTCTTCCCCATCCCCAACTCCAACGCCATCTGGCCCAACTTCAAGAGCCCGCTGCTCTGGGACGTCTTCGCCGTGTCCACCTACGGCACCGTCTCGGCGCTGTTCTGGTTCATGGGCATGATCCCCGACTTCGCCACCCTCCGCGACCGTGCCGCCCTCCGCATCATGCGGGCCAGCGACCCCTCGGTCATGAAGGTCGACCGCATCCGCTGCTTCGTCTACGGCATGCTCGCCCTCGGCTGGCGCTTCAGCACCCGCCACTGGCACCGCTACGAGAAGGCCTACATCCTCCTCGCCGGCATCTCCACCCCGCTGGTGCTCTCGGTCCACTCCATCGTGTCCTTCGACTTCGCCACCTCCATCCTCCCCGGCTGGCACACCACCATCTTCCCGCCCTACTTCGTCGCCGGCGCCATCTTCGGCGGCTTCGCCATGGTGCTGCTGCTCATGATCCCCTCCCGTGAGCTCTTCCCCGGCATGAAGGCCCTGATCACCCTCCGCCACCTGGAGAACATGGCCAAGATCATCCTGGTCACCGGCTTCATGGTCGGCTTCGCCTACGCCATGGAGTTCTTCGTCGCTTGGTACGGCGGCAACCAGTACGAACTCCACGTCTTCCTCTACAACCGCGTCGTCCCCGACTGGGTCGACCCCCGCGGCGCTCCCTACTGGTGGGCCTATTGGTCCATGATCATCTGCAACGTCGTCTTCCCCCAGCTCTTCTGGTTCAAGGCCTGCCGCCAGAGCCCCGTGGTCATCTTCATCGTCTCCGTCGCCGTCACCATCGGCATGTGGTTCGAACGCTTCGTCATCATCGTCACCTCCCTCCACCGCGCCTTCCTCCCCGGCGAGTGGCACATGTTCTTCCCCACCCCGGTCGACATCCTCACCTTCGTCGGTTCCTGCGGAACCTTCCTCACCCTCTACATGCTCTTCATGCGGTTCCTCCCCATGTTCGCCATGAGCGAAATCAAGGCCGTCATGCCCCAGGCCAACCCCCACAAGCACTAAAGCCCCGCCCGATCCCACCTTTCGCCCGGCCCTCGCCGGGCGCGATGACAGGACACTGACCCATGGCCGCAGCCGCCAAGCCACGCATCTTCCAGACCGAGCAGGGCACGCCCATCTTCGGCGTCATGGCCGAGTTCGCCACCCCGGCGGACATCTACCACGCCGCCGAGAAGGTCCGCGACGCCGGATTCTCCGACTGGGACGTCTACAGCCCCTTCCCCGTCCACGGCATCGACGAGGCCATGGGCATCAAGCGCACCCGACTGCCCCTGCTCGTCGCCGTCGTCGGCCTCTCCGGCGCCGTCCTCGGCTTCGGCTTCCAGTACTGGGTCGCCACCCAGGGCTACGCCACCGTCGTCCAGGGCAAGCCCTTCGGCTCCTGGCAGACCTTCGTCCCCGTCGCCTTCGAAATCGGCGTCCTCTTCACCGCCTTCGCCACCCTCCTGGGCATGCTCATCTTCAACCGCCTCCCCCGCTGGCACCACCCGCTCATGTGCAACGAGCGCTTCCTCAAGGTCAGCGACGACCGCTTCGTCATCGCCATCGAGGCGACCGACCCCAAGTTCGACCCTCAGGCCGTTCGCACCCTGCTCCAGAAGGCCGGAGCCACCAGCGTTGAACTGGTCGAGGACAAGTAAGCCCGCAAGCACCTCCCCGCTCGGCCAACCCCAGGCCGCAGCGAACAAGGACGAACCGATGGTTACCGCCCACTCCAACCTGCGGACTCTGACGGCAGCCGGCCTCATCGGCCTGGTCGCCCTCGGCGGCGCCATGGCCGGCTGCCGAGGCGAACGCAGCGACAAGCCGCCCCGGCAGTTCCTCCCCGACATGGACGACTCGCCGAAGTTCAAGCCCCAGACCCAGACCGACTTCTTCGAAGACGGTCGGGCCATGCGGCCCCGTGTCCCCGGCACCGTCGCCTTCGGCGCCTTCTCATCCACCAGCGATGAGGTCGCCACCCCCGACGACTCCGCCGTCGACCAGTACCTCAGCCGCCACCGCGCTGACCTGCTCCGCGACGACACCGCCTTCTACCAGGGCAAGGACGCCTCCGGCGCCTACATCGCCCGCATCCCCTCCAGCGTCCAGGTCACCACCCAGTTGATCGAGGCCGGCCGCAAGCAGTTCAACATCTCCTGCGCCTCCTGCCACGGCTACGACGGCGCCGGCGGAGCCTCCGGCACCGTCGGCCGCCAGTGGGCCTATCCGGTCCCCGGCTTCTACGACCCCAAGTACGCCCTCGGCGCCACCGAGCCCGGCCCCAACGGTTCCACCGTCCCCGCCAAGACCGGCCTGGACGGCTACCTCTTCGACGTCATCCGCAACGGCGTCTGGGACGCCGCCGGCGCCAACAAGATGCCCGGCTACGGCTACGCCATGAGCGAAGAAGTCTCCTGGGGCATCGTCGCCTACATGCGCACCCTGCAGGCAACCCGTCAGGGTTCCCTTGATGAAGTCCCCGGCGAGCGCCGGGGCGAACTTGAGCGCATCCGTGCCGCAGCCGCTCAGCAGCAAGCCGCCGGCGCCGCCGCCGGCCCCGCCGGCTCCACGCCCGCGGGCGACAAGGCCCCGTCCAAGGAGGGCAAGTAATGAGCGACATGACCGCATCGGCTTCCGGCGCCCACGCCCACGATCATGGCCACGCCCATGACGACCACCACCACGCCGACCTGAGCCAGGAGAACACCTCTGCGCCCTCCGGCTGGGGACGCACCTTCGGCCTCGCCATGATCGGCCTGGGCGGTCTGGGCTGCCTGGCCACCCTCGCCTATCCCTTCGTCGCCGGCGGAGAGGGCGACGCCGCCGCCAAGGCCCAGAAGCACGCCGCCGCGTCCTACCACGTCGGCGTCATGGTCGCCCTCGGTCTGGCCCTCGGGCCCATGGCCCTGGTGCTCATCTTCAACCTCGTCAAGGCCGGCTGGTCGGTCACCCTCCGCCGCCAGCTCGAGAACATGGCCTCCCTGGTCTGGCTCCCCGTCCTCCTGCTCATCCCTACCATCGTCGTGGGCGCCATCAAGCCCGGCATCCTCTTCAAGTGGATGACCCCCGGCCTGGCCGAGCAGGACGCCCTGCTGGAGCACAAGCTCCCGTTCCTCAACCCCGTCTTCTTCTACATCCGCCTGGCCGTGTACGCCCTGGTCTGGATCTACCTCGGCACCCGCCTGCTCCGCTACAGCCGCGAGCAGGACATCACCGGCGACAAGTGGATCACCAACAAGGCCGGCCGCACCAGTGCCTGGGGCATCCTCGTCTACGCCCTTGCCGTCTCATTCGCCAGCTTCGACCTCATCAAGGCCCTGGACTTCCACTGGTTCAGCACCATGTTCGGCGTCTACTTCTTCGCCGGCAACATGGTTGCCGGCCTCTCCCTGCTCGTCCTCACCCTCATCTGCATCCGCCGCTCCGGCCGCCTGGTCGGCCTGGTCACCGACGAGCACCTCCACGACCTCGGCAAGCTCTGCTTCGCCTTCACCGTCTTCTGGGCCTACATCGCCTTCAGCCAGTACTTCCTCATCTGGTACGCCAACATCCCCGAAGAAACCGCCTGGGTCCTCCTCCGCGGCGGCGGCAAGATCACCAACGAGTGGACCATCGTCTTCTGGATCCTCCTGGTCGGCCACTTCATCGTCCCCTTCCTCTTCCTCCTCTGGCGGGCCAACAAGCGCAGCTTCACCACCCTGGGCATCGCCGCCTCGCTCCTCCTGGTCATGCACTGCCTGGACATGTTCTGGGTCATCCGCCCCGGCGTGTACGCCCTCGTTCCCGTCAAGGGCGAGATCATCCCCGGCAAGCTCGGCTTCTCCTGGGTGGACATCACCGGCCTCATCGGCCCGGTCTGCCTCTTCCTCGGCTTCCTCGCCTGGAAGGTCGGCTCGAACCCCTTGATCCCGCTCCGCGACCCCCGCCTCCCTGAAGCCCTTCACCACAAGAACTACGTCTGACCTTTCCCGGCACGCTTCCCCACCTGACCTGAACACCCGCGAGCACCCCTCGCCGTACGCGTTGGAGATCGACAATGGCTGGACACGGACACGGTCATGATTCCGGGCACGCCGCTCACGCCGGCGGCACCGATGCGTGGCACACCCACAGCGCCTCCGAGGCCGCTCCGCAGGCGGCCACCGGCGAGACCATCAAGTACGGTCAGGTGCTCTTCTTCGGCATCGCCGGCTTCCTGATCATCGTCGTCTGTGTCGGAGCCACGGTCGTCTACTTCAACTGGTACAAGACCAGCCTCAAGGCCAAGGTTGAAGAGCAGGACGTCCGCGTCCACGTCGAGGCCACCGCCGGCAAGGCCACCGTCGAGGCCAAGCTCAAAGAGTGGGGTTGGGCCGACCCCGCCGCTGGCAAGGTCAAGCGGCCGATAACCAACGCTGCCGAGGCCGTCGTGAAGATGTACGCCGCACCCGCCAAGTGAACCCGGTCGATATAGAATCTTTCAGAAAGTTCTGAAACTACGCAATCTAGTCTCCCGCCCGCTCCGTCAACCCCTGCGACAATCCCCAGCATGACCGCCGCTTGCACCATCCCGACTCAGCCCGCCAGCCCCCGGGGACGGTGGTCGCTGCTGCTCGCCCCGGTGCTGGTGGTCTGCTCGCTGCTCGCCCTCATCGCATCGCCCTCGGTCGCGCGGGCCCAGCTGAACATCCTCCCCGAAGAGGCCAAGGGCCTGGAGATCACCGAGCACCTCGGCCAGCGCATCCCGCTGGATTTGGAGTTCGTTGACGACACCGGCCAGACCGTCAAGCTCGGCCAGTACTTCAACCAGGGCCCCAAGCCGGTCATCCTCGCCCTGGTCTATTTCCGCTGCCCGCTGCTCTGCCCGCTGATGCTCCGCAAGATCAGCGACTCGATCAACAGGCTCGATCTCAACCTCGGCGAGAAGTACAACCTCGTCCTGGTCAGCTTCGACCCCACCGAGGGCACCGACGTCGCCGCCGTCCAGAAGGCCGGCATGCTCGCCGGCTACGACCGCCCGCATTCCGACGCGACCGCCCCCGGTCTGGCCGTCCTCACCGGCCACCCCCTCAGCGCCCGCGCCTTGGCCGATGCCGTCGGCTTCCCCTACAAGTTCCTGCCCAAGTCCGGCGAGTACTCGCACGGCACCGTCATCTTCGTGCTCACGCCCGACGGCACCATCTCCCGCTACCTCTACGGCGTCGACTACCCCGTCGAGACCCTCCGCATGGCCCTGCTCGAGGCCTCGGACGGCAAGATCGGCACCACGCTCGACCGCTTCATCATGTGGTGCTTCCACTACGACCCCTCCGCCGGCGGCTATGTCGTCCAGGCCATGCGGGTCATGCAGATCGGCGCCGTCCTCTGCTCCATCGCCGTCCTCGGCGTCCTCGGGGGCATGGTCGCCATCGAACGCCGTCGCCGCGCCGCCCTGCGTGAGGCCGCCCTCCGCGTCATGACCCAGCAACAACCGCCCCCTCAGCCGCCCGACAAACCCACACCCTGACTCTCCGCCCGCCAACGCCGACGACCGGCGCACAGCGGGCAGGGCCGGTGGATGGGTGGAGGGTGGTAGTGGGGGGGAGTGGGGGGGAGTGGGGGGGAGTTTCGGCAACGACAGCATTCGTGCTCGCAAGCAGTTTTCGACGGAAGCCCAAGCAATGAACACCCTGGCACTTGATAGTTGGCTGCGAGACATCTGGCTCAAGCCCGGCAACAGCAACCTGGCGCCCAGCGTCGACGGCCTGTTCATGTTCATCCTCTGGGTGTGCATCATCAGCTTCATCATCCTGATGGTGCCCATGTGCTGGTGGGCCTTCAAATACCGCCGCCGCCCCGGCCACGTCCAGATGCGGACCCCCAACCACAACACCTTCCTCGAGATCACCTGGGTCGCCGTCCCGCTGGTCATCGTCACCATCATCTTCTTCTGGGGCTTCCACGGCTACATGCACGGCCAGATCGCCTCCAGCCAGGCCGAGATCATCAACGTCGAAGGAAAGAAGTGGAACTGGACCGTCACCTACGCCAACGGCGCCGGCTCCGGCGAGCAGGTCTACCTCGACGCCAAGCGCATCGATGAGAACACCGTCAGCCACGCCTACCAGGCCGTCCCCATCATCGTCGTGCCCGAGGGCCGTCCGGTGAAGTTCATGCTGACCTCCTCCGACGTCATCCACTCGTTCTACATCCCCGACATGCGCATCAAGATGGACGTCTTCCCCAACCGCAAGACCTCCCTCACCTTCACGCCCACCAACGCCGACGCCGCCCTCGATCAGGCCGGCTCGCTCTACACGAGCGCCGCCGACGCCAAGGCCGCCGCCACCGGCAAGGGCCGCGACCACTTCATCTTCTGTGCCGAGTACTGCGGCACCTTCCACTCCGAAATGGCCGCCATCCTCCGCGTCCTCCCCGAGGACGAGTACAACGCCACCCTCACCGAGTGGGCCAACATCGAAGGCAAGTACGGCTTCAACGGCGAGAAGGACAAGGCGGGCCAGCAGCTCCTGCCCATGTGGCAGCTCGGCCAGTGGGTCCACAAGGCCCAGGGCTGCGCCACCTGCCACTCTGTTGACGGCTCCAAGGGCAGCGGCCCCTCCTGGAAGGGCTACTACGGCACCGAGGTCAACTTCGCCGGAGGCGGCAAGGTCGCCGTTGGGCTCTACCCCGGCCTGAGGGACATCGAGTCCACGTGGGACAACTACATCCGCGAGTCCATCCTCGAGCCCGCCAAGCACATCCACGAGGGCTACCCCAACCAGATGCCCACCTACGCCGGCAAGATGAGCGAGCGGCAGATCAACGGCGTCATCGCCTACATGCGCTACCTCGCCGGCAAGACCGACAACATCCCCACCGGCGGCCCCAAGCCCGCCGCCGGATCGTCTGAAGCCAAGCCCGAGGCCAAGAACTAAGTCCACGTCCATGAGCCGGGCGGCCCGCGTCCGGCCTCAGTGACAGAGTCAGTGAGTTGGCGGGGGGTGAGCGAGGGTGGTGGTGGCGGGGGAGGGACGGGGTGGCAGTGGGGGGCAGGGGGGGTCAACGTCGGATCCCAAACGCCGGGTGTTGTTCACCGGCGAACCTTGGAGTGTTGATCTATGGCCAGCATCAGCGGAACGAATGTCGGGGCTCACGGGCATGACCACGCCCACCACGACGAACCCTATTTGACGCCCAAGAGCAGCCTCTGGGCCACCATCATCGACTGGGCCACCACGATCGACCACAAGAAGATCGGCGTGATGTACCTCGTCGCCGTGCTCTTCATGTTCTTCCTCGGTGGCGTCGCCGCGCTGGCCGTCCGGGTCGAGCTCTTGGAGCCCACCCGCACCGTCACCACAACCGTCAACGGCGAGACCACCGTCCAGATCACCGGCAGCGTCATGCACTCCGTCGGCATGGCGACCGACATGGCCTCCGCCGGTGACTGGTACAACAAGATCTTCACACTGCACGGCCTGATCATGGTCTTCCTGGTGATCGTGCCCAGCATCCCCGCCTCGCTGGGCAACTTCCTCATGCCCCTCATGCTCGGGGCCAAGGACGTCGCCTTCCCCAAGCTCAACCTCGCCTCCTGGTACATCTACCTCTTCGGCTCCTTCTTCGCCATCGCCTCCGCCGTCGTCGGCGGCGTTGACACCGGCTGGACCTTCTACACGCCCTACTCCACCATCACCGATGCGGGCCACTGGAAGGTGGTCTTCATGATCCTCGCCGCCTTCATCCTCGGCTTCTCCTCCATCCTCACCGGCCTGAACTTCATCGTCACCGTCCACAAGCTCCGCGCCCCCGGCATGGGCTGGTTCGACATGCCCCTGTTCGTCTGGGGCATGTATGGCACCTCGCTCATTCAGGTCCTCGCCACCCCCGTCATCGGCATCACCCTCCTCCTGCTCATCTTCGAGCGTCTCTTCCACATCGGCATCTTCGACCCCCGCATGGGCGGCGACCCCGTCCTCTTCCAGCACTTTTTCTGGTTCTACAGCCACCCCGTCGTCTACGTGATGATCCTCCCCGGCATGGCCATCATGTCCGAGCTCATCGCCGTCTTCTGCCGCAAGAAGGTCTTCGGCTACCGCGCCGTCGCCTTCTCCTCCCTGGCCATCGCCGCCATCGCCTTCGTCGTCTGGGGCCACCACCTGTTCACCAGCCAGGGCGAAGTCGCCGCCGCGGTCTTCTCCGCCCTCACCTTCCTGGTCGCCCTCCCCTCCGCCGTCAAGGTCTTCAACTGGGTCGCCACCCTCTACAAGGGCTCGATCGACCTCAAGACCCCCATGTGGTACGCCCTGGGCTTCCTCTTCCTCTTCTCCATCGGCGGCCTCACCGGCCTGTTCCTCGGCGCCCTCTCGGTCGACCTCCACCTCCACGACACCTACTTCGTCGTCGCCCACTTCCACTACGTCATGATGGGCGGCACCATCATCGCCTTCATCGGCGGCATCCACATGTGGTGGCCGAAGATGTTCGGCAAGATGTACAACGAGTTCTGGGGCCAGACCGGCTTCTGGCTCGTGTTCATCGGCTTCAACCTCACCTTCTTCCCCCAGTTCATCATGGGCGTCCACGGCATGCCCCGCCGCTACGCCAGCTACGTCGATGAGTTCCTCATCTACCACCAGCTCTCCACCGTCGGCTCCTGGGTCCTCCTCTTGGGCTTCCTCGTCCACTTCTTCAACTTCGTCCACTCCCTGGCCGCCGGCCCCAAGGCCCCGCCCAACCCGTGGGGCGCCCTCACCCTTGAGTGGACCGACGCCGCCAGCCCGCCCATCACCCACAACTTCCACCACGAGCCCGTGGTCACCCACGGCCCATACGACTACGACGACGTTGTCCCCGCCCAGACCAAGCCCGGCGAGTTTCCCCTGCCCCCCAAGGCCGAGGGTCGCACCGTGCACGTGGTCAAGGCCGGGCACTGAGTTTCAACCTTCCCGCTCATCAGTCCCCCCGGTTCCTTCGCCCCAGCGCACCGCACGAGGCACGCCATGACGAGTTTCCCAGTTGAGAACAGCGGTCTTGGTGCCGCGGCCGACCGGCCGTACCACGAGACCTACCGCCAGGCCGAGCACTTCCGCACCCAGGCGGACGAGTTCGACGCTGTCAAGCTCGGTGTGTGGCTCTTCCTCGCCACCGAAATCCTCCTCTTCAGCGGCCTCTTCGTCTTCTACGGCATCATGCGCATGCTCCACCCCGAGGCCTTCATCCACGGCTCCTCGCTGCTGGATTGGCGCTGGGGCCTGCTCAACACCCTCGTTCTGCTCTACTCGTCCTACACCGTCGCCAGCGCCGTCCGCTGTGCCCAGGTGGGCGACCAGAAGGGCCTCCAGCGCAACATCCTCATCACCTTCGTGATGGGCCTGCTCTTCCTGGTGATCAAGTTCGTCTTCGAGTACGCCCCCAAGTACGCCGAGGGCAAGCTCCCCGGCTTCTGGTACAGCTACCCCAACTGGGAGAGCCCCTACGAGCCGCTCTGGTGGGGCATGTACTGGGGCGCCACCGGCGTGCACGCCAGCCACGTCATCATCGGCATGGGCCTGTTCGTCTGGCTCTACATCCGCGCCCGCAAGCTCCACTTCGGCCCCAAGCACTACAACGCCGTTGAAGGCGTCGGCCTCTACTGGCACATCGTCGACGTCGTCTGGATCTTCCTCTTCCCGATGCTCTACCTCATCCACTAAGCCCGCTCCGACATCGCCCGCCCGCCCGCCCCCTCCCCTCGCCCCATCCGGACACACGAAAGGTCCGCTCCCATGGCCCACGCTGCATCCCACTCCGCCGCCCACGCCGCCCACGCCGCCCATGGCGATCACGGCCACGACCACGGCCACATTGTCATCCCCCAGCGCACCTTGCTGGTGGTCTTCGGCATCCTCCTGCTCGGCACCCTGGCCACCGTCGCCGCCGCCCAGATCGAGGTCTGGTTCGCCGCCACCTTCGACGTCGTCATCCCCCAGTGGGTCAACGTCGCCGTCGCCCTCTCCATCGCCGCCGTCAAGAGCACAGTCGTCGCCCTCTACTTCATGCAGCTCCGCTACGACAACCCCTTCAACTCCCTGGTCGTCGTCTTCACCCTCTTCACCCTCGCGTTCTTCCTCGGCTTCACCATGCTCGATCTCGGCAGCCGCAAGGCCCTGTACGACTACAAGGGCTCATATGTCACCGCCGGCGGCCAGGGCAACATCTCCGTTCCCGCCCGCCCCGGCGCCCCCGCCGGTGCCGAGTACGAGACCATCCCCGCCGGCACCTCCATCGCCCAGTTCGCCCGCATCACCGCCGCCCGCCAGGCCGAGCAGACCCTCGCCAACGGCGGCACCCTCCCGGCCCAACTCGCTGTCTTCTGCGCTCAGGAGATCCAGCGCCTGCAAGCCGACGGCAAGCCCCTCCCGCCCTACCTGGTCAAGTTCGAGCAGGTCCGCGAGCAGTACGCCGCCATCCTCGCCAAGAAGATGGGGCACGGCCACGCTGATTCCGCTCACGCCGAGCAGGGCGCCAGCGCCAACCACGCCCGCGTCCGCACCGGCCTGACGCTCCCCGAGTTCTCCCAGCACTCCTCCCACAGCAAGGATTCCGGCCACAGCAAGGACGCCGGCCCCGCCGCCACCCCGGCCGGCGACAACCCCGCCGCCAAGTGACCCGCCGCGCGCCGGCCGCCGCCCTCGGGCCCGCCGCCCGGCAAAAGGCAACGCCATGAAGCCCCTCGGCAAACTCGGTCTGTTGCTCGGCGCCATCGGCGGATGCGCCCTGATTGGCTCCGTCTGGGCCATGGCCCAGCGCGTCCGCTCGTTCAACGCCGCCGAGTTGCCCGTGCTCTGGCACATCGAGACCCGCGACGCCCGCGAGTTCACTTTCCAAGCCCTGGGCAACCGCACCCTCTCCCTCACCGACGACTTCCTCCCTTCAGGCCGCCCCGCCGTCCGCATCCGCTTTGGCGACGCTGAGAAGCTCATCGCCGTCCATCCCCCGGCCGTCCGCGACCACAAAGACCTCAGCGTCTACGACGAGTGGCTCAGCGTCGGCGTCGTCGCCCCCGTCCGGGGCGACAGCATCACCATCAAGCCCGATCAGGGCGAGCGGCCCCGCGTGGTCATCGTCAACCGCTCCACCGCCGGATACGACGAAGAGACCTGGGGCGCCGTGCGGATCCGCGACTGGCTCTTCGACGTGATCGAAGCTACCCCCGACGGTGCCCTGGTCGCCCGTCAGATGCAGTTCCGTGATCGTCGGGGCCGCCTCCCCGCCGAGGTCGACGCCCGCCGCCAACTCGCCGCTGAGGGCAAGCCCGATCCCGGCCCGCAGGTCCGCCTCACCACCGTCGAGCCCATCGAAGAGCGTTCCTGGGAGTGGCAGGCCGCCCTGTTCGCCCTCCCCCGCTCGCAGATCAGCCGCTACCGCTACCGCACCGATGCGGTGCAGGGCAGCGACGACGCCCCCGGCATGGGCTGGACGCTCCCCGCTGCCGGCTTCTCCACCCTGGTGCTCGTCGCCGGGGCCACGCTCATCGCCACCTCGCGCGTGCAGCGTCCCGGCCCGCGCATCACACCGCCCCAACCCGCTGCCTGACCGTCGCCTGACCGTCGCCTGACCGCAACCTGACCGCCCGATCCGCTCCGCCAACCGCTCCCCTTCGGCCACCCAGCCGCAGCAGTGGGGCAACCCCGCCCGCATCGCTCCTTGAGTGCCGGTCGCTCCCCGCACGCCCCAAAGAAAAACGCCCCGCCGATCGCGGCAGGGCGTCATGATCTTCACATCCTCTGAGCCGCCGGCTGTCGCCAGCCGGGCCGCTTACCGCATGATGTCCGGGCTCGTGCCGGCGGGGGCCGCCGTGCCCGTCGCCGCCGGGGCCGGCGTGGTGCCGGTCGTCGTGCGGGCGGTGCTCGGCGGAGCAACCCGGGCAGCCGGCAGCGTCGGCATCGGCTTGTCCCAGGTGCTCTTCACCAGATACACCTCCACACGCCGGTTCTGCTGCGTGTTGCCGCTCGGGTTGTTCGGCACCGCCGGGCGGAACTCGCCCCACCCGCCGAACTCCACCTTGTTGGGCATCAGCCCGCCGTTCACCAGTTCGCTCCGCACCGACAGCGCCCGGAACGCCGAGAGTTCCAGATTGTCTTGGAATCGGCGGCCGGCCGCGCTGCGGACCCGCTGCGTGTCGGTGTGCCCGATCACCCGCAGCTCGTACTGCTGCGCCGTCGGCAGATCACGCATCAGCTTCGCCAACGCGTCGATCGAACGCCGCGCCTCGCTGGTCAGTTCAAACGAGCCCGACGCAAACGTCAGGTCGCTCTCAAACCGGATCATGCCCTTGGCCGCGTCGTAGCTCAAAATGCCGGGGAACTGCTCCGCCAGCCGCTGCAGGGCCGCGTCGGTCGCCTCGTCCACCGGCCCCACCGCCAGGTTCTCCAGCCGCTTGTTCAGGTCGGCCAGCTTGGCGTCCCGGTCGCGAAGTTGCGACTCCAGCTGCGCGATCAACTGCCGCGCCTGGTCCAGAGACAGATCCCCGCTCCGGTAGCGGTCCAGCAACTGCTGCCGCGCCGCCTCCAGCGCCTGCACCTGTTCAGTCAATTCCTGATTGCGGGCCTTCAGCGCATCGTTCGCCGAACGCAATTGGTCGTAGCTGTCCTGATTCACGCACCCGCCCAGGCCAAGCCCGGCAAGGGTGAGAACGAGAAGGGCGGCCTGAGGCCGACGCGCGCGCAACTGGGTGCTGTTCATGGCATTCTCCGAACGCGAGCGATCCATCGCTCGTTTTTCGACGCTGTACATGCGTCGATGGGTTATGGGGTGCAAGGATACGTCCGTTCCGTCCCCGGTATTCTCGGTCCGCTTGGGTTTTTATGCCCATTTTCCCCCCATCCACCTCGCTCCTGCGCCTCCACGCCGCCGCCGCCATTGATGCCCGGGGTGTCCTGGCTGCACCCGCCGCACTCCTGCTCCAGCTCCGCCCCGCAAGCCCCGCCTGGCGCACCGCGTGGAACGACCTTGGCTGGCCGGTCCCGCCGGTCCCGCCGGTCTCGCCACCCGCGACCGCATCAGCCTCTCAGCCCATCGTCGGCCGGCCGTTCATCGGTCTCGCCACCATCCTCGCCCTCGGCCACCCCTCCCAGGTGCCCAGCCCCCCCGGCTGCCTGCACATCCACCGCCCCGCCGCCGTCCTCCTCCCCGGCCTGGTCAACGCCCACACCCACCTTGATCTCTCCGCCATCGGCCCGCTTGCACCCCAAGGCCCGCTCTCCGAACGCTTCGGCCGCTTCGTCCACACCGTCGTCGCCAACCGCCCGACCACGCCGGCCGACATCTCCGCCGCCATCCGCCTCGGTGCCCGCCTCTGCCTCCAAGCCGGCGTTGTGGCCGTGGGCGACATCGCCGGCGCTGTCGCCGGCCGTCCCAGCACCGATGCGCTCGATGCCCTCGCCGCCACCCCGCTCGGCGGCGTCGCTTTCCGCGAATTCTTCGCCATCGGGCCCGGTCAGGCCCGCCTCTTCGAGCAACTCGGCGGCCCCGCCGCCCTCGCCCACAGCCCGCCGCTGCTCCCCGCCCACGCCCCCGCCGCCCTCCGCTTCGGCCTTTCACCTCATGCCACCTACAGCGTCGGCCCCCAGGCCATGCAGGCCGCCGCCGACACGCCGCTCCCCCTCGCTGTGCACATCGCCGAGAGCCCCGAAGAACGCCGCCTCTTCGCCGGGGCCGAGGGCCCCCTCCAGTCCTTCCTTGAACGCATCGGCCTCTGGACGCCCGCCGTCGCCGCCGAGTTCCTCGCCGACCGCCGCCCCCTCGCCCGCGTTCGGCCCCTCGTCGGCCGCGCCGCTCCCACCCTGTTCATCCACGCCAACGACCTCACCGAGCCCGAGATCGCCACTCTCGGCGCCGCCCGCGCCACCATCGTGTACTGCCCCCGGGCCGCCCGCTGGTTCGGCTACCCGCAGACCGTCGGCCCGCACCCCTACCGCGCCCTGCTCGCCGCCGGGGCCCGCGTCCTCCTCGGCACCGACTCGGCCATCAACCTCCCCCAGGCGGACCTCACCGCCCATGGCCTCTCCCCGCTCGATGAAGCCCGCCTCCTCTGGCAGGCTGATGGTCCCTTCCCCGCCCTCCCCATGCTCCTCGACCACGCCGCCGAGGCGATCGGTCTGCCCCCGGCCAACTTCCGTCTCGAGCCAGGATCCGCCCCTGCCGCCATCCTCGCCGCCGATCTCGGCCAGACCGAGCCGGCCGACCCCGTCTCTGCCCTGTTCACCGCCTCCGGTGGGGTCGAACTGCTGGTCAGCAGTGGGTTCGGGGAATAACCGGGTGTTTCACCCTCCGCCGCCTTCCATTGTCTTGGCCGGCTCGAAAAATCCGATCAATTCACGAACCGTCCCCTCTTTGCGGCGTATCAGTCGCGGTGTTTTCTTGTCAGACAGTACTGATTGCAGTCAGATGCTCTGCGGGTGTGCCAGCCAGCGGCGATCATCACTACCATGCTGCCGTAAGGGCCGTGTGTCCGGCTCGCTGGGCGCGATCGGTCCAGCCAAGGGGGATCCACAGCCCAAGCCCCGCGGATGATGGGCCGGAGGACATCTATTGAGCCGTAAGTGGGACCGTGCCAAGCAGTGGGATGACCAGCACCTGACCGGAGGCCTCCGACCGCTCAAGTGGGTGCTCCGTGCCTTTTCTTCAATCACCCTGGCCGTGATCCTCATGGCCCTGCTCTCACTCTACGGCATCATGGCCAGCATCCCCGTGGGCATGCTCGCCATGATCCCCACCTACGCCGTCTACGGCCTCTCCACGCTGCTGGCCATCGCTCTCGGTGCCGCCCTGCCCGTCTGGCTCGCCAACCGCGCCATGGCCCGCGCCAACGCCGGCATCGCCTTCCGTTGGGTGGTCTCCGTCGCCGGCGTGCTCGTGCTCACCGTCGCCAGTGTCTACCTCTGGGCCCAGTTCGTCCTCCCGGTGCTCAACTACAACCCCATCACCGGCACCGGTGTCCGCTTCTTCGCCGACTTCATCGAGCAGTACAAGGGCGTGCCCATGCGCCGCCTGCCCGGCATGGAGATGAGCGAACTGGAGTTCTACGCCTGGTGGCCGCTGAACACCATCCTCTACCTCTTCGTGGTGAACATGATCGTCGCCACCGTGCGCCGCATCGAGTTCTCCTTCGAGAACATCGGCGTGCTCACCGTCCACACCGGCATCATCACCATCGCCCTCGGCTCCGCCTACTACTCCATCGCCAAGCAGGAGGGTGACACGCTGCTGATCGCCGGCCAGCCCGGATCCGACGGCACGCCGGCCGTCGGCCAGCCCGTCGACCGCTTCTACGACAACACCAAGACTGTCCTTCGCATCACCCAGTCCGGCCCCAACCGCGCCGCCGGCTTCTGGGAGCAGCGGCTGCTCACCAGCCTGCCCCGCTACAACGAGTACAACATCCAGGCCCTCCGCGACGACGTCGGCATCGTCGCCCAGTCCGATGGTGCGCCCAGCGACCGGGGCCGCACCCTGTCCATCAACCTCCCCGCCCCGCCCTACCCGCCCGGCCCCGACGGCAAAATCGCCCGCCTGGTCGACCCCGACATCCAGTTCCGCGTCGTCGGCTATGCCCCATACGTCAACCTGCAGGAAGCCTGGCGGCCCGTCCGCACACCCGGTGACCGCCTCATCGCCACCGCCGATGCAGCCGCCCCCCAGCCCGTCCGCTTCATCGAGGTGGTCGAGCGGCTCAACCCCGCCACCGGCCGCATCGTCGACGCCAACCACACCGGCCCGGTCACCGAGAACGTCCGCCAGTCGCTGGAGATGCTCATGGCCTCTCCGGCAGGCCGCATCGCCGAACTCTTTCGCGACGAACGGGGCCAGGCCAACCTGATCGTTGAGTACACCAGCAACATGGACCAGCGCCGCTGGAACGAGCTGGCCGCGACCCTCCCCGATGGTGTCGAAGGCCCAGCCCAGCACGCCCTCATGGTCGACATCCCCGCCGACCCCGCCTCCGGCGAGCCCGGCCTCCTCCGCTCCTACGCCATCACCGCCGGCAAGGTGATCGAAGTCGGCAACCCCGCCTGGAAGATCGAAGTCCGCTCCATCTCTCCGACCCCGCCGTTCAACATCATCACTCCCGGCTACGAGAACGCCACCAGTTCCGTCGCCGTCGTGCGCGTCACCCCGCCCCCCGGCAAGGCCGGCGGCAAGCCCTTCGAACGCTACCTCTACCACCGCTTCCCCGAAATCGCCCAAGACCTCCTCGAAGAAACCTCCGACACCGGCCGCCCCGCCCGTCGCGCCGCCGATCCGGCCATCCGCCTTTCCTACATCGACGCCTCCATCATCCAGGTCTATTTCGATGAACGCCCCGCCGCCGGCGCCGACGCGTCCCAGCCCCCCGAGGTCCGCGCCCTGGTCCGCATCCCCCGCCGTCCCGCCCAGATCACCACCGGCCTCAAGGCCGGCGACGTCATCATGGTCGGCCCGCCGCTGAAAGTCCGCCTCGGCGAACGCTGGGCCGACGCCGAACGCCTCGGCGTGCCCGTCGTCGTTCCCGAGATCGACCGCGACCGCGACAACACCGGCAACCACAAGCGTGCCGCACTCTGCCTGGAGATCAGCGTCCCCGCCGCCCAGGGCCGCCCCGCCTGGTCGCGCCGCCTCTGGCTCCCCTTCCGCCAGTATCAGGACATCGAACCCAACGACTTCACCGCCGTCCGCCTCCCCGACGGCCGCGAACTCAAGCTCGTCTTCGGCCGCCTCTGGCGCCCGCTGCCCGACATGGTCCTTCGCCTGAAGGACTTCGAGATGATCCCCTACCCCCACAGCACGCAGCCGCGCGACTTCCGCTCTGACCTCCAGGTCGTCCACGGCCCCGGCGTCTCCGCCCTCATGCGCGACGCCACCTTCCGGGGCTTCGATCAGTCCCTCGCCCTCGCCAAGCACGCCGGCGTCGTCGCCACCGTCAACCGCCACACGTCCCTCAACGACCCGCTCAAGCAAAGCCCTTACATGTGGGAGGCCGACCGCCCCTGGCCGGTCAACGCCGTCAACTGGCTCCTCAGCCAGCTCGGCCCGACCCAGTACAAGTTCTCCCAGGCCGGCTGGGACAGCACCCACTGGAACGACACCCGCGCCCAGGCCGAAGCCGGCCAGCTCCCCCGCGCCTACGCCCGCTTCACCATCCTGGGCGTCGGCAACAACCCCGGCATCTACGTCATCGCCTTCGGCTCGGTCCTCATGTCCGTCGGCATCCCCTGGGCCTTCTACATCAAGCCCTGGCTCGTCCGCCGCAAGCGCGACCGCATCAAGGCCGACCTCGCCGCCATCGGCAAGGCCGCCCCGCGGCCCACCCCGGCGTCCGCCGGCGTCCCCGCATCCGCCATCGCCTCACCGACAACCCGCGAGCCCTCCCCGCTCGCCGGAGCGAAGCGTCCATGAACAGCCACCCCATCCGCCTCCTGCTCGCCTGCCTGCTCCTGCTTGGCCTCGCCCCGGCGCTGCTGGCCCAGTCCGCGCCCGCCGGCAACAGCCACCCGCAGACCCGCATGCTCGCCGAGACCGGCCTGCCCAACCCGTTCGGCGAGCCGCCCCTCAAGGCCACGCTGGATCTTCAGGGCAAGCTCCGCTTCGCCGCCGAGGTCGACCTCAGGCCCCTGCGCGATCTGGCCGTCTATCACAACGGCCGCGTCAAGGTCCTCGACTCCCTCGCCCGCGAGACCATCGGCGAGATCCTCGGCCGCAAGGACTACCAGGACCTCATCCCTGAGCAGCGCAACGGCGAGACCCTCTTCCGCAAGGTCGGCTACGACCCGCTGTTCACCTTCCTGGACATGATCATCGACCCGTCGTACTACGCCGACCGCCCGCTCGTCGGCGTCAACTTCCTCCCCCTTCGCAAGCAGTTCCTCGAGCTCGAGTTCCCCGGCAAGACCGCCAACGACGAGGACATCCGCGAGACCTGGAAGCGCCTCGGCCGTCTCACCCCGCTGATGGTCAGCCGCCACATCCGCACCATCTCCGACAGCAACCGCCTCGACGGCGCGTACGCCAAGGGCCTCAACGACCTCCACGAGTCGGTCAACCTCTACCTCGGCGCCCCCGGCACGCTGCTCCTGGTCCCCGTAGCCGACACCACCAAGCCCTGGTCCCACCTCAGCCAGGCCGGCTCCGGCCCGGTCGCCGACGCCGTCGCCGCCCTTGGCAAGGCCTGGCGTGCCGGCGACGCCGCCGGCGTCAACGCTGCCGCCGCCACCCTCGCACAGGGCCTCCCCGCCATCCAGCCGGAGGTCTATCCCACCGTCCGACGCTCCCTGGAACTCGCCTACAACCGCGCCAAGCCCTTCGAGTGGGGCGCCTGGCTCTACGCCGGCGCGCTGGTCAGCCTCCTGCTCGCCTTCGGCACCCACCGCGCCTGGCTCAAGTGGACGGGCCTGGTCCTCCTCCTCGGCGGCGTCGCCTTCCACGCCTTCGGCTTCGGTGTCCGCTGCTATGTCGCCGAACGCTTTGCCATTCAGAACCAGTTTGAGAGCATGACCGGCGTCAGCCTCTTCGCCGCCATCGTCGGCCTTGCCCTCGCCGCCCGCAAACGCCAGTGGCTCTTCGGCGCCGCCACCGCCGCCGTCGGCTTCATGGTCCTGATCACCGCCACCCAGACGGGCATCCCCGGCCAGAGCATCAACCGCGAAGCCGCCATCCTCAACACCTCCGTCCTGCTCAAGTACCACGTCACCACCGTGCTCTTCTCCTACGGCCTGATCTCCCTCGGCTTCATCGTCAGCCTCTTCTATCTCGCCATGTGGTACACCTCCAACCGCACGCCCGACGCCCCCGAAGGCCCCACCGCCCTCTCCGCCGTCACCGCCTCCGCCCTCAGCGTCAACGACCCCGCCGCCGCCCGCGATCGCCTCCTGCTCGACTTGGACAAAGCCCAGACCACCCTCATGCAGCTCGCCTTCTGGACCCTCGGCGTCGGCATCCTCCTGGGTGCCTGGTGGGCCGACCACAGCTGGGGCCGCTGGTGGGCCTTTGATCCCAAAGAGCTCTGGGCCCTGCTCACCTGGATCGTCTATCTCGTCGTCGTCCACGTCCGCGTCGCCGGCGTCAAGCGCCGCGGCCTGGTCACCGCCTGGCTCAGCGCCCTGGGCTTCTGCGTCATGCTCTTCTGCTACTTCGGCGTCAACCTCCTCCTCCCCGGCCTGCATGCCTACGCCTGAGCCGGTCCGCACGGACTTCCGCCCGCTCACGCAGGCCGACTTCGCCGTCCCCGCCCACCTGCTGGCCCGCCGCCTCATCGGCTGCCTGCTGCTCGTCCGCGACGGCCCAGATGTTGCCGGTGGAATCATCGTTGAGACCGAGGCCTACCTCGGCATCCACGACCGCGCCAGCCACGCCTTCGCCGGCCGCCGCACCGCCCGCAACCAGTCCATGTACGGCCCGCCCGGCCTCGCCTATGTCTACTTCACCTACGGGATGCACCACTGCTTGAACGTCGTCTGCGCCGACGTCAACGTCCCCGCTGCCGTCCTCATCCGCGCCATCCAGCCCACCGTCGGCCTGCACCTCATGCAGACCCGCCGCCAAGGGCCGCTCCCTGAACGCCGTCTGTGTGCCGGTCCCGGTCGCCTCTGCCAGGCCCTGGGCATCTCCCTGGTCGACGACGGACGCCGCTTCGGTGGCTCCCGATCCCGCCTCTCGGTGGGCATGCCTGATGTAAAAATGGACAATTCTCGAGCGATCCGCACTACCCGTATTGGGGTGGACTACGCCGGCTCTTGGGCCTCCCGTCCCCTCCGTTGGGTCCTCGCTGGCAGCCCTTGGCTGAGCCGTTCACCGCACAGTTGATTGATCCTGCATGAAGACTCACTCTGGCCGCCGATACCCGCTGCAACCGGGCTAAACTCAAACCCTGCGAGGAGATGTGTTCCCGTGCAGCAATCGACGACGCCACCCTGGGATGAAATTCGCCGCCGAGCTTCGGTGTTCCCCGAGGCAGCGTTTCAGTTTGTCCGTGAGTCACTTGCGCACACGGTCAAGCAGCTCCATCCCGAATCCAAGGGGAAGGCTGAGGTTGCCGATCCGGCTCTGGCCGACTCCCGACACGTCACCGGCCAGCAGCTCTGCCTGGGCATGCGCGACCTCGCCCTCAAGCGGTACGGCCTGCTCGCCGGCGCCGTCATGCGGCAGTGGGGGGTCCGCGAAACCGAGGACTTCGGCGTCATGGTCTACGCCATGATCGACCGGGGCGAGATGCGCTGCAGCGAGCGTGACAGCTTCGACGACTTCCGCGATGTGTTCGCCTTTGAGGAAGTCTTCTCGCCCCTGCCTGTCACCCCCGCCGCCCGTCGGTCGGGCGTCGCCGGCAGCCGCTCTGCCTGACCCGCTCCCGGCCGACTCCTCCGTCCGCACCTCCCGTTCCACCCGCCGCGAACTCCATACGCTCTGCCCGCCATGGCCGAGCCGTCAACACCTCCGTCCACTGGTCCTTCCGCTTCCGGCCCCGCTCCGGACTGGCGGTCGCTGCATCTCTGGCAGATCCAGCCCGTTCGCGACGCGCTCCTGCTCGCCGCCCTCATCGGCGTCATCTACCTTGGCTACGTCCTCCGCGTGGTCACGGTTCCGCTCCTGCTCGCCGGCCTGCTTGCCTACTTGCTCGAGCCCGTGGTGCGCTTCGTCACCCGCCAGGGCCGCGGGCCCGTTAGCCGCGAAGGCGCCGCCGCGGGGTTGATCCTCGCCACCGTCCTGATCATCAGCGTGCCGGTCGCCGGCGGCATCACCTTCGGCGTCGTGCAGGGCGCTTCCTGGGTTAAAGAAGTCGGCGGCAGCCTTGAACGCGTGCGTCTCTCCGTTGAATCCCCCGAGGACGCCCGCCTCTCTGCCCGCGTCGAGGAACTCGGCCCCAAATGGGTCAAGATCCGAAACGGCCTGGTGGATCTCCGCAGCGAAACCGAGAAGGTCCGCCAGCAGCAGGCCGGCACCTTGCCTGACGACGCCAGCCCGCCCAACGTCATCGCCGCCCACATCTACAGCGTCCTGCAGACCGCCAGCGACTGGGTGCAGACCAACGCCCAATCCATCTCCAAGCAGGCCCTGCAGACCGGCGCCGGCGCCGTCGGCATCGTGGTCTCCATCTTCGGCTCGCTGTTCTTCTTCGGGTTCTCCGCGTTCCTCACCGCGTTCTTCTTCTTCTTTGTCTGCACCGGCTGGGGCCGCGTGCTGAAGTTCTGGGAGGGGCTGATCCCCGAGAAGCGCAAGGGGCCGGTGATCGACATGGTCAACAAGATGGACGGCGTCATCGCCGGGTTCATCCGCGGTCGTCTGACCATCTCCGCCATCTTCATGGTCTTCTTCACCGTTTGCTACTGGATCATCGGCGCCCCCGTGCCCCTGATCATCGGCCCGCTCGTCGGCCTGCTGTGCATCGTCCCCTATGCCGCTACCGGCGGCATGCTGCTGGTGATCCTGCTGATGTGGCTGGACACCGGCAAGGAGGGCTTCATGGCCACCTGGTGGTGGGCTGTCGGTGCGCCGATCGTCGTGCACTCGATCAACCAGGTGCTCGACGACTACGTCCTCACGCCGGCCATCCAGGGCAAGTCCACCAACATGGACACGCCCACCATCCTCTTTGCGTCCCTCGCCGGCGGCATCCTCGCCGGGTTCTACGGGTTGCTGGTCGCCATTCCGGTCGCCGCCTGCATCAAGATCCTGCTGAACGAACTGATCCTGCCCCGGGTTCGCGCCTGGGCCGAGGGCCGGGCCCCTGATCCGCTGCCCTTGGGCAAGCCCTGATCTGCCGCGGGCCCGCCGCCGGTCACTTGCGCTTCTTGAACTTCGACTTGACGCTCGGCGTGTAGCTGCTGCCCTTGCCTCGCACGGCCGGCAGGCCCGCCAGCCCCGGAATGCCCGCGCCCGCGGCACCCATCTGCTTGACCGCCTTGACCTTGTCCAGGGCTGACATGCTGGCCATCCGGCGGGTCATTTCCGAGATGCCGGTGAACTGCCGCACCAAGGTCGCGATCTCCTCCGGCTTGGTCGCCGAGCCGGCAGCGATCCGCCGGCGGCGCTGGTGGTTGAGCACGTCGGGCCGCTTGCGTTCCTCGGGGGTCATGGAGTTGACCATGCCCTCGATCTTGTCCAGGTGCTTCTCGTCGATGTGCACGTCCTTGAGCGCCCCGCCCACGCCCGGCAGCAGGCCCAGCAACTGCTTCAGCGGGCCCATGCGCCGCAGCGACCGCAACTGACCAAGGAAGTCCTCCATGGTCATCTCGCCCTTGGCCATCTTCTCTTCAAGGGCCTTGGCGTCTTCCTCAGAGACCTGCTCGCGGGCCTTCTCCACCAGCGAGACCACGTCGCCCATCCCAAGGATGCGGCCGGCCATCCGCGGGGCGTGGAAGGACTCGAGCGCGTCGAGCTTCTCGCCGGTGCCGATGAACCGGATCGGCGCCCCGGTCACGGTCTTGACCGACAGGGCCGCGCCGCCCCGGGTGTCCGAATCGAACTTGGTGAGGATCAGCCCGTCCACCTCGAGTTTCTGGTGGAACGCGCGAGCGCTCTTGACCGCGTCCTGCCCGGTCATCGCGTCGGTCACCAGGAAGATCTGGTGCGGCATCAGCGCCTTGTTGATCTGCTGCAGTTCGGTCATCAACTCGTCGTTGACGTGCAGCCGGCCTGCGGTGTCCAGGATCACCGTGTCCACGCCCTTGGCCCGCGCCGCCGCGACACCCCGCTGGCACACGCCCACCGCCACACCCACCGCGGTGCCGTACGCGGCGCACTTCTCCGGCTCGCCATAGAAGTGCACCTGGGCCCCGCCGGGCAGTTCGCGGTTGGCCTGCTCGGCGACGGTCTGCAACTGCTCGACGGCCGCGGGCCGCTGCAGGTCGGCCGCGACCAGCATCACGCTGCGACCGCGCTTCTTCAGCCAGCCGGCCAGCTTGCCGCAGGTGGTCGTCTTCCCCGAGCCCTGCAGCCCGCACATCATCACGATGGTCGGCCCGGGCGAGATCGACAGCACGCCCGGCCCCTCGGCGGTGACGATCTTGACGATCTCCTCGTGGCTGGCGCCCTCGGGGATCTGCGGCGCCTCGCCCAGCAGGGCGACCAGCCGGTCGTAGACGATGCCGATCATCTCCTCGCCGGGCTTGAGGCTCTTGGTCACCTCCCGACCGACCGAGTCGGCCAGCACGTTCTCGCAGAAGGTGTTGACGACCTCCAGGGCGACGTCGGCGTCCAGCAGGGCGGTGCGGACCTCGTCCATGGCCTGGCGGACGTTGGCCTCGGTGATCTGGCCCTGGCCGGAGAGCTTGCGGAGGACGCTGGAAAAGCCTTCAGAGAGACGCTCAAACATGGTGCACCAGTGTAGCGGCGGAGGGGCGGAAACGACCGGCGGCGGCCGGGCGTCCGGGGCGGGCTGCCCCGTGGTTTGTCGGTTTCTACGCTGGGGGCATGAGCTTCAACGCCATTGCCGCCGAGCACCTGCACCAGATCGCCCGCATGATGGAACTGCTTGGGGAGGACGGCTTCCGTGTTCTGGCCCACAGCAAGGGCGCCCGCGTGCTGGAAGGTCTGGCCGACGACCTCGGCCCGGTCGCGAAACTCCCGGCTGCCGAGGCCCGCAAACGCCTGACCGCCGTCGAAGGGATCGGCCCCAAGATCGCTGACAAGCTCATTGAGCTGGCCTCCTCCGGCCGGATCAGTGAGCTGGACGCCCTGCGCGAGAAGGTGCCCCAGGGCCTGCTTGAGCTGCTCCGCGCCCCCGGCCTGGGGCCCAAGACCGTCCGCATGTTCTGGCAGGAGGCCGGCGTGACCGACGTTGCCGGCCTCAAGCGCATCATCGCCGACGGCAGCATCCTGAACCTGCCCCGGATGGGCGCCAAGGCGGTCGAGAAGATCTCTGCCTCGCTGGCCCTGCTGGATGAGAGCGACAAGCGTTTGGCCCTCGGCCCGGCGTGGGCCTTTGCCTCGGCGCTGGTCGCACGCGTCAAGGCCATGCCGGGCGTGAGCCGGGCCGCGTTTGCCGGCTCGCTGCGCCGGGGGCGAGATACCGTTGGCGACATCGATGTGCTGGCCTGCGCTGCCGACCCCGCCGCTGTCTCCGCGGCCTTTCGTGCCCTGCCCGAGGTCCGCACCGTGCTGACCGCCGGCGACACCCGGGCCAGCGTGCGCATGGCCGTCAACGCCGCCAGCCGGTGGGACGCGGCCTCCAGCGAAGACGGCGGCGGGGCTGGCAGTGGGGGGGGAGGGGGGGAAGGGGGGGAAGGGGGCGGCCAGACCGTGCAGGTGGACCTGCGGCTGGTGGATGAGAGCCAGTGGGGCGCCGCCCTGATGTACTTCACCGGCAGCAAGGACTTCAACGTCGCCATGCGGCAGCGGGCCCTCTCGATGGGCCTGACGCTCAACGAGTACGGCCTGTTCCCCGAGGACGGCACCACCGACGAGGCCCCGCACAAGCGCGGCATCAAACCCGTCGCCGGGCGCAGCGAGGCGGAGATCTTCAGCAAACTGGGCATGGTCGAGGTTCCGCCGGAGATCCGCGAGGGGCAGGCGGCGCTGGAACTCAAGGCGGTGCCCCGGCTGGTGGAAGTGGGGGACATCAAGGCCGAACTGCACGCCCACACCACCGCGTCTGACGGCGTGCTGAGCATTGCTGAATTGGCGGCCGCCGCCAAGGCCCGGGGCTTTCACACGCTGGCGGTGACCGACCACTCCCAGAGCCAGCCGATCGCCAACGGCCTCAAGCCGGCGCGGCTCCGCAAGCACATTGCCGACGTGCGCGCCGAGGCGGCCAAGCTCACCGGCTTCACGCTGCTGGCCGGGTCGGAGGTCGACATCCTCTCCGACGGCCGCCTGGACTATGACGACGACCTGCTCGCCGAACTGGACGTGGTGGTCGCCTCCCCCCACGTGGCCCTCAGCCAGGCTCCGGAGGTGGCCACCGAGCGGCTGCTCGCGGCGGCCAAGCACCGGCTGGTGCACATCATCGGGCACCCGACCGGCCGGCTGGTGCTCCGCCGGACGGGCCTGGACCCGGACTTCAAGAAACTGATCGCTGCCGCCAAGGCGAACAACGTGGCCCTGGAGATCAACAGCCACTGGATGCGGCTGGACCTGCGCGATGTGCATGTGCGTGCCGCGGTGGACGCGGGCTGCCTGATCGCGATTGACTGCGACGTGCATCATCCGGAGGACTTTGAGAACCTGCACTTCGGGGTGACGACGGGCCGGCGGGGCTGGCTGCCGCCGGAGTTGTGCGTGAACACGTGGCCTGCGGCCAAGCTGCGCGACTGGCTGAAGAGCAAGCGGTGAGGGGGGGCAAAGTGCAAAGTGGCAAAATGAAGGCAGGGGTTGGGGTGTTTGGTCTTTGCCTTCCTTCGCTTGCTTCGCTTCTTTGCTGACAGGCTTTCATGTCTTCTTTCTCAGCAAAGGCAGAAGAAAAGAATGGTCAGCGAAGGAGCGAAGAGAGCGAAGGAAGGCAGGAAAGGCATGAAGGCGGTAAGGCAGGGAAGCTGATTTGAGATTTGACATTTCAGAGCGGCGATGGGCGTGGTGGGCGTGTAGAAGGGGTCAGTTGCTTGTGCTGTCTTGGTTTTTCTTCGCTTCCTTCGCTTCTTCGCTGACCTGCCTTCATGTCGTTCTTCTCAGCAAAATCAGAAGAGAAGAATGGTCAGCGAAGGAGCGAAGAGAGCGAAGGAAAGGCAGGAAGGCGGGAAAGCAGAGTTGAGATTTGAGATTTGAGATTTCAGAGGGAGAGAGGGGAGAAGGGTGTGGTGGGCGCGCGGAGGGGGTGGGGTGGGTGTATAGCCCGGACACATCCTTTACACCCGTTCGGGGACATGGTTTACACATTTCGCCAAGGGTACTGGACCCATCAGGAGG
>JAJTDF010000098.1 GCA_021294835.1 Planctomycetaceae bacterium
GCCACCACCCCCCCCGCCACCGCCACCGGGTCGTCCACCACCACCGGGGCCACTACCACCGGGGCCACCGCCACCGGGGCCACCGCCGCCGGGACCGCCGCCGCCGGGACCGCCACCACCGGGCCCGCCACCACCGGGGCCACCGCCACCGGGGCCACCGCCACCGGGGCCACCGCCACCGGGTCGTCCACCGCCGGGTCGTCCGCCGGCGCCGGGTCCGCCGCCTTCACCGGGTCGGCCGCCGAGTTGGGTGCCGCCACCGCCGCCGGTTTGGCCGGCCCCGGCGGGCTGGGTGCCGCCGGCGGGGAGGGCGCCGCCGGCGGGGAGGGCGCCGGTGGGCAGGGCGGTGGGTGCGGCGGCGACGACCGCAACGGGCGTGGGCACGCGATCGATGGCGACGGTGCGGCGGGCGGTGCGGAGGACCTGGCCGCCGTCGGCGGCGGCGGTGACGGTGACGCGGACGGCGTGCGGGTAGCCGAGGGAGTCCGAGTCCCACTCGGTGGTCCAGTTGACGCCGTCGGAGGCTTCGATCTTCAGGCCGACGATGCCGGGGACGAGCGGGGCGGCGACGCCGCCGGCGTCCTGCCACTGGTCGGGGCTGGCGTCTTCGCGGCGCCAGAGGGAGAGGCCGGATTCGACCTCGGGGTCGGCGTCGACGCGGTACTGCACTTCGCGGACGGGGGCTTCGTTCTGCTGGCCGGTGGGGCGGATGACGCGGGTGGCCTCGACGAGCAGGAGCAGGCCGTCGCGGGTCTGGGCGGCGGGGTTGGAGTTGGAGGCGGTTGCGGCTGCGGGGGCCGCGGAGGCTCCGCTGCCACCACCGCCGGGGATGATGGCGACGCGGGAGCGGGCCAGGTCGGCCTCGCGGGCGACCAGGGCCAGGTCGCGGGCGATCAGGGTGGCGGCGGCGTCGGCGCGGGTGAAGGCCTCGCGTGTGGAGGCGACGCGGCGGCTGCCGAGCATGCGGCTGATGACGACGGTGATGATGCCGGCGATGAGCGCGACGATGATGACGGCGACGATGATCTCGACGAGGGTGAAGCCGGCGGTGCGGGCGCGGGATGTCGGGCGGGCCGGGAGGCGGTTCACGGCGCACCTCCGGCGGGCGGGGCGGCGCCGGGCACGCCTTGGGAGCGGTCAACAGCGCTCTCGGGTTCGCGGGGCGGGTCGGGGTCGTCGCCGGCGCGGGCGGCGATGAGGGTGCTCACGGTGGCGGACTTGGTCTGCCCGGCGGAGAGCCAGGTGATGGTGACGGCGACCTGGTAGGGCGTGCTGCTTGAGCCGCCGGCGATCTGCAACTGGTAGCCGTACTGCTCGAAGGGCGGGTCGCACTGGCCCTGGAGGGGGAAGCGCTGGGCGTAGTTGTCAGGGCCACGGACCAGGACGAGGTTGAGTTGCTCGTCGGCCAGCATGGCGGCGGTGGCGAGGCGCTCGCCCTCGGCCTGCTGGCCGATGGCGCGGCTGGCCAGCCCGACCAGGGCGCTCAGGCCGACGCCGAGGATGACGGCGGCGACGACGGCGTCGAGCAGGGCGACAGCGCGGCGGGTTGCACGCGAGCGTTTCACCACGGCTGAGTCCTCCG
This sequence comes from Planctomycetaceae bacterium, assembly GCA_021294835.1. Taxonomy (GTDB): domain Bacteria; phylum Planctomycetota; class Phycisphaerae; order Phycisphaerales; family UBA1924; genus CAILKP01. The sequence goes on from JAJTDF010000098.1 coordinate 1,583, forward strand.
GCCGGTGGCGTCGAGGTCCACAGCGCGGCCGAGGCCGGGCCGCCAGCCGACGGTGGGGCTGACGCGGGCGAGGCGGGAGGTGAGTTCGCCGGTGGGGAGATCGACCTGCCAGAGTTCGCCGCCCTGATCGGTGAAGGAGGCGGAGGCGGTGATGCGGCGAAGCAGCACAGAAACGCCGGGGCGGGCGGCGCGATCACCACCGGCGGAGGATGTGCCGTCAAGCCCGCCGCCGAGGGGGATCTCCACGATGCCGCCGACGCGGGCGGGCAGGCCGTTGACGGCGACGCCGGCGACCGAGGTGAACGTGAGCACGACGGGGCGGATGAGGCGGGCGGGGACCCACTCGGGCTGGTCGGGGTCGGCGGTGTCGGACTTTTCGATACGCTGGAAAGCTTCGAAGCGGCCGCCGGGCGCGGCGGGGTCGTTCTCGGCGGGGGTGAAGCGGATGAGCACGTCGGCTCCGCCGAGGCCTTCACGCTGGGCGGCCTGGGCGAGCATGACGCGGAGGCTTTCGGCCTCAAGTTCGGCCTGACGGACGGCGGAGCCGACCAGCCGGGGCAGCACCACGCCGGCGGCGATGCCCAGCAAGACCACCACCACGATGACCTCGATCATCGAGAAGCCGGCGCGGCGATGGCGGGTGGCGGGTGGCACTCTTGTGGGCCCCGTGCGGGCGACCGGCGGGTGCGGTCGCGCATGGCGAGGTGTTAGGGCTTGACGACGTCCTTATCTTCGCCCTCGCCGCCGGGCTTGCCGTCGGCGCCGTAGGAGATGATGTCGAAGTCCTTGTTCTTCTGGCCGGGCATGACCAGGACGAAGGGCTTGCCCCAGGGGTCGATGATCTGCTCGGCGTTCTTGAGATAGGGGCCGCCGACGTCCCACTTCTCGGCGGGGACCTCGGAGGGGCGGCGGAGGAGGAAGTCGGCCAGGCCGGCGCCCTGGGGCGGGTCGCCGCAGTCGGCGCGGTACATCTCGACGGCGGTGGCGATGGCAGCGGCGTTGGCCTCGGCGGTGGAGCGCTTGGCCTGGCCGACGCGGCCGATCACGCGGGGGGCGATCACGGCTGCAAGCACGCCGAGGATGACGACGATGACGATGACTTCGATGATGGTGAAGCCGCGGCGCGGGGCACGGGCGATGCGGGCGTGAGCGGGGATGCGGATCATGGTGTGGGCCTTGTGCATGCTGGCGGGTGAGGGTGGGCGGTTGGTGAGAGGGTGAAGGGGATGGTTGGCGGGGAAGAGCGGATGGTTTACAGGCGGGCGGCGGCGTCCTGCATCTCAAGCAGGGGCAGGAGGATGGCGGCGACGACGACGCCAACCACGCATGCGACCAGGACGACCAGGATGGGCGGGAGGATGGTGGTGAGGACCTTGATGCGGCTCTGGGTGCGGCCTTCGAGTGAGTCGGCGGCCTGGCCGAGCAGTTCGGGCAGTTTGCCGGAACGCTCGCCGAGGCTGACGATCTGCACGAGCAGGGGTGGGAAGACGCCGGTTTTCTCAAGCGGCTCGGCGATGGTTTTGCCGCCGGAGACCTCGTCGCACACGCCGGAGATGGCCTGGCGGAGGGCGTGGTTGGTCATGGTGGCGCCGGTGAGGCGCAGGCCGGTGAGGACAGGCAGGCCGGAGCGGACCAGGGTGCCCAGGGTGCGGGTGAAGCGGGCGACGGAGGCGTCGCGCACCAGGGGGCCGAAGAGGGGGAGGCGGAGGATGAAGCGGTCGATGGCCAGGCGGCTTTCGGGCTGGCGGTGGGCGCGGGTGAGCAGGAGGAAGGCAGCGCCCAGGGCGCCGGCGATGGCCCACCAGTAGGAGCCGACGAACCACGCGAAGCCCTGCACCATGCGGGTGGGCAGGGGCAGGGTGATGTTCTGGCCCTTGAGCGGCTCGAGGATCTGCGGGACGATGACGGTGGTGACGATGACGATGGCGATGCTGACCAGGCCGAGGAGGATGACCGGGTAGAGCGTGGCCTGGAGGAGGGTGCGGCGGAGTTGCAGTTCGCGCTCCAGCAGGTCGGCGGCCTGATGGAGAACATCGCCGAGTTTGCCGGAGGCCTCGCCGGCGCGGATGAGGTTGATGGTCAGTTCGTTGAAGGGCTTGCCCCACGCGGTGCAGGCCTGGGCGAGGGTGCGGCCGGTCTCGACCTCGGCGATGAGGTGGGCGAGCATGGCTGACTGGGCGGCGTTGCGGCCGCTTTTGCCGAGGGTTCGCAGGGCGGGGACGATGGGCAGGCCGGCCTGCACGGCGGTGGCCAGTTCGCGGATGAAGCTGGCCATGTCGCTCAGGCCCATGGCGGCGCGGCCCCGCGGGGCTGCGGTGGCGGGCGCGGCGGCCGGGGCTTCGGTCGCGGCCGGCTCGGCTCCGGGGAGGCCGGCTTGCTCGGCAGCGGTGCGGGCCTTGGATGGGGCGGGCTTGGGCGCCGGGGGGGATTTGGCGGCGGACTTGGCGGCGGGCTTGGCGGTGCCGGTGGGCTCAACGGCGCCGGGGGTGATGCCCCGGGCGACGAGCATGCGCACGGCGGTGGGCCGGTCGGGAGCGTCGATGACGCCGGCGGGACCACCAGTCAGCGCTGTGTAACGGAACTCGGCCATGTCAGTGTGTGGGGGTGGGCGGGGTCGGTGAGGCGGTGCGGTGGGCGGGGATCATGGCGGGTCAGGCCTCGACATCCTGGGTGGCGGCGAGGACCTCGGCGACGGTGGTGAGGCCGGCGGAGGCCTTGAGCAGGCCGTCTTTTCGCATGGTGAGATGGCCGGGCCCGGCGGTGGCGAGCAGTTCGGCCGGGGCGGTGCGGCCGGCGGTGATGGAGGCCCGCATGGCGGCGTTGACCATGAGCATCTCGTAGTAGCCCAGTCGGCCCCGGCAGCCGGTCTTGTCGCAGGCGTCGCAGCCCCTGCCCTTGAAGGCCTTCATGCCGGGGAACAGGGCGCGTTCGCTTTCCAGGATGCGGTGCTGGAGGGCCTCGTCGATGGGGCACTCGGCGACGCAGCGCTGGCAGATGCGGCGGCCGAGCCGCTGGGCGATGATGCCCTCGAGCACGCTGGCGAGCAGGAAGGGCTCGATCTCCATGTCCAGCAGGCGGCCGACGGCGGAGGCGGCGTCGTTGGTGTGCAGGGTGGAGAGGATGAGGTGGCCGGTGAGGGCGGCGCGGACAGCGATCTCGGCGGTCTCGCCGTCGCGGATCTCACCGACCATGACCACGTCGGGGTCCTGACGGAGGATGCTGCGAAGGCCGGTGGCGAAGGAGAGCCCGCGGTCGGGGTTGACGGGGATCTGGTTGACGCCGTTGAGTTCGTACTCGACCGGATCCTCGATGGTGATCATCTTGAGGGTCGGGTCGTACATCTTGCTGATGGCGGCGTAGAGGGTGGTGGTTTTGCCGCTGCCGGTGGGGCCGGTGACCAGGATCATGCCGTGGGGGAGGGCGATGAGCCGGTCCATGCGTTCGCGGTCCGGGCCGCTCATGCCCAGGGCCTCAAGATCCAGGTTGATGCTCTGCTTGTCCAGCAGACGCATGACCACGCTCTCGCCATAGATGGTGGGCACGGTGGAGACGCGGATGTCGATCTTGCGGCCTTCGTACTTCAGGCCGATGTGGCCGTCCTGCGGGACGTAGCGCTCGGCGATGTCCATGCCGGACATGATCTTGATGCGGCTGGTGATGGCGGCCTGGAGAGCCTTGGGCGGGCTGTTCTGCGAGCGGAGCAGGCCGTCGACGCGGTACTTGACGTTGACCTGGCGGTCGAAGGGCTCGATGTGCACGTCGGACGCGCGGCACTTGACGGCCTCGAGGATGATCAGATTGACCAGGTCGATGACCGAGGGCTCCTCGGCCATGGCGCGCACGTCGCGGGCCTCGACGGCGTGGAGGTTGCGGAGCAGGTCGTCCTCTTCACCGGCCTGCCCGCCCAGCCGGGCGGCCATGGCGGTGGCGGTGGCGCCGTAGGCGGCGCGGAGGAGGTCATCGAGCAGTTCGGGGGTGCAGGCGGCGACGGCGACGGGCATGCCGGCGAGCACCGAGGCCTGGTCGGCGGCTTTCCAGTCTTTGATGTCGGCGGAGGCGAGCAGGAGGCGGCCGCCGTCGAAGGCGAAGGGGACCACCTTGAGGCGCGAGGCGGCGTCGGCGCTGAGCCTAGCGACGGCGCCGGCGTCGATCTCGGGCATGGTGGTGATGGTGCGGGGGCCTTTGCGGGCGGGGGCGGCCGGCGTGGCAGTTGGAGCGGCCGTGGGCTGGGCCGCCTCGGCGGACCCCGGGTGGGAATCGCCGTTGAGTGCGGGCGTGCCGCCCAGAGCCGAGGTGTCGCTTGCCGTGCCGCTGGCCATGCCTGATGGTACAGCCGGGGCGGAGGTGCGCCGCGGCTGAGCCGCTCCATTTGTGGGATGTGTGCCGCCCGGCAGGTGTTGTCGGGCGGGCGCGAAGGACAAAGCTTCCGACCGGGATGGGTCGGGTAGGGGTTCCCGTCAAGGTGGGGCGGGCTTGAGGGAGCCGGCCGGCCGGTCAGTTGCCGCCGTTGCGGCCGCCCTCGCCGCCACCGTTGCCGCCGCCCTGGCCGGGACGCCGGCGCGGGCGGTCGTTGCCGTCGCCGCCACCTTCACCGCCGCGACGGCGACCCTCGCCGGGCTGGGCGCCGTCGCCCCCGCCGCCGGCGCGGCGTTCGGGGAGCTTGGCGGCCTGCTCGGGGGTGAGGATGGCGCGGATGGATTCGACGGTCTTGTCTTCCAGTTCGCGGCGCTGGGTGCGGAGCTTTTGCATGTCCTCGGTTTCGAACTGCATGCGCATCATGCGGTCGATGGAGAACTCAGCCTCGTTCTTCTCGGTGGCCTCTTCCTGCTTGGCGTTCAGGGCGGCGCTCTCGCGGGTGTACTTGTCGCGGATGGCGTCGATGGCCTGCTTGGCGGAGGTTTCCAGTTCCATCTGATCCACAGCGGCCAGCACGCGGGTGCTCCACTGCTGCTGGCGGTAGATCTGCGGGAAGCTCTCGCGCTTGAACTCGGCGTCGAACTTGCCGGCGAACTCTTCGGGCAGCTCGCCCATGACCTGTCGGGCGAAGCGGCGGTTGACTTCACGGACGCGGACGGCGGCCTCGCGGCCTTCCTCGATGGCCTTTTGCATCTCGGGGTTGTTGGCGGCGTCCATCATGCCGCGGAAGCCCTGGCCGCCCATTTGGTTCATGAGCTTTTCGGTGAGCTCGGTACGGCGTGTCAGGGCGGTGTCAAGCTCGACCTCGTAGCTGTCCAGCACGGGGGTGACCTTGGCCTGCACCTCTTCGGGGAGCTTGAGGTTGTTGACGATGCGGATGACGTCGGCCCGCTCGCCGGAGACGAAGCCCTGGCGCATGCCCCGGTCGCGCCGGCGTTCACGCTCGAGCTTGGGCCAGAGGGCGGCCTGATCTTCGGTGAGCAGGCTCTTGGCATCGTTGAGGAAGGCGGTTTCGGCCTCGCGGCGGGCGGTCTGCAGGGCCTGGCCCTTCTCACGGAGGCCCTCCCAGACGGTGAAGTCGCGGGTCTCGCGGAAGGCGTCGCGGGCCTCCTCGGTGGCCTTGCGCATCTCGTCCATCTTGGGCTGCAGGGCGGCGTTCATGCCCTCGTGGAGGAGTTTGAGGGCCTCGGATTGCTCGGGCGTGAGCTTGAGGACGACCTTCATGCGGTCAAGCTCGGCGGTGGTGACGGGCATCTCGCTGCCGCCACCGCCACCGAACATGCCACCGAACATGCCGCCACCACCACCGCCACCCATGCCAGGCTGCAGAGCGGCCACGCGGGCCGCTGCCTGGGCGCTGGGCACGCCGGTGAGGCAGGTGCCGGCGACGGCGATGATCGCGAAGGGGAGACTGGCGGTGAGCAGACGGGTGAGGACCGTGGGCATGAGGACATTCTCCGAAACCGAACAGAGGCAGACTATGAGGCGGCCGGTGCGGATGCCGCCTTTGTGTAACGACGCAGTGGATGGATATTGCACAGGTGCGGAGCGGTTGCAGGCGAGAGTGCGACGTGTGGTATTTGTACGGATTGTGGTGGAGTGAAGCGGGCCTGCGGCACGCGAAAGGCGGCGGGCTATAAACGGCCCCATGGCATCACCGGGGTCGGCTTCAGCGCGTGCGTTTGGTCCGTTTGCAATGGCGATGGCCGTGTTGGCGGTGGTGTGCGCCGGGGTTTTCTGGGTGGCGGGGCGGGCGAAGCCGACGCCGGCGGGGATGGCCGGCAACCCCAACCCGGACGCGATGCCGGGGCAGGACCAATCGGTGCTGCAGCGGGGGCCGGACGCGATGGCGGTGCTGGACTATTACGCGAACAAGTGCGCCTCGTGCCATGGGGCGTATGGGGAGTTGCACAAAGACCAGATTCGCACCGGGGGCCCGGACGGGACGGGGGTGCCGGATGACGAGTTGGTCACGTGGGTGAAGGTGATGTGCGAACAGCAGGCGCAGTCTCCGCTGAAGGGCGATGCGCTGGACGCGCTGGTGGCGTTTCATCGCGCGGTGCGGGATGACCGGCCGTTTGTGTCGATCACGCTGCGGACGCACGGGGCGTTGGCGGGTGAGGTGACGCCGGGCAGCACAGTGGAACTGGTGGCGGGGGGCAAGGCGACAGCGGCGCAGGTGACCGGGCACCGGTGGTCGGTGACGGCGCCGGCGGAGGTGACGACGCTGCCGGCGAACGCCGGGTCCGGAGTGCTGGTGCGGGCGAGTCTGGGCGGGCGGGTGACCGAGCTGCCGGTCACTGGGGCGTTCAGCCCGTAGCGGCGGTCTGGCCGTCAGGGCGGCAGATCACGTCCGACAGGAGATTATTTCTGCATCTTCGTTGCACTTTTGACCGCCGGTGGTATATCACAACTGGGTTTTGGCGCGGTTCGTCGGCGGCGATAGCCGGGCCGGAGTCGGGTGGGGCGAGGAGAACGAGAGATGCGGACGGCTCCCATGATGGCGGCGTTGATGTGCGTTTTCGGCGCGGCGGCAAGCGCGTCGGGTCAGTCGGTGACGCCGTTCTACGCCGACGCGTACACGGCGACGGATCTGGGGACGATTGCGGGTGTACCCACGCCCCTAGGCGGGCTGTGGATCGACGCGGACCAGCCGGGGGTGATGCTCATCGGCGGTGCGGCCAACCAGGGCGCCGGGGCGATTTATCGCGTGCAACTGGTGCGTGATGGGCAGAACCGCGTGACCGGCTTCACGGGCACGCCGACGCTGGTGTCGACGGCGCCGAACATCGACGGCGGCCTGGCCAGGGGGCCGGGCGGGGTGCTGTTCTTCACGCAGTTTCCGCAGAACGCGGTGGGGCAGATCAAGCCGGGCTCGACCACGCCGGACCGGATCGTGCCGCTGACCCCGCTGGGCTTGCCGGGCTCGACCGGTTCGCTGATTTTCACGCCGCCGGGATTTCCCGGCGCGGGTTCGCTGCGGATTGTGTCGTACAGCAGCGGGCGTTGGGCGACAGCGCAACTGACGGAGGCGGGTGACGGCACGTACCTGATCAGCGGGCTCACGCAGGATCCGGCGGTCAATCTGCAGGGCCAGCCGGAGGGCGTGGTGTATGTGCCCCGGTGCTCGGCCCTGTTCGGGCAGAACTCGCTGGCGGTGAGCGAGTATGGGGCGGGACTGATATCGACGTACGTGGTGGACTCGGCGGGCAACCCGGTGATCTCGACGCGGCGGGTGATGGTGACGGGCGTGTCCGGTGCGGAGGGGGCGGCGGTGGATCCGCTGACGGGAGACTACCTGTTCTCGACCTTCGGCGGCGGCAACCGGGTGATCCGGGTGTCGGGCTTCGCGCGGCCCCAGGTGTGCGTTGCGGATGTGGTGGGCATCGGCGGCGTGCCCGGCGGCGACGGGTGCGTGACGGGCGACGATTACATCGCGTTCATCAACGCGTTTTCGGCGGGCGATCTGCTGGCGGATGTGGTGGGCATCGGCGGCGAGCGGCCCGGTGACGGTCTGCTGACCGGTGACGACTTCATTGCATTCATCAACGCGTTCGCGGGCGGGTGCTGACGGACGAGCGGCCGTTGCCGAGGTTGGCTTGAGATTCGCGGGCGAACGGCCCGGCGGAGGCGCCGTGTCCTGTGACGTCATCGGTGCGGGCCGCGGGCGCTGGAGAGGATGGGGCAGACGCCGACGCGTGCAGCGGCCGGTTCAGACTCGGCGGAGCTTGTTCAGCCCGTTGAAGGCGGCGACCTTGTAGCACTCGGCGAGCGTGGGGTAGTTGAAGACGGTGTTGATGATGTCCTCAGCGGTGCCCTTGAAGGTCATGAAGGCCTGGCCGATGTGGACCAGTTCGGTGGCGTTGGTGCCGATGACATGCACGCCGAGGATGGCGTGGGTCTCCTGGTGGATGAGCAGCTTGAGCATGCCGACGGTGTCGCGGAGGAGCTGGCCGCGGGCGATCTCGCGGTACTGGGCGACGCCGGCCTCATAGGGGATGTTGTCGGCGGTGAGCTTGTCTTCAGTCCAGCCGACCATGGAGATCTCGGGGACGGAGTAGATGCCGTAGGGCAGCAGCTCGTCGATCTTCTGAATGGGTTGGTCGAACATGTGGCAGGCGGCCTGCCGGCCCTGCTCCATGGAGGTGCTGGCCAGGGCGGGGAAGCCGATGACATCGCCGACGGCATAGATGTTGCGCACCGAGGTGCGGTAGTTGGCGTCGACCTTGATGCGGCCCCGGCTGTCGGCCTCCAGACCGGCGGCCTGGAGATTCAGTCCGGCGGTGGCGCCCTGTCGGCCGATGGCGTACAGCAGGCACTCGGCGGCGAGGGTTTTGCCGCTTTCC
>JAJTDF010000099.1 GCA_021294835.1 Planctomycetaceae bacterium
CGGCCGCGTCAATGACTTTCACTGGACCGCACGCCGCCTCAGGCCGGCGTCTTCGCCGCCGCCACCTTCTCCGCCTCAGGCACGGTCACCGGCTTGGCCGGAACCTGCTCCTCAGCAGCCCCCGACACTGGCTGCGTCGCCCGCGGAGCCCGGTACTCACCCGCCCGCAACGCCACCTGCGTGAGCGGCCAGAAGAACAGGCTCAACCCGAGCCCCACCACCGCCACCGCCGACAGCGTGCCCGCCAGGTTCCGCAGCGGGAACGGCGCCGCCGTCATGCTCGCCTTCTTGCTCAGGTCCGGCGACTCAAGCAGGCACACCCACACCAGCCGCAGGTAATAGAACGCCGCGATCGCCGAGTTCACACCCAGGATCACCACTAGGGCGTATTCGCCGGCAGCGATGCCCGCCGTGAACAGCGGCAACTTGCCGAAGAAGCCCAGCAGCGGGGGCAGGCCCAGCAGGCCCACCGACGACAGCACCATCGTCCACCCCAGCACCGGGGCCGTCTGGCACAGCCCGCGCAGGTCATCCACCGAGTCAATCTCGTCGGCCACGCCATCCGCCGCACGCCGCTCCAGCGAGGCCAGCACCGCAAAGGCGCCCAAGCCCATCACGCCGTAGGTCAGCAGGTAGAACAGCACCGCCGCCAGCCCGTTGGTGCTGAACGACGCCGCATCCAGCCCCGGACCCGCGATGATGCCCACCAGCATGTAGCCCGAGTGCGCGATCGAGGAGTACGCCAGGATCCGCTTCACCGAGTTCTGCAGGATCGCCAGCACGTTGCCGATCGTCATCGTCAGCGCCGCGATCACCCACAGGATCGTGTGCACCGGCTCGGGCAACTGCCCGTGCCCGGCCCCGCCCGCCGACGCGCTGGTCCACCCGATCGCTGACAGCACCAGCATCAGGGCGAAGAAGCCCGCCGCCTTGGGCACGAACGCCAGGAAGGCCGACATCGAGGCCGAGCCGCCCTGGTACACGTCGGCGGTGTAGAAGTGCATCGGCACCGCCGCGATCTTGAAGCAGATGCCCAGCACCGACAGCACGATGCCGGCAATGGCGATGCCGCTCAGCCCGCCCGCCGCCACCTGCTCAGAGAGAATCAGGTGCATCTTGGCGAAGTTGGTCGTGCCCGTCGCCCCATACAGCAGCGCAAAGCCGTACAGGAACGTCGCCGCACCCAGCGCCCCCAGGAAGAAGTACTTCACCCCCGCTTCCATCGAGCGGTTCCTCGCCGTCGACATCGTCACCATGATGTACGTCGGCAGGCTGGTCAGCTCCAGCGCCAGGAACAGCAGGATCAGATCCTCCGACCCGGCGCACAGCATCAAACCGGTGATCGAGAACAGGAAGAACGACCAGAACTCCCCCCGCGTGTTCCGCAGCGGGTCGAACTTGCCCGTTCGGGCCACCATCGCCTCATACTCGCGGTCCGGGAGCCCGGTCATCGCCAGCAGCAGCAGTAGACCCACCACCGCCGCGATCGCCTTGCCGTACTCGGCCATGTGCGGCAGCGCCCCCGCCCCCGCCGGCGTCGTCGTGATCGCCAGCACCCCAGCCAGCGCCAGCGAGGCCGCCGCCAGCGGTGCGCACAGGTTCCGCACCTTCACGTTCCGGCTCACGCCGAGAATCATGATCAGGCAGGTCGCCGCGAACAGCGAAATCTCCGGCCACAAAGCGTGGATCTTGTCGATCACAGGCCCGCCTCCGTCGTGGTGGTCATGCTCATCTCCGCCCCCGCTCCCGCCCCGACATCCGCAGGCTCAGCCTGGGCCGAGGTCGCGCCCGCCGGCAGCGGCTTGGCCGGCGGAGCCTTCGGCGACTTGCCCTCCCGAACACGCTCGATCGTCGCGATCTGCTTGTCCACCGCCGGCTGAACCATGTCCATCAGCGGCTTGGGGTACAGCCCCAGACCCAGGCACAGCGCCGCCAGCGGCACCAGAACCCCGATCTCCCGACCCGTCAGGTCCGCCGGCAGACCGCCCGCATGACCGTCATGCCCGTGCGCCCCGTGCCCGGCCTCATGGCCGTGCCCGCCGCCATGGTCGGCGTGGTCCCCATGCCCGCCGTGCCCGTGCGGCTCCTTCAGCGGCCCGAACACCACCTTGCCCAGCATGTACAGCAGGTAGATCGCCGCGATGATCATCCCCGTCCCCGCCACCGCCGCGTACCACGGGCCCAGGTTGCCGCCCGTGTTCCCCGGGAACGAGCCCAACTGGTCGCCCGCCTGGAACGCCCCCATCACGCACAGGAACTCCGAGATAAACCCGTTGGTCCCCGGCAGCCCCACCGACGCCATGGTGAAGAACACCATGAACGTCGCCCAGATCGGCATCCGCTTGGCCAGACCGCCGATCTCCGACATGTTCCGCGTGTGGTACCGCTCGTACATCATGCCGATGCACAGGAACAACGCGCCCGTGCTCAGGCCGTGGTTGATCATGTACAGGATCGAGCCCTGCAGGCCCGCCGCGTTGAACGCGAACATGCCCAGCATGCAAAAGCCCAGGTGGGCCACCGACGAGTACGCCACCAGCTTCTTCACATCCGTCTGCACCCAGCAGATCAGCCCGCCGTAGATGCACCCGATGATCGCCAGCGTCGCCACGAACGGGGCATAGTGCTCCGCCGCCTGCGGGCACATCGGAATCGCCAGAACATAGATCGCGTACGTGCCCAGCTTCAGCAGCACGCCGGCCAGCACCACCGAGCCGGCCGTCGGCGCTTCAGTGTGCGCCAGCGGCAGCCACGTGTGCAGCGGGAACAGCGGCACCTTCACCGCAAAGCCCAGCATCAAGGCCAGCAGCACCCAGCCCTGCGTGCTCGCCGGCATCTGCTGCCCGGCCTGCACCAGCGCCGCGATGTTGAACGTCAGCCCGCCCTTGAGCACCGTCGCGTTGAACCACGCCACGTACACGATGCCCGCCAGCGCGATCACCGACCCCACGAAGGTGTACAGGAAGAACTTGATCGCCGCCGCCCGCCGGTTCGTGCTCCCGAACAGCGCGATCAGCACGAACATCGGCACCAGCGTGAACTCGAAGAACACGTAGAACAGCACCGCGTCACGCGCCAGGAACACCCCCGTCATCGCCGCCTGCAGCACCAGCAGCCACCCGTAGTACGTCCGCACCCGCGCCGTGATGGCGCTGTACGAACCCACCACGCAGATCGGCCCCAGCAGCGCCGTCAGCGCCACCAGAGACATCGACAGCCCGTCAATGTTCAAGCTCAGCGCGATCCCTAGGTCCGGCAACGCCCCCACCGTCATCGCCAGGTCCGTCGGCACACCACCCGGCTTGGTCCACGAGTACGCGCCCAGCAGCCACACCACCAGCCCCAGCGGGATCAGCGTCCCCACCAGCGCCAGCGGACGTACCAGCCGCTTGGGGCTCAGCGGCACCAGGGCCGCGGCAATCAGCGGAATGAGGATCAGCGAAAGAAGCATGGGCCGTCGAATCTCCTCAGTTCATCGCCATAAACGCGAGCACCACCAGCAGCGCGATGCCCGCCGCCATGCCCACCGCATACCCGTTCAGCACGCCGCTCTGGCCCACCCGGGCCGCGTTCCCCGCCGCCCGCGGCGCCCGCCCGAACGCGTTCACCAGGCCGTCCACCAGCAGTTTGTCAATCAGGTGGAACACGTGCCCCAGCACCAGCAGCGGCACGCGGATGACAAAGTTGTAGATCTCGTCCACGTAGTACTTGTTCCGCGCCGCGGTGGTCAGCGGGCCGAACAGGTTCGCCAGGCCGTCAGCCCGGCTCGTCGCCGCCACCGTGCGCGACCCGATGAACAGGCCCTGCCACCCCTTGGGCCCGTGCAGATACGCCGCGATCAGGATGCCCAGCAGCCCCACCCCGGCCGACACGTAGTACATCACCGCGTGCGGATCCAGGCCCAGGAAGCTCTGCGTCGTGTGCGAAGCCCCACGGAACTCCACCGCCTTGCCGGCGTCCCCCAGCCCCTCCACGTGCAGCGCCGCCGACGAGTTGTGCACCATCGAGCCCACCCACCCGCCGTGCTCCGAGCCGGCCAGCGACGGAGCCTTCACGAAGTACAGCCCGGCCGCCAGCACCGCCAGCACCATGCAGGCCGCGATCGCAGCCTTCATCGCAAAGCCCGGCGGGTGCGGATCAAACTCCTCGGTGGTCGGGTCAAAGTCCACCCGCCCCGAGGACTTGAAGTCCGTGCCGTGCCCATGCCCGTCACCATGCCCATGCCCGCCACCGTGCCCATGGTCGCCGTGCCCGTGCCCATGACCATGGCCATGCCCGTGCTGCTTGTGCCACTCATCCAGCGACACGCCCTTGGGGTGCCGCCCCAGGTCCAGCAGTTCCGCATCATCGCCCGGCACAAACTCCTTCGGCCCGGCATACACGCGGAAGTAGGTCCGGAAGGTGTAGTACGCCGTCATGCCCGCCGTGATCAGCAGCAGCCACGCCACCCATGACGCCCCGCCGATCATGCTGTTGGGCGTGGTGAATCCCTGCGCCAGGATCATGTCCTTGCTGAAAAAGCCCGCCGTAAACGGCACGCCCGACAGGTTGATCGACCCGATCAGCATCGCCACACCCACCAGCCCGAAGCCCCGCATCCACGCCACGCCCGACAGCCGCCGCAGGTCAAGCTGGCCGCCGAAGCCGTGCATCACCGCGCCCACGCCGAGGAACAGCGTCGCCTTGAAGAACGCGTGCGTGAAGGTGTGGAACGCCGCCCCCACCGGCGAGAGCAGCCCCAGCCCCGCGAACATGAACCCCAGCTGGCTGATGGTCGAGTAACCCATCACCCGCTTGATGTCGAAGATCGCCATCTCGATCGTCGCCGCCCAGAACGCCGTGATGGCGCCCGACCAGGCCACGAACGTCAGCACCCGCAGGTCCGGGTCCAGTGTGTAGAGCGGGTACAGCCGGGCGATCAGGAACACGCCCGCCGTCACCATCGTCGCCGCGTGGATCAGCGCCGAAACCGGCGTCGGGCCTTCCATCGCGTCCGGGAGCCACACATAGAAGAACAACTGCGCCGACTTGCCGAAGGCGCCCACGGTCAGCAGCGCCGGAATCACCCACGTCACCCAGTCCGCCACCGGCCGCCCCGCCCCGTCAAGCCCCGCCGCCATCATCGGAAACAGCTTGGCGTACTCCACCGTCCCGAACACCACGAACGTGAGCATCACGCCCAGCACCAGCCCCAGGTCGCCGATGCGGTTGACGATGAACGCCTTCTTCGCCGCCGCCACCGCCGCCGGCTTGGTGTAGAAGTACCCGATCAGCAGGTACGAGCACAACCCCACGCCCTCCCACCCCAGGAACATCAGCAGCAGGTTGTCGCCCATCACCAGGCACGACATCGAGAACACGAACAGGTTGAACGCGCCGAAGAACCGGCAGTACCCCAGCCCCACGTCATGGCTCATGTACTCGCTGCTGTACAGCGCAATCAGCGCCGCCAGCCCGGTCACAAACAGCATCCACAGCAGCGTCAGGTTGTCGATGTAGTACGCAAACCCCGCCAGCAGGTGCTCGCCCTTGCCCGTCCCCCATGCCAAGTCGAACCAGTTGAACAGGTGCACCACCTGCGGCTGGCCGTTGTGATTCACAAACAGCACCGCCGTCAGCACGAACGACGCCGCCAGCAGCGCCACCGTCGTGATCGCCGGCAGCTTGTTCTTGATCCCCAGCACCGCGTACAGCAGGCACAGCACCGACCCCAGGATCGGCAACCCCGGAATCAGCGCCGCCCACATCGGCCCCGCAGCCGGCCCGGCCCCCGCCCCGGCCGCGCCCGCCGCCGCCGGAGAGCCCGCGCTCCCCGCCGTCGCAAGCACGCCCCCAAGCACCGGTTCCAGCAGCCCCGCAAGTTGTGTGATGGTCTCTGTCACGCTTCGCCTTTGTTGGAGCCCGTCCCCCGCCCCTTGCAGGCCTTCTGCCCGACTTCCACTCACCCCACCGCTCTGTCTCTCAACCTCCCCCAACCACCGAAGGTCAGCCCTTCAGTTCCGTCCAGCTCGTCCCGTCCAGCGTCTCCTTCCGCCGGAACAGCAGCACCACCAGAGCCAGCGCCAGGGCCGCCTCCGCCGCCGCCACCGTCAGCACGAAGATCACGAACGTCTCACCGGTGTGATTCAGGTGAAACCGGCTGAACGCCACCAGCGCCACCCCCGCCGCCTGAAACATCAGCTCCGTGCACAGGAACATGATGATCAGGTTCCGCCGGGTCAGAAAACCGATCAGCCCGATGCAGAACATCGCCGCCGACACGAACAGGTAGTGGTACAGCGTCACCGGCCCCATCTCCGCCGGCAACGGCCCCTGCCCCAGGGTCATCAGCACGTCCATGCTCACGCTGCGCCTCCTTCGCCCACGCCCGGCTGCGCGAACCGCCCCTCAATGCCCAGTTCATCACCCTTCATCGGCGACCGCTCACGCGCCATCGCCGCCGCCATCGCCCGCTCATCCATCTCCACCTTCTTGCGGGCCAGCACCACCGCCCCCAGCATCGCCATCAGCAGAATCACGCCCGCGATCTCGATCGCCGCCGGGTGCGCATCAATCAGCGAGAACGCCACCCCTTCCGAGTTGCTCAGCTTCAGATTCGCCGGCCACTGATCCCTCGTGATCCGGCGCTCGCCCCCCGGCCCCGTCACCGTGATCGCATCCAGCGTCGGATCCC
This sequence comes from Planctomycetaceae bacterium, assembly GCA_021294835.1. Taxonomy (GTDB): domain Bacteria; phylum Planctomycetota; class Phycisphaerae; order Phycisphaerales; family UBA1924; genus CAILKP01. The sequence goes on from JAJTDF010000099.1 coordinate 6,674, forward strand.
CGTCCTGCGCCCCGCCCCACGCCGCACGCGAATACGGCTCCGCCTTGACCGTCTCCCCCTCCTTCAGCAGCCCCGCCTCCTTGAGGATCGGCTCCACCTTCCGAGCCATGATCGCCAGCTGCCGGTCCCCCGCCATCAGTTCAGGCCGGGCCGCCATCTTCCCAAGGTCCACCGTAAACAGCGTGCTCAGCCCCGCCAGCAGCACAAACCCCGCCAGCGTCGCCGTCACCGGCTCCCTGGCCACCCGGTCATACTCGTTCAGCGCATCGGGCTGCTCTTCCGTCGGGCTTTCCGTCGCCAGCATGATCACAAACAGATACGTGATCAGAATCGCGCCCGCGTACACGATGATCAGCGCGAAGGTCATGAACTCCGCCGACAGGATCAGATACAACCCCGCCGACGCCAGAATCGTCAGCACGAAATACAACGCCGCGTACACCGGCCGCGGATGCGTGATCACACGCAACGCCGCCCCCAGCGCAATCGCCGAGAACAGGTAGAAGTGCAGATTCGGCAGGCTCTCCGGGTGCTTCCACCAAAGCCCGAACATCACCAGCCCCAGCGCCGCCGCTCCCAGAACCGCCCCAACCACGTACGGGTTGAAGTTCTTTCTGGGCATCGACAACGCCACGGCCAAGGCCCCCAGACCGCAGCCGGCGTACAGCAAAATCGGGCTCAATGGGTGATCCAAGGACGGCGACTCCGCGTATCTCCACCCGAACACATCCCGCCGCACTTCGCTTCGCGGGTTCCGTTCGGGCTTTGAGGGCGACAGGGTAGAGAGGGGTAAGCCCCCCTTCCACCCGGGGGGCCACCCATCCGTCCCCATCTCTCCACTTGTCCTCCACTTTGATCATCGTGGACAACCTGTCACTTAGCCTCCGCTTGGGGCACTCACCCCATGCCACCCCGCCAACCACGCCGCCCCAGCCCCCGCCGCCCAGGGCCACGCGCTCTCCTTACCATGCCGCGCCGATGACCTCCCTCGGTCAGAACCTCGCCAACCCGAACGCCCCCCAACGCGCCGCCTCACCCGCCCGCCCGGTCGCCGCCGCGCCCGAGATCTCCGCCCTCCGCCGCCTCCTCCCCAACTGGCTCACCGCCTCCCGCGTCGTCATGGCGGTCGTCTTCTTCGCCGTCCTCACCGCCTGGCGGCTTGACCACTCCCCCGCCGTCACCCGCACCACCCTCTTCGCCGGCATCGACTGGTTCCTCCTCCTCGCCGCCGCCCTCTTCGGCATCGCCGGCCTCACCGACGCCCTCGACGGCCACCTCGCCCGCAAGTGGAAGGTCGAAAGCGTCTTCGGCCGCATCATGGACCCCTTCGCCGACAAGATCCTCATCGTCGGCGCCTTCGTCTTCCTCGCCGGCCCGGATTTCTGGCAGCCCCTCCCCGAAACCCACCCCTTCTCCGGCAAAGGCATCCAGCTCAGCGGCGTCTACCCCTGGATGGTCGTCCTCATGCTCGCCCGCGAACTGCTGGTCACCTCCATCCGAGGCGTGCTCGAGGGCCAGGGCATCACCTTCGCCTCCGACTGGTGGGGCAAGTGGAAGATGATCCTCCAGAGTGTCCTGGTCCCCGCCGTCCTGGTGCTCATCGCCGTCGCCCCCGTCTCCGCCGTCGCCATCCCCTCCGACCCCACCCCCTGGGGCCGCTCGCTGATCGACGTCCTCGTCTGGCTCACACTCATTCTCACCGTCGTCAGCGGCATCCCCTACGTCCGCCGCTGCGTCGCCATCCTCGCGCAGTGGCGTCGCGAGGAAAAGCAGCAACGCCGCGCCGGCTGATCCTCAGCCCTGCGTCACACCCCCGCCCCAGCATCCAATCTCAGCCTCACACACCCGCCGGCTGCAGCGCCGGCTTGCCCTCAGCCTGCACCACAAACCGCGTCGGCTTGCGGTCCCGCATCATCTGCACGAACGCGTCGAACAGATACGCGCTGTCGTGCGGCCCCGGCGAAGCCTCGGGGTGATACTGCACGCAGAACACCGGCCGATCCGTCAGCCGGAAGCCCGCCAGCGTCCCATCGTTCAGGTGTACGTGCGTCGGCTCCCCGCCCGCCGCCTTCAGGCTCTCCGGGTCCACCGCAAAGCCGTGGTTCTGGCTGGTGATCTCCACCCGCCCGGTCAGCAGGTTCTTCACCGGCTGGTTCGCCCCGCGATGCCCGAACGGCAGCTTGAATGTCTTCGCCCCCACCGCCAGCCCCAGCAACTGGTGCCCGAGGCAGATCCCAAACGCCGGCACATGCCCGCGCGCCGTCGCCGGCCCCATCACCACCTCCCGCAGCGCCGCGATCGTCGCGTGCACCGCCGCCGGGTCGCCCGGGCCGTTGCTGATAAACAGCCCGTCAAACTCCCCCCGCTCAAACTTCCCGCGAATCTCCGCCCCGCTGGTCCCATGAGGCAGCAACTCCACCTCACACCCGCGGTCGCTCAGGTTCCGCAGAATGTTGCTCTTGGCCCCGCAGTCCAGCGCCAGCACCCGCAGCTTCCCGCCCCGCCGCTCCCCGCCAAACACCCCCGGCAACTGCCGAGTCATGGACCACTCACCCAGATCCTCACCCCACGCCTCCTTCTTGGCGCACCCCACCAGCGGCACCAGATTCTGCCCCGCCATCGGCGCCGCCGCCTTGGCCCGGGCCACCAGGCCCGCATCGCTCACCGACGCATCATCGCAAATCACCCCCTGCATCACACCGCCCGTCCGCAGCAGCCGCGTCAGCGCCCGCGTGTCGATCCCCTCCAGCCCCAGCACCCCGGCCTGCGCCAGATACGCCGCCAGCGTCTGCGTGCTGCGGAAGTTGCTCGCCACCCCAGACAACTCCCGGATCACAAACCCCGCCACCTGCACCTTGCGGCTCTCCACATCCTCCCGGTTCACCCCGTAGTTGCCCACCTGGCTCGGCGTCATCACCAGAATCTGCCCGGTGTACGACGGATCGGTCAGCGCTTCCTGATACCCCACCATCGCCGTGTTGAACACCACCTCAGCCGCCTTGGCCACCCCACGCCCCACCGCCCCAAACGCCCGCCCCGTAAACACCGCGCCGTTGGCCAACGCCAACCGACCCACGCCCCCGACCGCACCGTTCGACTTGCCACCTGCTGACACGTTGTCCACGTCCGGCTCCCGAGTGCCCCACGCCCGTTTCCCTGCCTCCGGCCACCAGTTTAGCGCACCGTCCCCGCCGCACCGTGCATACATAGCCATGAAACCACACCGCGCCGCCACTCCCGCATGACCTCCCTCTTCGGACAGCCCGATCCCGCCGCACCGCCGCCCCGCCCCGGCCCCGGCTCCCGCTTCGCCTCCGTCGTCCTCCACCGTGGCATCGAACACACCCCCGCCAAATCCTCCCCCCCCCCCCCCCCCCCCCCCCCCCCCCCCCCCCCCCCCCCCCACCCTCACCTACTTCATCCCCGCCGGCATGCCCGAGCCGCTCCCCGGCCAGCTCGTCCGCGTCCCCCTCGGCAAAGCCAACACGCCCACCAGCGGCATCGTCCTCCAAGTTGGCGACGCCGCCCTCCTCGGCGACCTTCCCCCCGCCAAAGCCAAGCCCATCCTCGAACTCACCCCCGCCCGCATCAACCCCGATCTGCTCGCCCTCGCCCAGTGGCTCGCCACCTACTACGTCTGCCCCCTGGGCATGGTCCTCCAAACCATGCTCCCCGCCGCCGTCAAAAAGCAAATCGGCCGCAAACGCATCCTCCGCTACACCCCGCTCCCACCCTCCCCGACGACCGCCCCGGCCGAGGCCGCCCTCACCAAGCCCCTCCGCGCCGCCCTCGCCCGCCTCCGCGCCCTGCCCGAGTCCGACTTTCCCGCTGAACCCGCCGCCCTCCGCCGCCTCGCCGCCATCTCCTCCCCGTCCGTCAAACGCCTCCACGCCGCCGGCCTGCTCACCGAGTCCGCCGACGACACCGTCTCCGCCCGCGCCGGCGCCTTCGGCGAGGAGGCCTCCACGCCTCCGCCCGACGCCAACGCCGCGCCGGCCCCCCCCGCCCCTCGCCTCACCCCCACGCCCGATCAGGCCCGCGCTCTGGCTTCGCTCGTCCCCGCGCTCGGCTCATTCTCCGCCCACCTCCTCCGGGGCATCACCGGCTCCGGCAAGACCGAGGTCTACCTCCGACTCATCGAGCACCTGCTGGCCGCCAGACCCTCCGCCACCGCCATCGTCCTGGTTCCCGAGATCGCCCTCACGCCGCAAACCTCGCGCCGCTTCCTGGACCGCTTCGGCTCCGGCTCGGTCGCCGTGCTGCACTCGGGCCTCACGCAGGCCCAGCGCAACGCCCAGTGGACGGCCTGCGCCAAAGGCCAGGTCCGCGTCGTCGTCGGCGCCCGCTCGGCGGTCTTCGCCCCCGTGCCCACGCTCGGTCTGGTCATCGTCGATGAAGAGCACGACTCCAGCTACAAGCAAGACCAGTTGCCCCGCTACCACGCCCGTGATGTCGCCGTCAAACGCGCCCATCTGGCCAACTGCCCCGTCCTGCTCGGCTCGGCCACACCCTCGCTGGAGTCCTGGGCCAACACCCGCCCTCACTCGCCCTCCACCCCCCGCGCCCGCTACCACCTGCACGAACTGACCACCCGCGCCGGCAACGCCCGCCTGCCCGAAGTCCGCATCGTCGACCTGCTCGACGAACGCCGCGCCCGCGCCCAGCAGCCCGGCGGCTGGCGCGACCGCCACCTGCACCTGCTCGGCCCCACGCTCGAGAAGGCCATCGCCCGCACGCTGGCCGACCGGGGCCAGGTCATGCTGCTGCTCAACCGCCGGGGCTACGCCAACTACATCTCCTGCCCTGATCCCAACTGCGGCTGGGTGATGCACTGCAACCACTGCGACGCGACCGTCGTCTACCACAAAGCCGCCGGTGTGGACCGTTCCGGCGTGCCCATCCCCGGCGGGTTTGTCCGCTGTCACCACTGCCTGGCCGAACTGCTGCTGCCCACCGCCTGCCCCACCTGCGCCCGGCGGCCCAACACCTTCGGCCTGGGCACCCAGCGTGTTGAAGAGGAACTCCAGCGCAAGTTCCTGCCCGACTTTGGCATCACCATCGGCCAGACCCTCCTCCGGCTGGATGCCGACACCATGACCACCGGCGCCGACTACTTCCACGCGCTCGACCGCTTCGCCAAAGGCGAGGTCCGCATCCTGCTGGGCACGCAGATGATCGCCAAGGGCCTGGACTTCCCCAACGTCGCCCTCGTCGGGGTCATCAATGCCGACACCGCCCTCTCCCTGCCCGACTTCCGCGCCGCCGAACGCACCTTCCAACTGGTCTGCCAGGTCGCCGGTCGCGCCGGCCGGGCGGATCGGCCCGGGCTGGTCATCGTGCAGACCGCCAGCCCCACCGCCGAGCCCATCGTGCTGGCCGCCGCCCACGACTACACCACCTTCGCCAACAACGAACTGGCCTGCCGCGCCGCCGTCGGCCTGCCGCCCATCGGCCGCATGGCCCGCATCGTCTGCCGCGACCGCGATCTGGACCGGGCCACCGCCCACGCCGCCGACCTCGCCCACGCCCTCACTGAGGCACGCGACGCCCTGCCCGACCCGCAAAGCGTCCGCATCCGCGGGCCGATGCCCTGCCCGATCTCCCGGATCGACGACCACCACCGCCAGGCCATCGAGTTGCTCTCCTCGTCACGGGGCACGCTGCAAGGCCTGCTGGCCGGCCTGCGGGCCCAGGGCCTGCTGCTGTCCGACACGCACACGGCGATTGATGTGGATCCGATTGCGCTGCTGTGATCAGGCCTTGGCTCTGTTCCTTCTTCGCTTCCTTCGCTTCTTTGCTGACTGGCCTTCATGTCTTTCTTCTCAGCAAAGGCAGAAGAGAAGATTGGTCAGCGAAGCGACTGTGTTGATTGTCAAGCCTCTTTCGAGTTCTTTTCGCCCCAGAGCTTGTCGTCGCGGACCAGGGCGTTGAGGATGGT